>JBIKLX010000311.1:0-2536 GCA_044359565.1 Ilumatobacteraceae bacterium
CGGGCCCGCACCGACGGCAGGAACTGCATCGCCGCCACCGCACCCACGCCGAGCGCGCCCGACATCACTCCGAAGCCCACCGCCGACTGGCCGAGTTCGTCCTTGGCGAGCAGTGGCAGCAACGCACCCACGCTCGACGTGGCTCCCACCACCACTGCGAGGCGCACGAGCGGATGCCGCAGCACCCGGTCGTGGGCAGCGACGCCGACACCGTGGGCGATCGCCCGGTTCACCTGACCGAATCCGGTGCCCGACGGCACGGGTTCGGTACGGCCCAGCCAGCGCTGCCGACCGACCACCAGCATCACACCCACGAACGACAGCGCGTTGACGGCGAACACTGCACCCGGGCCCGACGCGGCGATGATGAGCCCGGCGACAGCGGGCCCGAAACTCTGGGCGATGTTGCGCGAGATGGCATCGAGTCCGAGCGCCTGCGGCAGGCGTTCCTCATCGACGAGAAGCGGCATGATGGCCATGAAGGCTGGCACCGAAGCGGTGATGGCGAGCGATTCGAAGAACGTGCCGAGCAGCAACAGGTCGCTGCTCAGCCCACCCACCCAATCGAGCACCGCCAGTGCCCCCGCGATGACCAGGGCCAACGCCTCGGTGACGATGATGAGCCGGCGCCGGTCGAACAGGTCGGCGAAGGCTCCGGCATGAAGTGCGAGCAGGAACCCGGGCACACCCCAGGCGGTCTGCACCAGACCCACCAGGGTGGTGGACGTGGTGAGATCGGTCATCGCCCACCCTGCGGCGGCGATGTGCATGAAGCTGCCGAGGTTCGACACCAGCGCGGCGATCCACAGCGCGCGGAACACGCGCAGCCGCAGCGGCGACCAAGGTCCGTGTCGTGTCGGCGGCATCGCTCTCAGGATCGCAGACGGATGCCTGTCGGATCGTATGGGGGCTCGGGCAGCACCCGCGCCGGGAAGCGGTCGCCCACCACCGACACCTCCAACGGCAAGGCCGCGTCGAGTGCATCGGCCTCGACGTAGGCCATTGCCAGGCTGAGGCCCACGGTGTGCCCGTAGGCGCCGGAGGTGACGTAACCGACTCGGCGGTCGCCCGACCACACCGGCTCCCAGCCACGTGCGTCGGCATCGACCGTCTCGACCGCGAGCAGCACCAGACGCTCGGCAGGCGCCGACTCGGCGGCCCGCAAGAAGGCGTCGCGGCCGATGAAGTCGCCCTTGTCGGCGGCCACGTGGCGGTCGAGGCCGCACATCGCCGGGGTGATGTTCTGGGCGAACTCGGTTCCCCATCCGCCGTACGCCTTCTCGATGCGCAGCGAGTCGAGCGCCCGCAGGCCGAAGGGGCGCAGGCCCATGTCGCGACCCACTCGCATGAGGTCGTGGAACAGGGTGCGGTGCTGCACGGTGGGCACCGTGATCTCGAACCCGGATTCGCCGGTGTACGACACCCGCGCGACCAGGGCCTCGCCGTAGCCGATCGCCATCGACCGCATCGAGAAGAACGGCATCGCCTCGGGCGACACGTCGACCGTGGCGAGCGCCGCCACCACCTCGCGGGCCTTCGGCCCCGACAGGGCGAAGCCCATGTAGTCATCGCTGCGGTTGATGACGGCGACCCCGCGCTCGGGCAGGTTCTCGGCGAACCAGCGCTGGTGGAACTCCTGCATCGAGTACGACCCGACCAGCCAGTAGCGGTCGTCGCCCAGGCAGGCCACCGACAGGTCGCCCAGCAGCGTGCCGCCGTGGGCCAGCATCGGCGCGAGGCGGATGCGACCCTCGCCCGGCAGGTTGCAGGCCAGCAGTCGGTCGAGCCAGGCCCGTGCATCGGGCCCGGTGACCTCGTAGCGGGCGTACACCGAGGTCTCGAACATGCCCGCGGCCTCGCGCGTGGCATGCACCTCGGCGGCCACCAGATCGTGTGCGTTCGAGCGGCGCAGGGTGAGGTGCTCGTCGAAGTCGGGCGCGTCCGGTGCGAAGAACGACGGGCTCTCCATTCCCCACAGCACGCTGAAGCGGGCACCCTCGGCCGCCATCGCGTCGTAGGCGGGCGACACCTTCGAGGGCCGGCCAGCGGGCAGTTCCTCGTTGGGATAGGCGAGGACGAACCGGCGTGCGTAGAACTGCGTGGTGGTGTCGCGCAGGTAGTGCTCGTTCGATGCGAACGGGCCGAAGCGGGCGATGTCCATGCCGAACACGTCGAAGCCGGGCTCGCCGTTCACCATCCAGTTCGACAGGGCGAGGGCGATGGCGCTGCCCTGCGAGAACCCGGCCATGCAGCCGGTGGCGAGCCAGTAGTTGCGCAGGCCGCGCACCGGGCCCACCAGCGGGTTGCCGTCGGGCGTGAACGTGAACGCGCCGTGCACCCAGCGTCGGATGCCCACCTCGGCGAGCACCGGGAACCGGGCGAAGCCGATCGACAGCTCGGGGTCGATGCGTTCGAGATCGGGCGGGAACAACTCCATGCCGAACTCCCACGGGGCACCCTCGGTGGCCCAGTGCCGCGGGTCGCGCTCGTACACGCCCAGCAGCACGCCGCCGCCGTGGGGCTGCAGGTAGGTGAA
>JBIKLX010000129.1:0-9388 GCA_044359565.1 Ilumatobacteraceae bacterium
CGTTCACCTTGGTGCCGTTGGTGGAGCCGAGGTCGACGACGGTGGTGCCCTGCAGGCCGCGCCGGATCTCGGCGTGGCGGCGGCTGGTGTTCGGATCGTTCAGCACGATGGTGCACTCGGGCAGGCGGCCGATGGTGATGGCGTGGGCGGTGACGGCGAGGCGTTGGCCCGACGGCAGCACGATGGTGGCCGGTGCACTGTGCTGCACCGGGGCGACGGGCGCGGCGGCGGCTGGCACCGGGGCGTCGTCGATGGCGGGGGTGATGGTGAAGCCGGGTAGCGGCATCTCCGTGGCGGCCGGCACGGCGGGCGGTGCCACGGGCGCCTGGGCCACGGCTGCGGGAGCCGGCGCGGCATCGGGTGCGGGTGCCGGTACGACGGGCGCTGCAAGCGGGGCTTCGCGAAGGTGCGAGAAGATGCCGAAGCGACCCGGCTTGAGGTTGTTGTCGACCTCGAACGCGATCGAGACCGGGCCGACGAAGTGGTAGCCCTCGTCGCGGGCGTACTCGCGAGCGGCCTCGGTGAGCTCGTGGCGCAGCGCCGTGTCGATGTCTTTGAAGCCGGCGTGATCGGCGGGGCTGAGATAGAAGGTGAAGGCGTTGGGAACGATGCGGCGGCCATTCACATCGACGCTGCGATGGTCGTCGATATCGCGCAGCAGACGGCGGCCGAGCTCGACGGGGCGGAGGGTGGTGCGGGAGGAACGCGAGAACACGTTCTCGACCATACGCTCCAGCGCCTGCTCAACGGACTGCAGACCCATAGTTTTCGGAATGCTACTGCCGGTGTGGCACGGCCGGCCGTCGGCCGTGGGGCCCGGGTGCCGCTGGCGTGTTGGGCTGCCTTGCGCGAGTTGGTAACCTGCCGGTCTTCACTCGGGCGAGTGGCGAAATGGCAGACGCGCTGGCTTCAGGTGCCAGTATTCGAAAGGATGTGGGGGTTCAAGTCCCCCCTCGCCCACTGACTGCGGCCCCGCTTCGGCGGGGCCTCTTCGCGTCCCGGGGCTGGGCGGCGAGTGTGGCTCGACCGTGCGACAGGTGATCTTGTGTCGATTTCCGTCGTATACAACGGAAATCGACACAAGATCGGTTTCGTCTGCATCGGAATGGGCCGTCTCAGGCGGGCGGCGCCGCCGCCATCGGTGCATGCGAGCAGGGTCATTCGGGGTGCGACAGGGATGACGTTCTCGGCGGTGATCGTGTGCACCCAACCATCGTCGAAGTCGAAGGAGTAGGTGAAGGAGTCACCGACGTCGGCGACGTTGGCGAGCTTGGTGCGGCGGACGTTCTTGACCGGTGGCCCGAAGGCACAGTCGGGGTCGGCGTGGCGGTGCTGGAGTGGCCTGAGGATGAGCGACGACAGTCGGATGCTGAGCACTTCGAGGTCGGTGAGCCCTTGGAGGAAGTGCAGTTCGCCGTGGAACGCGAACTCGTTCATGACGCCGAGTGTGCTGCGGTCGTTGGCGGGGTCGATGCGGACCTCGCCCATTGCTGTGAGTGTGGCGGCGGGTGCGAGCGACCTGAACACGGGCAGCAGGTGTGTTGGTTCGCCAGCAGCGCGACCTGCGGCTTCCGGAGTGATCTGGGTGGCGTCGCTGGGTGGTGTCGTCTCGTCGACCGCGGCGCGAGGCGCCCCCGATCGCTCAGGTGGCCGTGCCGGCCGGCCGGGTGAACTCGACCACCATCGACCGCACCTCGGTACGCAGCAGGGCCTCGACGTCGGTTCCGCTCCAGGCGAGGTGTCCGAACGCTTCGAGCGCCACGAGGCCATGCACACGTGACCAGCTGCGCACCACTGCGCTGAGCAGCAACTCAGGAAGCTCGTTGGCCCTCGGGTCGAACGTGGAGAGGTCGAAACCTCCGATCGTCTCGTCACCTGCTCCCGCTGGGTGACTCGTCGCGTAGGCGTCGGCGACCACGCAGATCATCGGCTCGCCGAAGCGGCGGACACTGGCCTCGGTGGGTCCGTCGGCTCGGGCGTGGAATCCGGGAACAGGGGTACCGAGGATCAGCCCGAACTGCTCGGAGTTCTCGAGTGCCCACCGCCGATACCCGATGGCCACGGCTTCCATGCGGGCGATCACGTCGTCGCCTGCCTCGGCGACGGCGGCGGCGATCGCCTTGCCGAAGGCTTCGAAGCCGTCGCTGATGAGCAACTCGAGCAACCCGTCGCGCCCGTCGACGTATCGATAGAGGCCCGACGGACTGATGCCCGCCGCCCGGGCGACCTCACGCAGCGACAGCGATGCCGCGCCGGTCCGTCGCAGTTCGTCGAGCGCCGCGGCCCTGATGTCGGACAACAGGTGCGCCCGAAGCGTGGCTCGACGTCCCTCCATGACGGGAACAGTAACCGACCGTTGCAACGCGAACACTGTTTGCATTTTCGGTCGCCCGAGCGTAAAGTGCGAACAGGCGTCGCAACACGATGTATGTACTCGAAGGTCCGACGTGGGAGGGCGGGCCAGACAGCCCGTCGAGTGCATGAATCAGTGGACCGGTCCGTCAATCCGTCAATCACCACACAGAAAGAGGATCCCCATGAACAATCAGTCACCCACCACGCTCGGCGAATCCGCCGACTCGCCGCCGGCGCGCGGCGCCGGCTGGACAGCCGTCGTGCAGGGACTGCTGATCTTCGTGCCGACCATCGTGCTCGGCGCGGCGGTCGGCTGGCCGGCGAGCCTGTCCGATCCTGCTTCGACCGCGCTGCCGAGGCTGGCCGACAACGAGGGTGCGGTCCGCTTCGGATACGCGGCCTACCTGGTCTACTCGGTGCTGTTCGCCGTGACGATCACGATGCTCGCTCGGCTCGTCGAGGGAGACCTGGCGAAGGGGGTTCGCCGCCTGGTCATCGGCTTCGCGATCGCCTCGGCGATCGCGCGCAGCCTCGGGATCGTCCGTTGGCTCGCTCCGATGCCCGAACTCGCCGACGCCTACGGCTCGGCCGCCGACGATGGGCAGCGCTACACGATCGAACGCCTCTACGACGCGCTCAACTCCTACGGCGGCACGATCGGCGAGGCCCTCGGCGTGGGGCTCTTCGCGGCGATCTCGATCGGTCTGCTCTCCATCGGTCTGCTGCGCTCGAGTGCGATCCCTCGCTGGATCGGCGTCTGGAGTGTGATCTCCGCAATCGCGCTGGCCCTCGGCGCCGTCGAGCTCTTCGGCGTCGATCCCGGGCCGCTGCTCACGGTCACCGTCACCGTGGTCCAGCTGTGGTTCCTCGCCACCGGCGCGTGGCTCCTCACACGCGGCGCACAGCGCTTCCCCACCGGATGAGCAACGACCGAGGCCGAGCAGGATTGTCTGCTCGGCGGGTCAGTGCGGAGTCGACGCCGTCAGGGATGTGCCAAGCCCGACATGGTGCGCTTGGCGACGGCGCGCACGAGCGCTCGTCGGTCGGCGACCGCGCCGATGTTGTTCTCGAGCGGTCCATCGATGAGCAGCGTCGCCAACCCGTGCGCCACCGACCACATGGTGGTGGCGGTGATGCCGATGTCGTCGATCGAGGCCGACTCGCCGAGCATCTCGGTGACCGCGGTGATGAGGCTCCCGAAGGCCTCGTCGGCGGCCGCCCGCAGTTCGGGGGATCCGCTCGTGTCGCACAGGTCCGACCGGAACATGACCCGGAAGTACCCCTTGTTGCAGAGCGCGAACTCGACATAGCGATCGAGCATCCGCGGGGCAATCTCCGAGGCTTCGTCGTCGCGCATCGGTGCCGTCAGTTCGGCGGTGAACTTGCGGAAGCCCTGGAGGCCGATCTCGGCGAAGATCGCGTCGCGGTCGCCGAAGTGGTGGTAGGGGGCCTGGTGGCTGACACCGGCGTCGGCGGCGATGCGACGGAACGAGAGCCCGTCGGGGCCGAACTCGGCGATGTAGTCGACTGCCGCAAGGATCACCTTGTCCTTGAGTGTCGGGGCCATGCCGTGACGCTAGCCACTTGACGCTGTCAATGTGCAGAGTAGACACTGTCAACATGGCGACAGCAACCCTCCAGACCCACCCGAACCCCACCGTGCAGCGACGCCGCTGGTGGATCTTGGCGATCCTCAGCCTCTCGGTGTTCCTCGTGGTCGTCGACAACCTGATCATCAACGTCGCGATCCCCACACTCGCCACCGAGCTCGAGGCCTCGACGAGCGAGTTGCAGTGGATCGTCGACTCCTATGCGCTCGTCTTCGCCGGTCTCCTGCTGGCCTGTGGTGGGCTCGGAGACCGGTTCGGCCGCAAGCGCATGATGCAGATCGGCATGGTGTTGTTCGGGCTGTTCTCGGCGTGGGCCGCGTTCACCGATTCCTCCGGAGAGCTGATCGCCGCCCGAGGGTTGATGGGGATCGGTGCAGCACTGGTCTTCCCCGGGACACTGGCGATCCTCATCGACGTGTTCCGTGACCCGACCGAACGGGCAAAGGCAATCGGTGTGTGGTCGGCGGTCTCGGGAGCGGCTGTCGCCTTCGGCCCGGTGACCGGCGGGTTCCTGCTCGAATACTTCTGGTGGGGGTCGGTGTTCCTGATCAACATCCCGATCGTCGTCATCGCGCTCGTCCTGCAGGGGCTGTTCGTGCCGGAATCGAAAGATCCGGGTGCGGAGCGGCTCGACATCCCGGGGTTCGTGCTCTCGATCTCGTTCGTGTCGCTGCTCGTCTACACGATCATCGAGGGCCCGCATCGAGGCTGGACCCACGCAGCCACCATTGGCGGGTTCGTCGTGACGGCTGTCCTCGTGGGGGCCTTTGTCGTGCGCGAGCGTCGGGTCTCGCACCCATTGCTCGACGTGCGGGTGTTCCGCGACATGCGGGTGACCGCGGCGACGACGTCGATTCTCATCGCCTTCTTCTCGCTCTTCGGCTTCACGTTCCTCGTCACGCAGTACTTCCAGTTCGTGCGTGGCTACGACCCGCTCGAAGCCGGATTGCGCACGGTTCCCTTCGCCGTGGGTGCGGGCGTCACCGCCCCGATCGCGGCACGACTCTCGCTTCGATTCGGGCCCAAGCGCATCGTGCCGTTCGGTCTGTTGTTCATGGGGATCGCGCAGCTCTGGGCCGGCACGTTCGAGGCCGACTCGATCTACTTCGGCACGGTGGTGGGCAGCATGGTGCTGATGGCCTGCGGGCTGTCGCTCGTCACCAGTCCGTCGTCGGAGTCGGTGATGGGATCGCTCCCGCGTGAGATGGCCGGGGTCGGTTCGGCGATCAACGACACCAGTCGCGAGGTCGGAGGCACCCTCGGCGTTGCCATCATCGGCAGCATCTTCGCCACGACCTACGGACCGAGGATCGTCGAACTGCTCACCCCGTTCGGTCTCCCGTCGGAGGCCGTCTCGGCCGCCGAGGCGTCCGTCGGTGCGGCCTTTGCGGTCGCTGAACAGACCGGCGACCCGGCGGCCGCCGGCGCGATCCGCGACATCGCGTCGTCGTCGTTCCTCGACGGGTTCCAGGTGGCCTGCACGACCGTAGGCATCGTTGCCATCCTCGGCTCGCTCGTGGCGTGGCGGTTCCTGCCGGCCCGCACGGCGACTCCCGAAGTGGCACAGCCGATCACCGCCGACCGCGACGCCTCATCGGTCAGCTGAACAGTTCTGCGAACGTTCGACCCGAATGCCGAACGGACATGGTGCAGCTGCCGCAGTTGCCGGTCACCTCGTTCCGATTCCGAATCGGTGTCCGACGGGTTGGGCTGCAGCGGGCGAGGTCAGCGTGCAGGTCGTCGATGCAACGTCGGTCGTAGAGCAACACGGTCTTGCCTACGGTGCACACGATCACATCGCGTCCCTCACGCTGGTGTCGCTTGGGTAGCGGTCGTGTGTCGCGCCATCACCACACGGCGTCGTGACCCTCAGCGGCGCCGGTCGGCCGCGGTGGCCAGGATCATGCCGAAGGCAGCGAGGTCGTTGCGGGCGGTGTCGACGTCGCCGCTGGCGGCGAACTGCAGCACCACACCGTCGATCGCGGCCATGATCAGCCGAGCCAGCTGCGCGCGTGGCACCGCCGGCTCGCGCCGCCGGGCGGCGGCGATGGCGCCGACGAGATCGTGGGCGAGGCGGTAGTAGCGCACCTCGAGCGCCTCCACCCGGCGGTCGCCCGTGGGGTTGAGATCGCGCAGCAACACGCCGAACCGCTCGTTGTCGAGCAGACCAGCCACCCGCTGCATGACAGCGACGATGCACGGGCCGTACCCGGCGGCGACATCGAGCCCGTCGGCGATGTGCTGGCTGACCTCGTCGATGAGCCGCTCGAACGCTGCGACCACGAGATCGTCGAGCGATCCGAAGGTGTAGTGGATCGAGGCGAGCGGCGCCCCGGCCTCGGCGGCGACGGCCCGTGTGGTGACCCCCTCGGCGCCGGATCTGCGCAGCACGGCGATGGTCGCCTCGATCAGTTGCTCTCGCCGGTCGGCAGCGCTCACGTATGCCACGGCATCGAGTGTACGGAACAGTTGGTCAAGCGACCAACTGTGTGTAGAGTTGGTCATATGACCAACACGTCACCATCCTCGGGGGTCTCCCTCGCCGAGCGCACGCGCGTCGCTGTCGCCACCACTGCGCTGAACACGTTCTCCCGCGTGGCCAGGCGGTTCGACGACCCGCTGGGCGCACTCGACGCACCCGGCGGGCCGGCCGATCGGTTGGCGCTGCATCGTTCGTTGCTCGCCGCCGGGCCGCTGGTGAAGAGTCGCCTCGGCCTGTACCTCACTGCCACGCACGCCGGCTGCCACGCCGTGTTCACCTCACCTCAGGCCTCATCCAGCGTGAACCGCAACCGCTCCACGGTCGAACGACTGCTCGACCCCACCTTGCGCGCCGGCACCGGCGATCCGTTCGACAACTGGTTCATCGCCATGGATGCTCCCGACCACACGCGGCTGCGGCGCCTCGTGCAGCGTGGATTCACCCCGAAGTCGATCGCTGCACACGAAGCCCTGGTGACGCAGATCGCCGACGAACTGATCGACGCCTTCCCCACCCATGCCGACGTCGACCTGGTCGATTCGTTCGCTCGTCCGTTGCCCATGCGGGTGATCACCCGCCTCCTCGGCGTGCCAGATGCCGACCTCGCCACGTTCGACCGATGGGGCGAGCATCTCGTCATCGCGCTCGACCGGCCACGCTCGCTGCGCGAGGCGACCGACGTGCAGCACACTCTCGTCGAGATCGACCAGATGTTCCGCTCACTCGTCGCCGAGCGGCGTCGCCAGCCTGGCGACGACCTGATCTCGGTACTCGCCGAACAGGCCGACGGCGACGCGCTCACCGACGATGAACTGGTGGGCACGCTGTCGCTCCTCCTCATCGCCGGCTTCGAGACCACGGTGAACCTCCTCGGCACGGGCACTGCCACGCTGGTGGCCAACCGCGACCAACTCGAGCTCCTTGCCGCCGACCCCGAGACGCACCTGGCGAACACGGTGGAGGAGGCCCTGCGCTACGAGAGCCCGGTGCAGTTCACCGTGCGCCGAGCGTCGGCACCGATCGAGGTGGCACCGGGGCATGTCGTCCCGGCGGGCACCGACATCGTCACCGTTGTCGCCGCCGCCAACCGCGACCCCCTCGTGTTCCCCGACCCCGACCGCTTCGACATCACCCGCCCCAACGCGCGCCGCCACCTCGCGTTCATCACCGGGCCGCACGCCTGCATCGGCGGGGCCCTCGCGCGGCTCGAGGCCACTGTCGCGTGGGAGACCCTCCTGCGACGGTTCCCCGACGTCGCCCGTTGGCGGATCACCGGCGAGCCGACCTTCGGGCCGAGCCAGCTCATCCGCGGCTACCGCCACCTGCCGATGCGCTTCACCTGACCGACGACTGGCGCGTCAGGCCGTGTGGCCGTCCCAGGCGGTGAGGCCGACGGCGGCGAACTCGCGGTCGACCAGGCGGCACAACTCGTGCTCGGTGAGGTGCTCGATCCGTCGGGCCGCGTCGCCGACGGCGAAGCACATCAGGGTCGGCCGCCCGGTGGAGGCCGACACATCGATGGCGGTGCCGATCGCCTCGGAGCCGACCAGGCGGAGCGGGTGTTCGGGCGGCCACCACACCTCGTCGAAGAGAGCGAACACCTTGGTGATCGGGCCGGCCCCGATCGATGCGATCGCCTCGACCACATCGGCGGGAAGACCGGGTTCGAACGAGATGCGGCCAGCGGCGAGCGGCCCGATCGGTACGGCCACGATCACGGCATCGACCTCCACCTCGCCGTCGACGATCCAGCGCCCGCCGTCGGAGCGCAGTGTGCCCACCCGATGGCCTCGGCGCAGGTCGAGGCCATCGGCGAGGTGCTCGGCGAGCGCGCCGAGGTCGGAGGTGACGAGGTGGTCGCCCCCCGGCAGTTCGTACTCCTCGAAGCCACCGTTGGCGGCGAGGTCGTGCATCGGTGCACCGAAGAGGCCCTCGCATTCGGCGGTGATCGCCAGCCTCACCGCGTCGCGGACGGGCGACGGCAACTCGGTGGTGGCCAGCGTCTCGTCGAGCACGGTGGCCACGCTCACCCCGGGTGCTGCCGCGTCGAACGCAGCGAACAGGGTCCGCTCGGTCGCGGCGACGGCGTCGTGCTGGTGGCGGTCGAGTCGACCGGTACCGGCGACGAAGTAGGCCGGCCGCGACCAGTCGTCGGGCACGGAGGTGACGAGGTCGCGCAGTGGGTGCCCCTCGTTGCCGTGCAGCCAGGCGCCCCCTAGCGGCAGCGCCACACCGGTGGAGCGGTCGGCGGCGATGCGTCCACCGGCGACCGCCTTCGACTCGAACACCACCACCTGGCGGCCCGCCGCAACGAGGCGCCGTGCCGCCGTCAGTCCAGCCAGTCCGGCGCCAACCACAGCCACGCGCTGCAGGGTCGGGTGGGCCAGCACCTGGTCGGCGGCGCGTTCGCCCGAGAACCAGGCGCCGTGCATCGTGGCCGGGTACTCCACCGACGTGGCCTCGCCGGCGAACCACAGGCCGGGCAGGATCTGCTCGGCGAGTCGTTGGCGGTGGGCTGGCGTTCCGCCCAGGCGCAGGTGCGAGTACGCGCCGCCGTGGTCGGGGTCGCTGCACCAGTGCGTGCACACCGCCCGTCGCGCGGCACGCGGATGGGTGCTGCGCGCCATCACCGTGGCCGGGTGACCTTCGGTGTCGACCGTCGCCACCACACCCCAGCCCCGATCGGCCCAGAACTGCTGCTGGCCCGACGTGAAGAGGTGGACGACGTGGTGGCCGTCGGCGTGAGCACCGCGCAACAGCGCGTCGGTGAGTGCTGCCGCCACCCCTCGCCCCCGCGCGGCCGGGGCCACGAACATGCTGGCGAGCCACGGGGTGAGGTGTTCGAAGCCGGCCAGGTCGTCGGTGGCGATGAGCGACACCGACCCGAGCACGGCGTCGGCATCACGCGAGTCGCCGTCGAAGGCCACCCACGTGCGGTCGG
>JBIKLX010000130.1:0-9355 GCA_044359565.1 Ilumatobacteraceae bacterium
GAACCCGTCGTAGCCGAGCTTCGTCGACAACCGCACCACTGTCGCAGCGCCCGAACCCGCAGCCGATGCCAGCTCGGCCACCGTGCCGAAGGCCACCAGTTGCGGGCGGGCCAGCACTACCTCGGCCACACGCCGCTCGGCCGTGGTGAGCGCGGCCCCCTGGCTGCCGATTCGATCCGCCACCTGCATCGCCGCGGAGTGTAGTCGTAGGCCGCAGAGTGCGTCCGACCGGGTCGGCGAGAAAGTGGAACGTCTGTTTCAAAACGACTAGTATGCGGAACATGACGACCGGGCACGACACCGACCTCCATCACCGTGTGCACCAGCCTCCTGCCATCGTGGAGTGGCGCACGCACGGGGGCTGGCCGGCGCCGGAACCGGTTGCCTGCATGGACGACCTCGTCGGCCCGGCCGGCCACGCCGCTCGCTCGATGCCCACCGCGGTGCACGACGCCCTGGTCGACTTCGCCGACGAGGCACACCCCAGCGGAGCGTTGCTGGTGCGGGGGGCACCGATCGGCACGGTCGGGTCCACCCCCGCCACACCCAGCGCCATCGGGGCCAAGGACCACACGAGCGAGCTCACCCTCTTGGCCGTGGCCAGGCGCCTGGGCCAGCCGGTCGGCTATCTCCCCGAGCACGGCGGCGACATCGTCCAGAACATCGTGCCCGTCGCCGGCTCCGCCCACCGACAGGTGTCGACCTCGTCGAAGGTGGAGCTGATGTTCCACACCGAGGCCGCCTTCCACCCCCATCGGCCCCGCTATCTGGTGCTGCTGTGCCTGCGCGGCGACCCGGCGGCGCACACCACGCTCTCGTCGATCCGCGAGGTGCTGCCCCTACTCCCCCACGACGTCGTCGACACGCTGTTCGCGCCACGCTTTCGCACGGCGGTCGACGAGAGCTATCTGCACGGGCGGCGCAACGTGCTCGGCGCGCCGATGGCCGTGCTGAGCGGACGCTGCGATCGACCCGCGATGGTGTTCGACGCCGACCTGATGGTGGGTGTCGACGGCGAGGCCGACGAGGCGCTGCAGGCGCTCGGCGCAGCGGTGGCCGCCCACAGCACCGCCGTCGCACTGTGTGCCGGCGACGTGCTGGTCGTCGACAACACGGTTGCCGTGCACGGCCGCACCCCGTTCGTGCCCCGGTTCGACGGCACCGACCGCTGGCTGCAGCGCAGTTTCGTGGTCGCCGACCTCGCGCCGAGCGCCGGCGAGCGGCGCGGCCGGGTCATCGTCACCGAGTTCGGGGCCTGACAGCGGGCCGGCACAACAGCGAGGCACACAACCGACCGGGACCCACGGCAGACTGGGCCCATGCTCGTTCTGCCTCCCGCACCGTCACGCAGTTTCGGTAGCGACAACGCCGCGGGGATGCACCCGCGTGTCCTCGACGCCCTCGCCGCGGCGAACGACGGTCATGCGGTCGCCTACGGCGCCGACCGGTGGACCGCCGAGTGCACCGATCGCCTCCGCGACCTGTTCGGCCCGCGCACCACGAGTCTGCTGGTGTGGAACGGCACCGGCGCCAACGTCACGGCTCTGGCGGCGATGCTGCGACCGGCCGACTGCGTGGTGTGCAGTTCGTGGGCGCACATCGCCGTCGACGAGACCGGTGCGCCCGAGCGCATCCTCGGCGCGAAGCTGCTCACACTCCCCTCCTCCGACGCCAAGGTGGTGCCCGAGCAGCTCGACGACCTCGCCCATCTCATCGGGGTGCAGCACCATGCCCAGCCCGGTGTGTTGTCGATCACCCAGAGCACCGAACTGGGCACCCTCTACACACCCGACGAGATCGCTGCCCTCTGCGACGCAGCCCATCGACTGGGCATGCGCGTGCACCTCGACGGCGCCCGGTTGGCCAACGCCACGGCGGCGCTCGGCGGCACGGTCGAGGCGCTGCGGTCGTTCACGGTCGACGCCGGTGTCGACGTGCTGAGCTTCGGGTTCACCAAAGCCGGTGCCGCGTTCGGCGAGGCGGTGGTGTTCCTCGACCCCGAACTCGCCACCCGGGCCATGTTCATCCGCAAGCAGGTCACCCAGTTGCCGTCGAAGATGCGGTTCGTCGCAGCGCAACTGCTGGCACTGCTCGACGACGACCTGTGGCTCGACCTGGCCCGTCACTCGAACTCGATGGCACGACGCCTCTACGACGCGACGGTGCACCTCGACGGGGTCCGCTTCGACGCGCCGCCGCTGGTGAACAGCGTCTTCCCGCTGCTGCCACCCGAGGTCATCGTCCCGCTGCAGGAGTGGTGCTCGTTCTACGACTGGGACGTCTCGCGCCATCAGGTGCGCTGGATGGCGGCGTGGGACACCACGGCCGACGACATCGACCAGTTCGTCGCAGGAGTCGCCGCCGCCCTCGCGGCACGATGATTGCGCGCTGCAATTGACTGTGTGGTCACTTCTGGTACGCTCAGCTGCAGCACGTCGGTGACGTCTCGCCCCTCGACCTCGGTCGAACGGCGGGGACACACTGGGGTCGAGTCATCGAGTGCACCTGGGATCGTTCGTGCAAGGGGGCACTGATGGCCGCTGTCGAAACTCTGTTCCACCGCATCGTCACCGATGACGCGTGGATGATGAACGCCGAGTGCAAGGGCCTGACCCACCTGTACTTCCCAGCAGCAGCCGAACGTCCCCAGGCCCGCGAGCGCCGCGAGGCTGCTGCCGAGGCCGTGTGTGCAGCGTGCCGGGTGCAGTCGACCTGCCGCGAGTTCGCCCGTACCAACCACGAGTACGGCTTCTGGGGCGGCGAGAGCGAAGACCAACGGCATCAGGCCGGGTTCCGCCTCATCGCCCCCATCGGCGTTCGCGCCCGCGACGCGGTCTGAACTGCGCTCTCTGAACTGCGGCAGCGGCTGACGCCGCCTACGCTGCACTCATGCCCGCCGACGCAGAGCAGCGCGCCGCCGTCGCGTCGGCCTGGGCCGAGTACGGCGACCCGCGGCGCATCGTCGCGCTCGACGAGGTGAGTGCCAACGTCTCGACGAACCGCGTGTACCGCATCCACCTCGACGACGCCAGCACCTGTGTGACGAAGGTGTCGTCGTACGGGTCGTACTTCTTGTTCGTCGAAGATCACGATCGCCTGCACCGCTGCGCCCGACTGCTCGACGACACCCGCTTCGGCGGGATGCTCGCCGGAGTGTGGACCGAACGAGGCCGACCCGAGCGCATCTTCACCTGGTACGACCAATCGATGTGGGCGGTGTTCTACGACGACGTACCGCGCGCCGAGTCGCTCCCCCGCGTGCTCGGTATCGAGCAGGTCGAGAACCTGGGGCGCGAGATCGCCGAGTTCCACCTGGCCTGCACCGACATCGCCCCCCACATCCCGGGCAGCTCGAAGACCATCAAGAGCGATGCCATCCACCTGCTCGACCTGCTCGAGAGCCCGTTCGCACCGCGCAACTTCGACCTGCCACCCGAGGCGATCGGCCTGCTGTGGCGCCACACCCACGAGTTCCTCGAGCGACTGGTGGAGGTGGGCTACGACGAGTGGCCGAAGATCCCGGTGCTCATCGACTGGAACCTCGGCAATTTCTCGGTCGCGCCGGTCGAGCCGGCAGATCCCGACAAGGGGTTCCGCCTGTTCAGCCGCTGGGATTACGACTGGTTCCGCATCGAGCCACGCCTGCTCGACTTCTACTTCCTGTCTCGCGTGTCGAGCCGCACCGGCGACCGCACCCGCTTCACCTACGGTGCCCACACCCTCACCGAGCCCACGTTCCTGGCGCTCGTGCAGGCGTACCGGTCGGTGTTCCCGCTCGCAGCCGACGAGGTGCGCTTCCTGCCCGAGGTGTACCGCTTCTTCATCCTCAACTACGTCGTGCGCGAGGGAGCCCGATTCTTCCGGCCCGACCTGTGCGCCCAGTTCCGTCGCGACACGGTTCGTTCGTACCTGCCTTCGTTCGACCGCCACGACTTCTCGCCGCTGTTCGACCTGACCTGACCGTCTCACTCCCCTGGCGCGCTCGCCTGCCGCACCGTGCCACGATGCAGGCATGGAGTACACCCAGATCCAGGTGACACGTCGAGGTCCCGTCAGCATCATCACCCTGCACCGGCCCGAGAAGTTGAACGCGTGGACACCCACAATGGCCGACGAGCAGGCCCATGCCATCCGGTCGGCCAACGACGACCCGACCATCGGCGCGATCGTGATGACGGGTGCCGGACGCGGCTTCTGCGCCGGCGCCGACATGGACGCCACCTTCCGGTCGCGGCTCGACGGTGTCGACCCCGGACGCGACACGGCCGGCGGTGTGGGCGGGATGCCCGCCGGTCTCGACTGGGTGGCGCTGCTGCGCGAGAGCAAGCCCGTGGTGTGCGCGGTGAACGGTGCGGCAGTGGGCATCGGCGTGACCATGTGCCTGCCCGCCGACCAGATCGTTGCGTCGACCAAGGCCCGGTTCGGCATGGGCTTCATCACCATGGGCCTGGTGCCCGAGTTGGCGAGTACGCGGCTGCTGGGCGCCCGGGTGGGGTTCGGCCGCGCCAGCGATCTGTTCCTGTCGGGCCGCCTGATCGACGCAGCCGAGGCACACCGCATCGGGCTCGCCGACCGCCTGGCCGAACCCGACGCCCTGCTCGACGAAGCCGTCGCCGTGGCCACGTCGTACGCGGCCAACCCCGACCGCCAGTTGCGCATGACCAAGCAACTGCTCACCGAGCACATGGTCGAGAGCGATCTGCGCCACATCCAGCGCCGCGAGCAGGAACTGCTGGCCGAGTGCTGGGCCTCGCCCGAGCATGCCGAAGCGGTGGCTGCGTTCCTGGCCAAGCGACCCCCGGTGTTCCGCCCGGCCGACGAGTAGCGTCGCGGCGATGAGCGCCGAGTTCGACGTGTGTGTGGTGGGCAGCAGCAACCTCGACCTGGTAGCCACGGCCGCCGTGCTGCCGGGCCCGGGAGAGACGGTGATGGGCCGCGACTACCACGAGCACCCGGGCGGCAAGGGCCTGAACCAAGCGGTGGCGGCGGCCCGCGCAGGTGCGTCGACCTGCTTCGTCTCGGCGCTCGGCGACGACACGGCGGCCGATGTGCTGCGTGGCGTGATGGACGCCGATGGCATCGAACGGTCGCGGGTGCACACCGTCGAGGGCGTGGCCACGGGCCGCGCACTCATCGGGGTCGCCGACAGCGGCGAGAACTCGATCATCGTCGTGTCGGGGGCGAATCGGTCGGTGGTGGCCGACGACCTACCGTCGGCTGCGGTGGTGCTGTCGCAGCTCGAGGTGCCGCTGCCCACCATCATCGCTGCGTTCCGCGCAGCACGTGCGATGGGCGCCGTCACGGTGCTGAACCCCGCACCCGCCCAGGCGCTCGACGCCGAACTGCTCGGCCTCTGCGACATCGTCGTGCCCAATGAGCACGAGGTCGAACTGCTCGGCGGCGTCGAAGCGGTACTGGCTGCCGGTGCGGGCACGGTGGTGGTCACACTCGGGGCCGAGGGTGCCATGGTGCACGACCGCGACGGCCGCAGCGCGGTGGCACCGTTCGCCGTGCGACCAGTCGATACCACCGGTGCGGGCGACACGTTCTGCGGGGCGCTGTGCGCCCGGCTCGCCGCAGGCGACAGCCGCGCCGACGCGATGCGTTATGCGTCGGCTGCTGCTGCGCTGAGCACCACCACAGCCGGTGCCGTGCCGTCGATCCCCAAGCGGGCGGACGTGGAGGCGTTCATCGCCGCAGGGTGACCGCGGCCCAGCCGTCGAGCACGTCGACCGCCACCACCCGCGCGGGCGCAAGGGCAGCAACGACATGGTCGAACCGGCCGTCGAGCACACCGCTGATCACGAGGGTGCCGTCGGCGGCGAGCACGCGGAGCAGATCGTCGGCCAACTCGACGAGCGTCGGGGCGAGGATGTTCGCCACCACGAGTTCGTAGGTGCCCTCCACCTCGGCAAGTGGCATGGTCGACACCTGCACCCGGTCGTCGACGCCGTTGCGGACGGCGTTCTCGAGCGTGGTGGGCACGGCGGCAGGGGCGATGTCGATACCCACCGCACTGGCGGCGCCGAACAGCACGGCGCCGATGGCGAGCACGCCCGAGCCACAGCCGACGTCGAGCACGGTCGCCTCCACTCGGTCGCCCAGCGCGCGGCGTACGGCCAGCATCGACAACCGTGTGGTGGGGTGATCGCCGAGGCCGAAGGTGGCCCCCGGCTCGATGTGCACCACGGTGATGCCGGGCCCGATGCCCTCGGGCGTCGGAACCCACGCCGGGCACACGACCAGGTCGTCGTCGACCCACACCGGAGCAGCGAACTCGCGCCAGGTGTCGGCCACCGACTCGTCGACCGTCTCCCACCGCCAGCGCCACCCGGGCGGGAACGCATCGATCGCATCGGCGGCTGCGGCGGTGTCGTCGCCGAGCGAGGTCCACAGTTCCACCACGCCGTCGGCCGTGGTGCGCTCCTCCACCGCCACCACACCGAGCGACCACAGGTGATCGGCGGCGATCTCGACCTCGTCGGGCGGTGCCGTCAGCACCAGGACGAGCATCAGTCGATCCGGCGCAAGGTGTCGCGGTACCGGCGCGACTTGTCGAGGTAGCTCGCCACACCCATCTCGATGTCGGAAGCGCGCGCCCGACCCTCTTTGATGACCGCAGGGACGCCCGCGGCGATGGCACCGGTGGGCACTTCGAGGCCGTTCAGCAGCACAGCGTTCGCCGCCACGATGGCGCCGGTGTGCACCACCACCCGGTGCAGCACGATGGAGCCGTTACCCACCAGCACACCCGATTCGATGGTGCACCCCTCGAGGTGCACGATGTGGCCGACCACACAGTCGTCGCCCACGACGGTGGGATACATCGGCGTGGTGTGCAGCACCGAGTTGTCTTGGATGGAGGTACGCGCGCCGATGCTGATGTAGCCGTCGTCGCCGCGCAGCACGGCTCCGGGCCACACCGAACTCTGGGCGCCGATGGTGACCGAGCCGATGATGACGGCGTCGGGATGGATGAATGCATCGGGGTGGATGTCGGGAACCTGGTCGCCGAGCGCGTAGATGGGCACGCAGCAACCGTATCGACGCGGCTGCGGGCGTGCAGAACCGGTGCACGGCCGGGTACCGTGGGCGACCATGTCCCGACGGATCGACATCGAACTCACCAGCGCGCGCCCCGACGGCTCGTGGACCTGGCGTGCCGCAGGCGCGCGCGAACCCCGTGGGGTGGTCGACGGCGCTCTCGTGCCCGGCGGCGCCAAGACGGGACAGGTGTTCAAGGCCGAGGCCGAGGTCGAACTCGACGGGCTCACCATCGTCTCGGTGGCGGGCACGAAGGGCAGCACGCCGCGGTCGGGTCTGCTCGAGCTGATCCCCAGCGACAAGCCGTTCGAAGCCGTCACCCAGCAACTCGCTCGCCGCGAGCGCAGCGATCGTGGGGATCGAGGCGACCGGCCTCGCCGCGACCGTCCCGATGGCGACCGCCCCCGCGGCGACCGACCCCGTGGCGACCGACCGGCCGGCGACCGACCCCGTGGCGACCGACCGGCCGGCGACCGCGCCCGCGGCGACCGTCCTGCTGGCGACCGTCCTGCTGGCGACCGCCCCCGTGGCGATCGTCCCGGTGGCGACCGTCCCCGCGGCGACCGCCCCGCCGGGCAGGGCGACCGCCCCGCACGCAAGCCGCGTCCGTCGTTCACTCCCCCGCCCGAACTGCCCCAGCGTCCGAAGGCCAAGCGCCTCAAGCCCGGCCGCACCCATCGCAACGCCGTGCTCGCCGATCTGCCCGAGGCGCAGCGCCCCGTCGCCGAGCGAGCGCTACAGGGCGGTATCCCCGCCGTGCGGCAAGCCATCAACGAGCAGAACACCCGCTTGCGCGCCGAGGGCCTCGACGAGGTTCCGGCGGCCGGTCTGCTGTCGATGGCCGAGCAGTTGCTGCCGAAGCTCCGCGTCGCCGAATGGCTCGACCGCGCCGATGCCGCCAAGTCGGTCATCGACGACCTCGACCTGCGCGACCTGCGCAGCGTCGTTGCAGCGGGCGACGACCCGGTGGTGGCCCGCGACGAGTCGACCCGCGCCATCGCCGCCGAGTTGAAGCAGGCGCTCGCCACCAAGCAGGAGAAGGAACTCCGGCTGTGGCTCGACGACATCGATGCCGCCATCGGCGTCGGTCGAGTCGTGCGTGCGCTGAAGCTGTCGTCGCAGCCACCGAAGGCCGGCATCCCCTTCCCCGCCGAGCTGGCCAAGCGTTTGGCCGATGCCGCCACGGCATCGCTCACCGCCGACTCGGCGAGCGAGCGGTGGGTTGCGCTGCTCGAGGCAGCGGCGTTCTCGCCGGTGCGCGTCCAGGTGGCCCCCACGGCACGGCCCGAGCAGCCGTCGGCCGAACTGAGCAGCACGGTGAAGCGTCTCGGTCCGCTGCTGCCGCAGGTAGCGGCACTGTTCGGTATCGAGGTCGCCCAGGGCACCGCCGCCCCCAAGCCGCTGCGTCCCACCCGTCCGGCCGCGCCGGCCAAGAAGGCGGCACCCGCCAAGGCGGCGTCCCCCAAGGCTGCGCCAGCTGAGCCCGCTGCTGCCGAGCCCGTCGCTGCCGAGCCCGTCGCTGCCGAGCCCGTCGCTGCCGAGGCTGCAACCGAGCCTGTCGCTGAGGCAGCATCCGTCGAGCACGCCCCGGTCGTCGACGAGGTACCGGCCGCCGATGCAGCGCCCGCCGACGATGCCCCTGTGGCAGACGCAGCGCCCGCCGACGAGGCCCCTGCCGCCGAGGCAGCCCCAGTCGTCGCCGACGAGGCCCCTGCCGCCGACGCAGTGCCCGTCGACGATGCCTCTACGGGCGACGAGGCCGCCGCCGACGCCTGACCCGGCGGTTGCTCGGCTCAGCCGAGACGCTTCGACACGGTGATCAACCGGGCGGTCAGCCCCGACCGCTCGAAGAGGTTCTTCGTCTCGCGATCGCCTGGCAGGGCGACGGCCTCGATCGTGGTACCACCGGCCTCGACCGTCGCCTCGATGGCGGCAGCCAGCATCTCGTCGCCGAGGCCCAGTTCGCGCGCGCCCGGCACCACGTACACCTGACGCACGGTGCCGGCACCTCCCTCGTACTGCGGCAACCGGAGTTCGAGCACACCGAGGACGACATCGTCGATGGTGGCCACCCACACCGCGCGCCTCGCGTCGGCCAGCACCGTGGCCCACTCGCCCACCGCTGGTTGCTCAGCCAACAGTGCTGCCCCGCCCCGCGCATCGGTGATGGCTTCGCGGGCCTCGTGCTCGAGCGCGCCAAGTACCTCGACGTCGGCTGCCGTGGCGCGCCGGACGACGAGGGACGGGCTCATACGCCCTGCAGGACGTCGATCTTGGCGAGAATGGTGCGCCGTCCGCGGTTGGCCACCTC
>JBIKLX010000312.1:0-2519 GCA_044359565.1 Ilumatobacteraceae bacterium
CATCGTTCGTCGTCCTGGTTCCTAGTGGTCTGCTGAGTCTGTTCGGGGTGTGCCGTGCTGCACGACCGTCAACCGGGTGGCGGCGCGAATTCCTGGTAGGCCGCCCTCCACGCCCGAGCCCGACCAACCCACCGACTCGGCGCCGACCCGCATGTTGGGCGGGCCGGCGAGGTGCGGGTTCACGGAGACCCAGGCGGCGCGGATGCCGTCGGCCAGCGTGGCCGCCTCGGTGGGGTCGTCGCTGAAACCCGATCCCGACAGGCCGAACGGGGTGGCGTTGGCGAGCGCGATGCCCTCGTCGATCGTGGAGAACGTGGTGACGGCCAGCACGGGGCCGAACACCTCGGTGGTGAACAGGTGGTGCTCGGGGCCGACCCCGTCGACGATGGTGGGCGGGTAGTACCAGCCACGCCGGTCGAGGCGCGCCCCGCCGATGACCACCCGGCTACCCTCGGCGCGGGCACGCTGCACGCGCTCGATCACGTGCCCGAGGTGTGCTTCGCTGCCGAGCGGGCCGGCCTGTACCTCCGGGTCGCGCGGGTCGCCGGGTTGCCAGGCGGCGGCGCGGTCCACCAGCAGGGCCATCAGCGCGTCGTGGTGGCGTTCGTGCACGATGAGCCGCGATCCGGCCACGCATACCTGGCCGCTCGCCCAGAAGATGCTCTGCGCCACGATGTCGGCCACCGTCGCCAGATCGTCCACGTGCTCGCCCACCACCTGCGCCGACTTACCGCCCAGTTCGGTGAGCACGGGCGCAAGGGTGGTGGTGGCGACGGCGCTGAGCACCCGGCGTCCGGTGGTGGTGGAGCCGGTGAGGTTCACCTGGTCGATACCGGGGTGGCGCACCAGGGCGTCGCCCACGATGTCGCCGCGGCCCGGCACCACACCGAACACGCCCGGCGGCAGACCGGCTGCGTGCGCGAGCTCGGCCAGGCGCAGCGCGCTGGCACTCGCCAGTTCGGTGGGCTTCAGCACCACGCAGTTGCCAGCCGCCAGCGCCGGCACCGACTTGGTGAGCGCGACGAACAACGGGAAGTTCCACGGGCCGAGCACCCCCACCACACCGCGAGGCACCCGGCGGGCCGGGGCTTCGGTGTCGGCAGCGATGTCGGGAACAAGGCCGACGATGTCGCGCACGATCGAGGCCACCATCGCGGCATCGCCCGTGGTGATGCCGATGGGAATCCCCACCTCCGTCGTGTCGAGCACGGCCAGTTCCTCGGCGTGCTCCTCGATCAGGTCGGCCAGGCGCAGCAGGGTGTCGGTGCGCAGTGCCGCATCGCGCGCCCATCCGCTGGCGCCGAACGCCTGTCGTGCGGCCATCACGGCCAGGTCGATATCGGCCGGATCGCCAGTGGGGAGCGTCCAGAGCAGTTCCTCGGTCGCGGGGTCGATCGAGGCCACCGTGGCGTCGCTGTGCGAGTCGACGTGGTGGCCACCGATGAATGGACGCATGTCGACCTGGCGCATCTCCGGCCCTCCCTGTCGCGTTGTAGGACGGTGCCCCTTGCGCCGTTCGACTGGAGCGTAGTTTACTTACGCAAAGGCTCCTCCGGGAGCGAGACGAAGGGGGACAGCGATGCGGGGGTTCACGAGACGGTCAGCGATCGCGCTTGCGGTGGTTGCAGCGATGGGCATTGCGGCCTGCGGTGGCGACGACGACAGTTCGGGCGGCGGTGGCGGTGGTGGCGCCGGCGCCGAGGTCGACAAGATGGTGTGGGCCATCCAGTCGCCGGTCCAGTCGATGGACCCGGCGATCATGGCCGACGTACCCAGCCTGCGTGCCCAGACCGCAGCCTTCGACCGGGTGCTGTCGATCGACAACAACGGCGTCGTGCAGCCCTGGATCGCCAGCAAGTTCGACACGAGCGACCCGCTCAAGATGGTGCTCACCATCCGCGACGACGTGAAGTTCTGGGACGGCACACCCATGACCGTCGACGATGTCGTCTACTCGATCGCCCGCCACGTGGGCCCCGACAGCACGTCGGTGAACGCCTTCGTCTTTGCCGCAGTCACCTCGGTGGAGGCCACCGATGCCTCCACCGTCACGCTCACCCTGTCGAGGCCCGATCCTGGTCTGCCGGCGCATCTGTCGGTGTGGGCCCAGGTGCGCCAGCAGAAGTACGACGAGGCGGCCGGTGAGGCCGCCGGCGGCCCCGACAAGCCGGGTATGGGCACCGGGCCCTACAGCATCGTGTCGTACTCGTCGGCCGACGGTGTGAAGCTGCTGCGCAACGACGCGTACTGGGCGGGCAAGCCGAAGGTGAAGGAACTCGAGTTCAAGTCGATCGCCGACCCCGACACGGCCCGGCTCGCACTGAGTAGCGGGGAGATCGACGGATTCTTCGATGTACCCCTCATCGCCACCCGGCAGTGGGACCAGCTCGAGAATGCGGCGATGACCTATGTGGTCGGCGCCTACAACGACTTCCTGTCGATGAACGTCACCCGCGCCCCGTTCGACGATGTGAATGCTCGCATCGCCATCGGCCACCTCATCGACCGCGCCGGTCTGC
>JBIKLX010000131.1:0-9335 GCA_044359565.1 Ilumatobacteraceae bacterium
ATTTGCGTCCGTTCAGTGACCGAGCTCGCGGCTGCGAGCGGTGGCCGCCATCACGGCATCGAGCATCGCGGCCCGCACCCCTGCGCTCTCGAGGGCCCGCAGTCCGGCGGCGGTGGTGCCACCCGGTGATGTCACCATCGCCCGCAGTGCCGCCGGGTCGCCCCGGTCGGCCAGCAGGGCGGCCGACCCCACGAACAACTGGCTGACGAGTGCCTCGGCGTTGGCCCGGCTCAGCCCGGCCAGCACGCCCGCGTCGGTGAGCGCCTCGGCAATGAGGAACAGATACGCGGGCCCCGAGCCGGCGAGGCCGGTGACGGCGTCGAGCTGCGCCTCGGGCACGCGCACCACGCTGCCCACCGCACCGAGGATCTGCTCCGCCCAGTCGAGGTCGTCGGCGCCGGCAGCCGAACCCCCGGCGATGGCAGAGGCACCCTCACCGACCAGTGCTGGCGTGTTCGGCATCGACCGCACCACCGCCACACCGGGCCCAGCGGCGGCCTCGATGGCCGCGATCGACACACCAGCCGCGATGGACAAGATGCGCGTGGCGCCGGCGCCGACGGCCTGCGCTGTGGCCGCCGCGACGTCGTACGGCTTCACCGCCACCAGCGCTGCCGAACAGGCCGGCACCGTGTCGGTGACCACGACACCGGGGAACAGCGCCATCAGCTCGGCGCGCCGGGCCGGCAGCACCTCCACGACGGCGATCTGCTCGGGGGTGGCCCAGCCGGCGCGCAACAACCCGCCGACGAGCGCTGCGCCCATGTTGCCGCCGCCGATCACCGCCAGGTGCGAAGTCATGCGTGGCAGCCTACGCGGCGGCCGCCGCGGGTACGGGTGGGCGGCTGTGTCTTCCCCGATCCACCCGCCCACCCGCACGACAGCAATGAGCGACAGCGGTGCGGCGCGGACGGAAATCGAACGTGCGTCAGTCGTCGTCGGCCGCAGCGGCGGCGTCGATGGCGGCGAAGCGGCTGGCGTAGCCGAGCCGGATGAGCGCCGGGAAACTCTGCTCGACGTAGGCGTACAGCGAACCGATCACCCGGTCGAGTTCGGCCTCGCCCACGGCAACCAGGGGCAGTTCGCCGCGCAGGAACAGGGCGTCTTCCACGCCGATGGCGAAGTGCGCACCGACGAGCCGCTCGTTGCGGCGCAGCGCCTGTTCGTAGACGGCGGCATGGTTCTCTTCGGGAGCCGGCATGACGTAGGTCTCGTACCGCAGCGTGCGCTGGCCGAGGGTGAGCCACACGGTGGTGTACTCCTTCTGCTCGCCGCGCATGCGCACGTACCAGCGCGCCTCGTCGCCCTCGCCACGGTCGACGGCCTCGATGGCGGGGTTGGCGGCGCGCAAGCCGCCCAGCCACTCGTCGATCTGCCGTTCCAGCAGGGCCAGCGCCCCCGGTTCGAAGACGTCGGTCATCGACACGCCACCAACGACCGGGTGGACAGGTCGGCGTAGGTGCGCCGCAGCCGTGCCGCGGCCAGGCTCCACCGGTAGCGCTGCGACCGGGCCGCACCGCGGGCGCCGATGGCTGCGGCGTCGGCGGGGTGGTCGAGCAGATAGCGCACGTGCGCCGCGAACTGGTCGGGGTCGCGGTCGGGCACGAGGAAGCCCGAGTCGCCGTGGTCGACCAGGCTGAGCAGACCACCCACCCCACTGGCCACCACCGGTACGCCGCAGGCCGACGCCTCGAGTGCCACCAGGCCGAAGCTCTCGCTACGGCTGGGCACCAGCACCACGTCGGCGGCGCGGTAGTAGGTGGACAGGATGTGGTGCGGCTGCGGCGGCACGAAACGCACCTGGTCGCGCACGCCCAGTTCGTCGACGAGCGCCACGGTGCGCTCGAACTCGATGTCGCCCTCGGTACCGCTGGCACCACCGACGATCAGCAAGATGGCATCGCGGCGACCCAGCGCGGCAAGCGTGCGCACCGCCACATCGGGTCCCTTCAGCGGCTGGATACGGCCCACGAACAGCAGCACCGGCACGTCGTCGGGCAGTTCGAGCGCGTAGCGAGCACCCGATCGCTCGCCCGGGGCGAAGAACGCGTGCTCGACCGCGGGGGCGATGACCTCGATACGCCCCGGCGGGTCGCCGTACAGGCGGCGGAACTGCTGCTCTTCCTCCACACAACTGACGCAGATGGCGTCGGCACAGCCGATGATCTCGTGCTCGGCCTGGGTTCGCCACTCGGGTTCGAGGTCGCCACCTTCGGCCTTCACCTTGGCCAGCGTGTGGAAGGTGCTGACGAAAGGCATCTCGCGCAGGTGCTTCAGCCGGTGCGCCGCCTGACCGCTGAGCCAGTAGTTGGCGTGGGCCACATCGGCTGGGAACGGTCCGTCGAGGTAGTGGTTCACCCCGTCGACGAAGTCGTCGATGACGTGCGGCAGGTCTTCCTTGCTCAGTTCGTGGTGACCGGCGGGCACGTGAACCACCCGGTGATTGGGTTCGATCTGCACCACCTCGGGCAGGCTCGACGACGTGGCCCGGGTGTACGTGGTGCAGTCGACCCCCGCCTGGGCCAGCGCCGACACCAACTCGCGCACGTACACGTTCATGCCGCCACTGTCGCCTGAGCCCGGTTGCACGAGCGGCGACGTGTGGAGCGAGAGCACGGCCAGACGTTGCACGGAAGCACCAACGCTAGCCATCCGCACCCCATTCCCCGCTACCCCCGACGAGGCCGGCGGAACCGGTCCGGGGGTGGCTCAGGGCTCGGCGGGCAGTGGGGAGTTTGCGGCGACGAAGCTGTCGTACACGTTCAGCAGTGCCTGCTGCTGTTCAGGTGTGAGCCGCCGGTCGCGGACGATTGCGTCGCGCACTTCGTTGGTGCCCACCGGCTGATCAGCCAGTAGGCCGGCGCGCACATAGAGCGATTCGGCGCTGATGTGCAACGCCTTGGCGAGCTGCTGGAGGATCTCGGCGCTCGGCCGACGCAGGCCACGCTCGATCTGCGACAGATAGGGGTTGCTCACCCCGGCCAGCTCGGCCAGGGAGCGCACGCTCATGCGGGCGTGCTCGCGCTGGCTCTTGATGAACGAGCCGACGTCGGGCAGCGGCCGGGCGGTCACTCGTCGGCGAGGAGGCCCTCGATATCGGCCTCACCCTCGCGATAGCGGTGCACCAACTCGCCGCTCAGCGCGTCGATGCGCTGGAACATCGCCTGCCGCTCGACCGACCGGGCCTGTTCGAAGGCGCGCAGTTCGTCGCGCAGCGACGCGAGCTGGCTGTCGGTGAGCGCCGACGGCTCGGCGGCGCCGAGACGGGTGCAGAGATCCTCGAACTCGACCGCGAGGGGGTGCTCGCTGGCGTCGACCGCCGGGCGCGGTGGCCGGGCCGGGCCGCCGGTGAGCCGACTGGCCAGGATGCCGGGCAGGTCCTCGGGAGTGACCGCGTCGTCGTTCAGACGGCGGCGGCGCAGTTCGGCGTCGACGAGGTCGATGCGGGCCTGCACCAGGCGGCGCACGTACGACACCGCGTCTTCCTCGCCGAGCAGATGGCTGCGCAGCGCGCGCAGCTCGTCGAGCGGCAACAGGGTGGGGTCGATGTCGGTCACTGGAATCCTCCACTCACGGGCGGCAGGACCGCCACTTCGTCGGCCGGGGTGACGGCGTCGGCCCGGTCGGCCGCGCTGCCGTTCAGCCAGATGCGACAGGTACCGAGCACAGCGGCGAACGCCGCGCCGTAGCGTGCCACCGCCTGGTCGAGCACGTCGCCCACCGTGGCGCCGTCGATCGAATCAGAGCCCGTGCCGGCGGCTTCACGCGCCGATGCGAACAACCTGATGACGGCCACGTCGGTGATCGTACCGGTGTGGCACGTTCGTGGTCGCCACTTCGTGTATCGATACCTCCGGTGAGAGGTGGACGTCGCAAACCGCGTCACACCGCGCCGATACCCTGCCGTCCATGACCCACGCCTCCGCCCCGCCGGGCACCACCCGTCTGCTCGTGGTGCGCCACGGTCGCAGTGTGTGGAACTCCCAGGGCCGCTGGCAGGGTCATGCCGACATCCCGCTCGACGACGAGGGGATGCAGCAGGCGGTGATTGCCGCCGAGGTGCTCGGTGCCTTCGACGCGGTGTGGGCCAGCGATCTGCAACGCGCCACGCTCACGGCACAGATCATCGCCGAACTGCACGGCATCGGCCCAGTGCTCATCGACCCCCGGCTGCGCGAAACCGATGTCGGCCCGTGGGAAGGGCTGCGGGCGCACGAGGTCGAGGCCGGCTGGCCCGGCTTCCTCGCTGCCAAACAGCGGCCCGAGGGCTTCGAGCCCTACCCCGATGCGGCGGCCCGTGTGCTGGCCGCGCTGGTCGACATCGCTGCCCAGCACCGGGGCGGCGAGGTGTTGGTGGTCAGCCACGGCGGGGTCATCCGCGCCGTTCGGCGCGCCCTCGACAGTGCCGATCCCCACATGCCCAACCTGTCGGGCAGTTGGTTCTCGGTCGATGCTTCCGGTCGCGTCAGCGCCGGCGAGGTGGTCGAACTGGTCACCTCTCTCGCGGGCAACGACCCGCCACGTCCCGGCACTCCGCCACCGTCGGAGTCATCGCAGGAGGTGTTATGACCTCGAACCTCGACCATCTCGTCGACTTCCAGGTGGAAGTCACTCGATCCCGCCGCCGCAAGCGTTCGGTCGGCTCCGAACTCCGCGGCGACCTGCTGCTCATCACCGTGCCCTGGTGGATGAGCGACGAAGAGATCGACCTCTGGGTCGGCAGGACGCGGGCTGCCTATCGCCGCCGCCGATCGGCCGATCGATTCGACCTACCCAAGCGCGCCGCTGCGTTGGCACGCACCCACGGGCTGAAGGTGCCCACGTCCATCGTCTGGTCCGACAACATGGAGCGGCGCTGGGGCTCGTGCACGTTCTCCACCGGACGCATCCGGCTGTCGTCGGCGCTGGCCCCGTTCCCCGACTGGGTCGTCGACTACGTCATCGTGCACGAACTCGCCCACCTCGACGTGCCGGCACACAACGCCGCGTTCTGGGCGCTGGTGCACCGCTACCCGCGCACCGAGCGGGCCATCGGCTACCTCACCGCCAAAGGTGGCGAGGTCGACGATCCAGGCTGAGCGGCAGCGGCAAGGGCTCGCGGTCCGGGCGGCGCGTTCTCCCGCCCGGGCCGCCCCGTCGCCGCCGAGTCCAGGCCGGCACGGTCACCAAGCCGGCCAGCAGGGGCATCGCCAGCAGCAGAGTCATCAAGGGCACCAGCCACCGTACGGCCGGCTGCTCCGAACGTTGGTCGGGTGCGAGGTCGGCGCTGCGCACGGCGGGTAACCACCGCACCACACCACCCGCAGGGCCGCTGTCGGCTCCACGCACTGCCGATGTGGCCACCAGAGCCAGTCCGGGCACCTCGGCGGCAGCGCTGCCCGTGCCTGTGCCTGGATCGAGGTGGAACACCGTCGACCGGCCCAGTACGTCGGCCGCCACCAGTCCGCTCGGCAGATCGGAGATGGCGATGGCGTAGTCACCGGCCGGCAGCGCGGCGAACTCGAACCGTCCGGCCCAGTCCGTGCGCGCCCGGCGCACGGCGACGCGCTCCTCAATCGAGTCGGCACGCAGCAGGGTCACCACCGCGTCGGCCACCACCGGCTCACCGGGATCGAAAGCGCCGTCGAGGTCGGTGTCGTGCCACACCGTGTCGCGTATCGCGAGGGGTCCGGTCGCCTGCGCCGCAGCCGGTGTCACCGAACGCCAGCAGGCCACACCCGCGCTCACGGCCACGCGTCCCCCGTCGAGCCGGGTGCCCAGTTCGGCCGGCAGATCGAGCGAGAACCGTCCGGCACCGTCGGCCACCGCCGATCGGGGCGCAGCCACGATGTCGTCCGACGTTCCGTACATGCCATCGCCACCGGGGCCGGCCGCGCACACCACGGTCACCACCGGCCCGGTCGGCGCCGCCGATCCCACCGAGTCATCACCGGCACCGCGCGACGCCGTCTCGGCGGCAATCGGTAGCACGGCCACCCCATCACCAGTCGCGGAACCAGTCACCCGGGCCGTCACGCCGGCTGCCGCGTCGGCCGACGGGGTGAGCGAACTGGCGACAGCTGCCACCAGCGCCAGCACCACCCCGATGCGCAGCCCGGCGCGGCGCTGCGCCACCGGTTGTTCGGCATCGATGGCGATCGGGGTCGCGAACTCGGTGATCGGTGTCGACCCGGTACCGCCGAGCGCGGCCAGGGCGGGTTGCACCATGCAGAACTCGATCAGCGCATCGCGCACATGGGCCGGCAATGCAACGAACTCGACGCCCGCGCGGCGTTCGCCCTCGAAGTCGGCTCCCCACCCTGAGCGCACGTAGCGCACCACCACATCGATGCGCGCCGACACACACCCGGTGGCCGTGGGCAGCACCAGTTCGAGTTCGCCCCGATCGCCCGCGGCGACAGGCAGCGACCCGATCACCGCAGCGCCTCGGGGCGTGATGTCGGCGACGAGGGCAGGGCCACCTGCGAACGTGCTGGTGAACGACGTGGTCACGCGGATCGTGCGCCGCGGCAGGGGGCGAACCGTCAGCAGGCGCAACACCGACAGACCTGCGGCCAGCACCCACAGCACAGCCACCAGCAGCAGCACCGTGTCGGCCACCGGCAGCGGCTGCAGCGTGTGGGTCACACGATCGCTCAACCCGCGCAGGCTCACCACCACGCTCAATCCGGCCACCATGCACACCACGGCAGCACCGTGATCGAGGCCGAACAGCATCCCGAGCGCCGAGCGAGTGGCGACCGGCGCGCCGTTGGGTGCCGTCAGGCCACGCCACGACGTGCCCAGTCGGGCCGTCGCCTCACGGCTGCGGTCGCCGGGGCGAAGCGCTCCGCCGCTCATCCGCCACAGGGCGACCGACGACAGAGCGAACCAGGGCAACCACAGACCGATCAGCGGACCGGGAGCCGGACGGAAGGGCAGCGATCCCTCGAGTAACGAACCCACCAGCACGAGCACCAGCACCGACCGGCGGATGCCCGCGAGCGGCAGCACCGCGGTGGCCAGCAAGGCTCTCCGCTGTGCCGGCGTGATGCGCTGTGTCGGGCGACGGGTGAGAGCGACCGACACGCCGAGGCGTGCGGCACAGGCTTCGTCGGCTCGCCTGCGTTCGGCAACCACCAGGTCGCTGCGAGGGCCCACCGACTCGTCTGCGGGCGCCGGCAGCGGTGCGGGTGCCGCCACCACGGCATCTCCGGTCGCGGCGACGCGCCACCCGGCAGCGAACAGACCGAGCGTGAGCCGCTGGTGGCTCATCGCCGCAGTCGGGCTGAGCGGAACCGTCTGGTCATCGAGTGATGCGATCGCCGAGCGCCGCAGCAGCGCTCCGCCACCCTGCAGCGACGCGACGCCACGAGCACCGAGACCCACGGCGAGTTCATGCGCGATCGACGCACGCCGCTCGCTCGGACGTCCACCGTCGACCGTGCGGATCGCTCCCTGCACCACCGCCACGTCGGGCTCGAACCAGCACAGCAGCCGACTCACCAGGTCGGGCGCAGGCACCTGGCCGGCATCGAGCAGCACCAACACGTCGGTCGTGATCGAACGGGCAACCGACACGAGGGGATCCACCGACTCGTCTTGCGCAGGGCGGTGCAGATGCAGCCCGTCACCGGCGGCCATCTCTGCGAGGTCGGGCCGCGGTCGCTGCGCATCGTCGAGCAGCACCACCGGACCGACCGATCGCGCCGCGAGCACGGTGCCGCGCACCATGTCGAGCGAACACTGCCCGCACCGCACCACCACGGTCGCCACGGTTGCACCGTCGGAGGGGTCGACCGCGCCGGGCGCACTCCGGTCAGGCCACAGCGCCCACGTCAGCAGAACGAACGCGCCGAACCCCACCACTTCCACGGCAAGCGCGGTGACGGCCAGCCACAGCGGCGCCCCGGAGAACGAGGCAATCACCCGCCACCCGAGCCACGACGCGCCAAAGACAGCACTGGCCAGGGCAAGGGCGCGCCCGCTGCGTGGTGTCCGTTCCGTCAAGTGAGTTCGTCCGTGATCCGCCGTACTGCGACGGCATCTCCGCGAAGAACCGTCCGTTACCGATGTCGGCATGCATGACGCAGTCCTTGAACAGTCGGTGCCGCTGGACGGTGCACGGGAAAGGGCCGCTAACCTGCCGTGCTCGTGGGTACCACCAAGCGCGAACGTCAGAAAGCCAACCGTCAGAAGCGGCTCGAGGAGCTGGCCCATCAGGCCCGACGCGACAAGACACGCAAGCGCGGTCTGCAGATTGGCGTGGCCGTGGTGGCCGCGCTGGTGCTGCTGTTCCTCGTGGCCCAACTGGTCGGCGACGACGATGCTGACACCACCGACACCACGGCCGCCACCACCACGGCGGTCACCGACACGACGGCGGCCCCCACCACCACCGACCCGAACGCGACCACCACCACCGAGGGCCCCACCACCACGGCCGCGCCCACCACCACCGAGGTGAAAGAGTTCGCCTACGGCACGGCCCCGTGCCCAGCCGACGACGGCAGCACCGCCAAGACCGACACGTTCGAGGGTGCACCGCAGTTGTGCATCGACCCGGCTGCTTCGTACACCGCCGAAGTGGTCACCAACAAGGGCTCGTTCACCATCACGCTCGACGCCGCCACATCGCCCGGCAATGTGAACAACTTCGTCACGCTCGCCCGTTACCACTACTACGACGCCACCGGCTGCCACCGGGTGCTGAAGGACTTCGTCGTACAGTGCGGCCGCCCCGGCGACAACGAGAATGCACCGGGCTACGACGTGCCCGACGAACTCCCGGCCGCCGGCGACTACGCCGAGGGCGTCATCGCCATGGCCAACACCGGCTCGCCCGACTCGGGCGGTGGCCAGTGGTTCATCATCACCGGCGAGCAGGGCGCGTCGCTGCCGCCGAGCTACAGCATCATCGGCACCGTCACCAAGGGCTACGACACCACCGTGCAGGCGCTCGAGAACCTCGCCGACCCGCTCGCCCAGAACGGCGTGCCGCCGCTGGCCGAGATCGTGATCGAGTCGATCATCATTACTCAGAGCTGATCAGGCACCCAGAGCTGCTCAGCCCAGGTCTGCTCAGCCCAGGTCTACTCAACCCGGGTCTACTCAGTGCAGGTCGCCGCGTACGTCGACGTCACCCACGCGCTCCCATGAGCCGTCGTGGTGCAGCAACCCTGCACCGGTTGGCGCACAGACCACCGGTGTGTTGGCGAGTGCCAGGGTGCGGTGCAGGCGGTCGGCCGAGTAGGTCTCCGCATCGCTCACGAAGGCCAGATCGGTCACGAGGCCGAGCCCCAGGGTGAAGGCGCCACCACGCGGGTCGACCATCGGGTCGCACAGCGCCGAGGCAC
>JBIKLX010000313.1:0-2513 GCA_044359565.1 Ilumatobacteraceae bacterium
CATCTCGGCGTGCACGATGCCGGCACCGGCGGTGAGCCACTGCACGTCGCCGTTGCCGTAGCGGGCGGCCGCCCCCAGCGAGTCGGCGTGGTCGATCAGGCCACGGCGCACGAAGGTGACGGTCTCGAACCCGCGGTGCGGGTGCGCCGGAAAGCCGGGCACGGTGTCGCCGTGGTACATCCGCCACCCGTCGATGCCGGCGAAGTCCTGCCCGATGTCGCGGCCCGCCAGGCTGGCTGCGGGCCCGAAGGCACCGTTGCCGGCCGGGTAGTGGTCGAGGTGGTGCACACAGAACAGGAACGGATCGACCGTGGGCCACTGGAACCCGATCTGAAACCGTTCCACCACCGGACTCACGTCGCCCGACCCTGCAGTACTTGCGCTCGCAACATTCACCCCACCACCCTACCCACCCCCACCCCCGTTTGTGAGCACACCCCCACCACAACCCGGCCCCGCTCACAATCGCCGCACCGACGCACCCGGCTCCCACCCAGCGTTTGTGAGCGCAACCCCGTCAGACCCGGCTCCGCTCACAAACGCCGCACCTGCACCCGGCTCCCACCCAGCGTTTGTGAGCGCAAGCCCACTGCAACCCGGCTCAGCTCACAAACGCCGGGTTGGGCGCCGGCGACGGGACGGGCCGGCGGGCGGACGGGCGGCCAGGTCAGCGGGGGCGGTCGGCGAGGATGCGCTGGGCGGCGAGCTTGCCGGGGCCGCCGCTGACGCAGCCGCCGGGGTGGGTGCCCGAACCGCACTGGTAGTAGCCGGCGATGGGCGTGCGGTACTGGTTCCAGCCCGGGGCGGGGCGGAAGAAGTACATCTGCGGGGCGAGGAACTCGCCGGCGAAGATGTTGCCCTCCGACAGACCCACCACCCGCTCGATGTCGGCGGGGGTGACCACCTCGCGCTGCAGCACCAGCGAACCGAACCCGGGGAAGAACGACTCGAGCGTGCGCTGCACGGTGTCGCCGAGGTTGGTGCGCTCGGCGTCCCAGTCGCTGCCCTTCAGTTGGTACGGCGTGTACTGCACGAAGCACGACATCACGTGCTTGCCCGGGGGCGCCATGTCTGGGTCGATGGTCGACTGGATGCAGCAGTCGAGGTACGGCCTGCTGCTGTACCAGCCGTACTTCGCCTCGTCGTAGGCCCGTTCGAGGTAGTCCATGCTGGGGGCGATGTTGGTGAACCCGCGGAACTGATCGCCGCGCCCGGGCAGGCCGGGGAACGACGGCAACGCGTCGAGCGCGAAGTTCACCTTCGACGACACACCTTGGAACCGGAACCGGCTGATGTTCTCGACCAGGTCGTCGGGCAGTTCCCGAGGGTCGACCAACTCGGTGAAGGTGCGGCGCGGGTCGAGCGCGCTGACCACCGTGTCGGCGTGCAACTCGGTGCCGTCGGCCAGCACGATGCCCGTGGCGCGCCCGTTCGCGGTGACCACATGGCTGACGGCCGAATCGATGATGATCTCGGCACCGAACGACTGGGCCGCGCGGGCGAGCACCTGGGTGAAGCCACCGTTGCCGCCCTTGTGGAACCCCCACGAGCCGAAGTGGCCGTCCTGCTCGCCGATGCCGTGGAACAGCAGCACCAGGCCCGAGCCCTGCGACCGCGGCCCAACCTTCGAGCCGATGGTGCCCGATGAGGCGAGCAACCCCTTCAGGATGTCGCTCTCGAAGTAGTCGTCGAGGAAGTCGGCGGCGCTGCCGGTGAGCAGTCGCACGGCGTTGTGCATCACCCGCTTCGGCAGACCACGCAGGTGGCGGGCGAGGTCGGCCATCTGGGCGAGGTCGTCGGGCTCGGTTCCGAACAGGTTGGGCGGCGCGTTGTCGAACAACGGCTTCAGCGCCTGGCACACCTGCTCGATGTCGTGGCCGTACTGGTCGTAGGCATCGGCATCGTGGCGCGAGTGGCGGGCGATCTGGCGCAGGTTCTCGTTGCGGTCGGCGCCGAGCAGCAGGTAGTCGCCGTTCTCCATCGGGGCGAACGAGTGCGGCATCATCAGCGGCAAGAAGCCGTGGCGCACCAGGTCGAGCTCCTGGATGATGTCGGGGCGCAGCAGGCTGAGCGCGTACGAGAACGTGGTGAAGTGGAAGCCGGGTCGCAACTCTTCGGTGATGGCCGCGCCGCCCACGATGGGGCGCCGTTCGACGATGAGGGTGCGCAGGCCTGCCTTGGCGAGGTAGGCACCGTTCACCAGACCGTTGTGGCCGCCACCGATGACGATGGCGTCGTAGGTGTTCGACGAGGTGGGCATCTCAGGCCGTCTTTCTGGGCGGGTTGAACAGCGGCGGGCGGGCCACGGTGCAGGCCACGTTGTGATAGCGGTGGTCGATGGTGATCTCGAGGTGCACCTGTGAACCCGGGGTGCCGAGGTGCGGCCGCACCCGCGCCATGGCGATGTGCGACTGGAGCACCGGCGAGTACATGAAGCTGGTGGTGTAGCCCACCCGCTCGCCAGCGTCGTCGTACAGCATCATCTCGTACACGATGGGGGTCTCGTCCTTGGG
>JBIKLX010000132.1:0-9225 GCA_044359565.1 Ilumatobacteraceae bacterium
CAGCTTCTCGAACGCCCAGCGGGGGACCTTGGTGACCACATAGTCGATGCTCGGCTCGAAGCTCGCCGGGGTCATCTTGGTGATGTCGTTGGGGATCTCGTCGAGCGTGTACCCCACCGCCAGCTTGGCCGCCATCTTCGCGATGGGGAACCCGGTGGCCTTCGACGCCAGCGCCGAACTACGCGACACACGCGGGTTCATCTCGATGACCACCTGCTCGCCGGTGAGCGGGTTCACGGCGAACTGCACGTTGCTGCCGCCGGTCTCGACACCGACCCGACGGATGCAGGCGAACGCGGCGTCGCGCATCTGCTGGTACTCGACATCGGAGAGGGTCTGCGCAGGTGCCACGGTGATGGAGTCGCCGGTGTGCACTCCCATCGGGTCGACGTTCTCGATCGAGCAGATGATGACGCAGTTGTCGGCACGGTCGCGCATGACTTCGAGCTCGTACTCCTTCCAGCCGGCGATGCTCTTCTCGATGAGGATCTCGCTGATGGGGCTGGCCTGCAGGCCGTTGGCCGCCACCTTCTCGAACTCATCGAGGGTCGACGCGATGCCGGTGCCACGGCCGCCCAGGATGTACGCGGGCCGGATGATGCACGGCAGGCCGATCTCGGCCACCACCACGCGCGCTTCGTCGATGGTGTGCGCCGTGCCGCTCGACGGTACGGCGAGGCCGATCTCGATCATCGCCTGCTTGAACTTCTCGCGGTCCTCGGCGGTGGCGATGGCCTCGGCGTTGGCGCCGATCATCTCCGGGGTGCCCGGCACGCCGATGATGCCCCGCTCGAACAGCGCCATGGCAGTGTTCAGCCCGGTCTGGCCACCCATCGTGGGCAGCACTGCGTCGGGCCGTTCGCGTTCGATGATGCGCGCGACGACCTCCCAGGTGATCGGCTCGATGTAGGTGGCGTCGGCGAAATCGGGGTCGGTCATGATGGTGGCCGGATTGGAGTTCACGAGGATGACCCGGTAGCCCTCCTCACGCAGCACGCGGCACGCCTGGGTGCCGGAGTAGTCGAACTCGCAGGCCTGACCGATGACGATGGGGCCCGAGCCGATGATGAGGATCGATTCGATGTCGGTGCGCTTGGGCATCTCAGGCAACTCCCCGCTCGGGTGCGATCAGATCGGCCGACCGAGCGCCGACCTGGCGCGGTCCGCCCATCAGCTCGGCGAACATCGCGAAGAGGTACTTCGCGTCGTGTGGCCCAGGCCCGGCTTCGGGGTGGTACTGCACGCTGAATGCCGGCACGTCGCGAACCCGCATGCCCTCCACCGTCATGTCGTTCAGGTTCAGGTGCGTCACCTCGGCGCGGCCGGCGATGGATGCGGGGTCGACACAGAAGTTGTGGTTCTGACTGGTGATCTCGATACGACCCGTGGCTTCGTGTCGCACCGGGTGGTTGCCGCCGTGGTGACCGAACGGCAACTTGAACGTCTCGCCACCGATGGCCCGGCTGAGCAGTTGATGGCCCAGGCAGATGCCGAACACCGGCACTTCGCCGAGCAGACCGCGGATCGCGTCGACCGCGTAGCCCACCTGCGCCGGGTCGCCGGGGCCGTTCGAGAGGAACACCCCGTCCGGATGCAGGGCGAGCACCTCGGCGGCCGAGGTGGATGCCGGCACCACCGTCACCCGGCCGAGGTCGGCCAGGTCGCGCAGGATCGAGTGCTTGAGGCCGAAGTCGTAGGCGACGATCGACCGCTCGCCAGTACCGACGGTGTACGACTGCGACGTGGTGACCTCGGCCACCAGGTCGATGCCGTCGGTGCCCGGTTCCGCCACGGCAGCGGCACGCAGCACAGCCTCGGGGGCGGTGCCGAACGCACCGGCCATGGCGCCCGTGTCGCGCAGCAACCGGGTGAGGCGACGGGTGTCGATGCCACCGATACCGCTGATGCCGTAGTGGGCCAGCATCGCGTCGAGCGACGCAGTGGCCCGGTGGTTGCTGTGCCGTCGGGCTAGGTCGCGGACGATGACGCCACGGCAGAACGGACGGCGCGACTCGAAGTCGCTGGCGTTCACCCCGTAGTTGCCGATGTGCGGGTAGGTGAACGTGATGATCTGGCCGGCGTAGGAGGGATCGGTGATCACCTCCTGATAGCCCGACAGGACGGTGTTGAACACCACTTCACCGCTGGCCACCCCACCGGCCGGTTCGGCGCCGATGTGCTCGCCTTCGAAGATGCTTCCATCGGCGAGGACGAGTGCTGCAGAGCGGATCATGACTGCCATCCTAGCCGCATGTTCATGCAGTCGAATGCATGAACAATCAGATTCCTGGAGGCGAGACAGGACGGCACCCCGAGCAGGGGCGACGCAGGACAGGGACGATTCGACACGGGTTCTCCTGCCGTCTGGGCCTCTCGGGACCCGCTTCACGGCGACGCCGACTGTAGCAGCAGCGTCGAACCCCACGCCCGATCAGGGGGCGACCGGCTCGAGTTCGCTGGTGCGTTCGTACAGTCGCCACCACTCGTTCGCCTCGATCAATGTGAACGCAGGCGCCTCGCGGTCCCACACCGCCTGGTCGTCGGGCTCGAGCGTGGCCGGCAGCACCACGTAGTCGACCCGGTCGGCAGCGGGGAGTCGCTGATAGGCCAACGAGTCGTCGACGCCGTAGAGCTCGGCCGAGAACGGCGTCGGGAACATGTAGATCTCCTCACGCCGCGAGAGGTGCGCCGTCACCGAATACTGCGCGGCCACTACGGCGTCGGCGGGGATGTCGTCGATGATCTCGTGCGCCGCCACCGCAACCGGATGGTCGGGGGGCCACGAGTACGGCAGGTTGGAGCTGAACGGCAGGGCACCCCAGGCCCAGCCGGCCCACAGCGACGTGCATGCCACGGCCAGCACCAGCAGGCTGCGCCACTGCTCGGCAACCTTGCTGATGGCCCACACGGTGCCCATCACGATCGCCGGCACGGCGATGAGCGAGTAGTGGTACTCGATCTGGTACTGGTACCAGAACGTGCTCAGCATGTTCACCGCCAGGATGACCAGGCTGATCAGCGCCACACTGGGCCCGGCGAGGAACACCCAGGCCATCGGCATCGTCATCTGCCAGAAGTAGAACGGTCGATTGTCGCTCCAGTAGTGGCGCACGAGCGCCGCCGGATCGGTGAACACCGTCTTCAGCAGTCCCCAGGGGCCGCCGAAGGGGATGCGCCAGCCGTTGCGCGTGGGTACTCCGATGAGGCTGCGCATCAGCCCGTACATCGCGATGATCATGAAGCTGATGCTCCACAGCACCGTTGCCACGCCGATGCGCCAGTCGCGTTTGATCGCCACCCACACACCGAGCGGCACCACCACCAGCGACACGTCCTCTTTCACCAGCAGGGCCAACACCACGAACACGGCGTACATCCGCCAACGACGCTCGATCGCGGCATAGATGGCCATCCCCACGAAGAACGCCACGAACGAGTCGGGGTGGTAGTTCTCGCGATTGGTCCACCCCACGGCCGGGTGCAGCAGATAGCAGGCGGCCATCACCCAAGCCAGTCCCTCGTTGGCCAACAGCTTGCGACCGAGCAGGAACACCGGCACCGCACCGAGCGCGATGAACAGCGACTGGATGAAGAACAGGGCCCCCGCACTCGGGAACAACCAGAACACCGGCACGACGAAGACCAAGATCAGCGATGAATGGTCGCCCATCAGATTGCGGCCCATCAGCGTCACGAAGGGCGCCTCGAACCGCGACATCAACCAGATGCCCTGGTCGTAGAGGCCGTAGTCGTAGTTCGACGTGCCGAGGCCGTGGTGCACCTCGAGCGTGACCCGGGTGAAGTACGCCGTGTAGCCGGCGATGATGGCGACGAGCCCCCACTGCCACAGGCTGACCTGCAGCAGGCGGGCCCACAGCCGCGCCCCGAGGCGGGCGGCCATAGCGGTCAGCCGCCGCCCGGTTCGTCAGCCGTGCGTCGCAGCGTCGACACCATCGCCGACAGCACACCGTTCACGAAACGGCCCGAATCGTCGGTGGAGAAGCGCTTCGCGAGCTCGACGGCTTCGTCGATGACGACCGCCACCGGCACATCGGGTCGGCCGAGCAACTCGTAGCCCGCGATGCGCATGACGGTGAGGTCGATCAGCGGCATACGCGCGATGGTCCAGCCCTTGGCGTGCGCCGCAATCACCTCGTCGAGGCGTTCGCGGTGTTCTTCCACCCCCACCACCAACTCGCAGGTGAGGGCATCGGGACGCACGACCTGGCCGTCGAGCACGGTTGCCGCAGTGACCCCCTTGGTGGCCACTTCGTACAGCAGGAGCAGGGCCCGCTCGCGGGCCTCTGACCGCTGGTCGCCTTCGAGGCCGAGCGCACGCCCGCGCCGTGATCGGCCGCTCGCCATCAGACGCGCGTGATGTAGTCGCCCGAGCGGGTGTCGACCTTGATGCGATCGCCGATGTTGACGAACAGCGGCACCTGCACCACCTTGCCGGTTTCCAGCGTGGCGGGCTTGCGGGCACCGCTGACGCGGTCGCCCTGCAGACCCGGCTCGGTATCGGTGATGCTCAACTCGACCGAGGCCGGGATCTCGACGGTGACGATCTCGCCGTTGTAGTAGGCGATCTGCGCGACAGCCTGTTCGACGAGGTAGTCGGCGGCATCGCCCAGCTTCGCCGGGTCGACGTTCATCTGCTCGTAGCTCTCAGTGTCCATGAACACGTACTCGTCGCCGTCGCGGTACAGGAACTGCATGTCCTTGCGATCGAGCAACGCCTGCTCGACACGGACGCCGGCGTTGAACGTGCGCTCGAGCACGGCCCCGGTGCGCACATTGCGCAGCTTCGAGCGGACGAAGGCGCCGCCCTTGCCGGGCTTCACGTGCTGGAACTCGACGACGTTGAACAGGCCGTTGTCGAGTTCGAGAGTGATCCCGTTCTTCAGATCGTTGGTGCTGATGGCAGGCATGGTGAGTCCTTGGGAGACTGGGTGAGAACTCGGCAGCCGTCAGGGGTGACCTCGACCAGGTCTTCCACACGAACGCCGCCGAAGTCACCACGATAGACCCCCGGCTCGACGGTCACCACGTCGCCGACCTGCAATTCCCAGCCTCCGGCAGCGTTGATGAACGGGTCTTCATGGATGAGCAGGCCCACGCCGTGTCCGGTGCCGTGGCTGAACGCGGGCCCGAACCCCGCCGAGGTGATGACGTCGCGACAGACGGCGTCGAGCGTCGAGGTACTGATACCAGGGCGTACCGCGGCCACGCCCGCACATTGTGCGGAGAGCACCACGTCGTACACCTCCTGTTGCAGCGCCGTCGGCTCGCCCACCACGAACGTGCGGGTCATGTCGCTGTGGTACCCGTCGAGCAGCGCCCCCACGTCGATGATGACCGTGTGACCGCGCTCGATACGGGTGGGCGTGGGCCGATGGTGCGGCATCGGTGCATTCACCGGTCCGGCGGCGACGATGGTCTCGTAGCTGGGTCCGGCTGCGCCGAATTCGCGCATCGCGGCCTCGAGCGCGTTGCGCACCTCGATCTCGCTGAGGCCGTCGCCCAATCGGGGCGCCACCTCGGCCAGTGCAGCGTCGGCGATGACGCAGGCGGCCTCGATGCGCTCCACCTCGGCGGCGTCCTTGCGGCGTCGGCCGCGCTCGACGAGGCCGACGGTGGGCACCAGTGCGGGTGCAAGCGCCTCACCGAAGCGGACGAACTGCTGATGGGTGAGATGCGCAGACTCGAACCCGAGGTGGGCGACCTCGTGCACCGCTTCCATGAGCAACCGCTGCATCTCGGCTGCCGAGGTGCCGACGGCAATCGTCGCCGTCGTTCCGGAGGCGGCCAACTGGCGTTCGGCCTGTGCCCCGTACCGCCCATCGGTGATCAGCACCAGGTCGTCGGGCAGCACCACGACCCAACCGCTCGACCCGGTGAATCCGGTGAGCCAGCGGATGTTCGTGAGATCGGTGACGAGCAGACCCTCGGGCGAACCGGCATGCCCCGCCAGCAGCGGCTGCAGCGCCCTGGCCCTTCGCGAACAGTCGATCGGCGTCATGAAGCGAGCCGGCGAGCCACAGCAGCGATGGCCAACTCGTAGCCGAGCATGCCGAGCCCGACGATGGAACCGGTGGCGACCGGGGCCACCACGCTGGTGTGCCGCCAGGGTTCGCGTGCGTTCGGGTTCGAGATGTGCACCTCGATGATCGGGCCATCGAACGCTGCCAGCGCGTCGTGGATGCTCCACGCGTAGTGCGTGAAGGCGCCGGGGTTCACGACGATGGCGGCGCACCGGCCGCGCGCAGCGTGGATGCGATCGACGAGGTGACCCTCGTGATTCGACTGGTACGCCTCGATCTCGTGGCCGTGGCCGGCCGCCGCTGTCGTGGCCGCCGCGACGTAGTCGTCGAGCGTCGCCGAGCCGTAGATGTGCGGTTCGCGCTGGCCGAGCAGGTTCAGGTTCGGGCCATGCAGCAGGAGGATGGTCGCCACTCCCCCATCGTGACACCTCCGCAGTGCGGCGGTTCTGCATTTGCGCGGTGCGGGCAGCGCCCCGCAGGACGTCGTCAGGACGCCGAGACGATGCGTGGCGTGAACGACGGTGCTGACGCCGGCTGCGAAATGAGCCGGTTCGGCTCGTAGCCACCCGAGTTCAGGAACACGAGGAACCGGTCGAACGGCATCGGCCTGGCGATGCCGTAGCCCTGCACCAGATCGCAACCGAGCAGCCGCAGTCGGTCGAGCGTGGCCATGTCTTCCACGCCCTCGGCAACCACCCGCAGACCGAGGTTGTGACCGAGGTCGATCGTCGAACGCACGATCACCTCGTCACGCTCGTCCTCCAGGAGGTTGGTCACGAAACTGCGGTCGACTTTCAACTCCGACACCGGCAGCACACGGAGGTACCTGAACGACGAGTAGCCGGTTCCGAAATCGTCGATCGACAGATGCGTGCCCAATCGGCGCAACGCCTCGGCGGTCTGCAGCGTGCGGGCGCTGTCGGCCAGCAGTGCGGTCTCGGTGATCTCCAGCGTCAGTTGGTCGGGAGGTACGCCGTTGTCGGCGAGGATTCGCTCGACGCGACCGGCGAGCAGATCGTCGAGCAGGTCGATCGTCGACAGGTTCAGCGAGACCTGGAGGTGGAAACCGAGATCGTTCAGCAGCCGGATGGTGGAGATGCTCTTGCGCAACACCTGATCGGTGAGCGCTGTGATGAGGCCGGTGTTCTCGGCCAGTTGCACGAACTCGATGGGGGGTACGAACCCCCGCTGGGGATGGTTCCAGCGCACGAGCGCCTCGGCGCCGACGATGCGACCGGTACTCAGGTCGACCTTCGGCTGGAAGTGCACATCGAGGTTGCCGTGCTCGAGCGCGAGCTTCAGATCACCCAGCATCGACAGTCGCTCGGGCGTGCGCTGGTCGAGGTCGCCCCGGTAGATCTCGGCACCCGAATGGTTGGTCTTCGCGAGGTGCATCGCCATGTCGGCACGACGCAGCATGAGTGCGGCGTTCGAAGCGGCATCAGGGCACAGCGCCGCGCCGACGCTGAGGGTGACGACGACCTCGAAGTCGCCGATGTTGAGCCGCCGCTCGGCCGCGCCGACCACACGGCGGGCCATCTCCATCAGTTCGTGTTCGTCGATGTCGACCAGCAGGATGCCGAACTCGTCGCCTGCGAGTCGGGCGACGAGGGTGCCGGGTGCGACCGTCGCACGGATGCGCGCCACCAGTTCCACGAGCACTCGGTCACCCACCTGGTGGCCGAGTGTGGAGTTCACTTCACCGAAGCGGTCGACGCCCAACATCAGCATGCCGACGCGGCCCGTAGGGTTGCCGCCGTCGAGCGCTTCGTCGAGCCGGCGTTCGAACATGGTGCGGTTGGGCAGGTCGGTGAGCGAGTCGTGCCACGCCTCGTGCTCGATGCGCTCGAGCAACATCGCGTTCCTCAACGCCATGCCCAGCCGGTCGACGATGGTTGCCGCGCGCAGGAGATCGCTGTCGTCGAAGGCATCGGAGATTCCGGCCCGCTCGGCGACCACCAGCAACCCGACAGCGTGCGAACCGGTTCGTATCGGAGCGACGAGCGTGTTGCCTGACAATGAGTCGATGACGATGCCCAGTGCGGCGAATTCATCGGGTTCGACGACGGCGGCAGGCGCTTCGATGAACGGGAGCCAACGGATCTCGTCGGCGGTCTGGGGCAGGTCGTTCATCAATTCGCCGGTCGACGCGATGTGCGCGCCGAGGTCGCCCATGTCGAACAGCACCACGGCCACTCGCTCGGCGCGCAGCAGTCGCTTGATCTGACCCACCGCGACTGAAGCGATCTCACTGCGGTGCAGCGACTCGCCCAGCGACGCGTTCAGTTCCTGCAATTGCTCGAGGTCGCGCAGACGCTGTCTGGTCTGTGCATTCGAGCGCAGCACGCTCCACACCCCGACGATGGGCACGATCAGCGCCAGCGCCACCACCGGCCATGCCGTTGCCAGCGCGGCTGCGATCGTGGCCGTGACGGAGGTGATGAGCGTTCGCGGCAGGCCACTGTGCACTTCGTCTCGCAACTTGTCGAGGAACTGCCCCTCGTGCAGCGAGATCACCAGCACCACTGCCAGCGCGTCGACGGTGGTGACGACCATCACGGCGAGGAGGAGGTCGAGGAACGACGCCTCGGTCCACGGTCCGCCGCGCAGGGCGAACAGGGTGGCGTACCCCAGCGACAGGCTGCCCGTCTGGACGCACACGTTGAACAGCACCTTGGTCGGACGCTGACGGAGGATGATGACCAATACGACCAGGCTCGCTGCCAGGCGCGCAAGCAACGCGGTGGGCAGGGGCAGGAACATCAATGCCAGCGCCGTCGGCACCTCGGTGAGGGTGACCGTGAGCGCATCCCGCCGGAACTCGACGTGCAGGGCCAGTTGCTCGCCGGCTACGAACGCCACGGCAATGAGGGCGACCATCCACCATGGTTCGACCTTCGGTGGGGCTGACCCCCAGGCACCGAGGTGGGCGATGCCGAGACCGAGTGCAGCAACGCTGAAGCCCAGCAGGACCACGCAAGCTGTCCGCTTCCACGTGGAGTCTCCGGAGACGAGCAGGGTCGCGTGCCCATCTGGTCGTTGCTGTCGCGGCCTGCTCATCTCACCTCCCGGCGCTGCGTTGGTGCTTACATCGGTCGTTTCGGCTCGCTACTTGAGCGACATACAGCAGTGCCCCGGGCTATGCCCGGGGCCCTGCTGTATGTCTTCGACAGTGGCGGGGTCA
>JBIKLX010000133.1:0-9121 GCA_044359565.1 Ilumatobacteraceae bacterium
CACCGCGCTCAGCGCCCCCGGCCGGCCCTTCCCCGCGATGAGCAACGTGCGCACCTGTTGCGCAGCCTGCTCATCGCGCCGGGGTCACGGACGCAGGGCCGTCGGTCCGGTCAGCGGGGGATGATGGTGCCGATGTTCATGATGCCGTGCGGGTCGAACGCGTGCTTCAACGCCTCGAGCATCGGATACGAGGTGCCGTACTCGTCGCGCACCCAGCGGGCCCGGGCCTTGCCGATGCCGTGGTGGTGCACGATCGACCCCCCGTGGCGCAGCGTCTCTTCCATGATGATCGTGATGATCGGGAAGTAGTACTTATCGTTCTCTTCCTCGGGCTCGCAGTCGATGAGGTCGTAGAAGTAGTTGAAGTACATGTTCGTGCCGTTGATGTAGCTGTGCGACGAGTGGCCGCCCAGCAGGGTGATGCCGTTGATCTCGGCGCGGATGCGCGGGATGACGGCGTCATAGATCTTCTGGATGCTGGTCCAGTCGGCCGAGATCTCGGTGGTGCGGTTCACGTTGCGCGTGGTGCGGATGCGCTCGTCTTCGCGGGTCACCTTGTCGGGGCCCCACACCAGGTCGTTGAACCACTCCTCGATCAGCGCCGAGTCGACCGGCTTGCATTCGGGGTATTTGGCCACCAGTTCGTGGATGCCTGCCTCGGTGGCGGCAGTGATGCCCGCGTTGCCCTCGGCCATGAACAGCAGGATGCAGTCGTCGGGCGCAGCGAAGTGCGAGAAGTGCAGTTGCCCGTCCTCGAAGTCGTACAGGCGGGCCACCGACGGCTTGTAGCCGGCCACCATCACCTCGCGCAGCGCCTCGAAGCCGGTCGACATGTTCTTCAACGTCCAGCCCATGAAGCGGTGGTTCTCGGGCATGTACGGGAACAACTTCACCGTGAGTTCGGTGATGTAGCACAGCGCGCCCTCGTTGCCGATGACGATGTGGCGGATGTCGGGGCCGGCGGCGCGGCGTGGCACGTTCTTGATGCGGCTCACCTGTCCACCGGGGAACACCACCTCACAGCCGACCACCATGTCTTCGATACCGCCGTACAGGGTGCTGAACTGGCCGATGCTGCGGGTGGCGGTGAGGCCGCCCATGCTGGCGATGGGCTTCGACTGCGGCGAGTGGCCGGTGGTGAGGCCCACCTTGCGCACCTCGTCTTCCAGCGCCTGCAGCGGCACCCCGCACTCGACGGTGGCCTGCATGTTGTAGGCGTCGATGGAGATGATGCGGTTCATCTGCGAGCCGTCGACGACGATCGAGTTCTCGACGCCGCTCTCGAGGCCACCCTCTGTGGCGGTGCCGCCGGTGCGGGCCACCACGTTCACCCGGTGTTCGTCGGCAAAGGCCAACACACGCGCCACCTCGTCGGTGCTGCGCACCATCACCACGGCGGCGGGCATCAGCATCGTGTGCACGTCGAAGATGTTCTGCAGCTTGCGGAAGTTGTCGACGCTCGATCGCTTCAACTCGGCCTCGTCGGTGACGACCTGGACGGGGGTGAGCATCTGCTGGAGGTGCTCGACGATTGCTTCACGGGTGAGAGACATGGTGGGGTCCTTCAAGTGGGTGGGGGTCAGTGGAAGATCGGGTAGGCGCGCTGGTACAGCGGGTCGGTGGCGGCACGAATGGCGGGGTACACAGTCTCGTTCATCTGTGCGTACACGGCGCCGTTCGCCGCGTCGGGGAGGAACGACTCGCGCGCCGACGCCATGTGCGCCGCCGCGGTGGCGATGTCGGGATGCACGCCGGTGGCCGCTGCGGCGCAGATGGCCGCGCCCAGGCTGGCACCGCTGGCACCGGTGCTGCGTGAGGCAGTGATGCCGAACACGTCGGCGAAGATGTGCATGAACAGCGGGCTGCGCGATCCACCGCCCGACACGACGATCTCGTCGAGGGTGATGCCCAACTCGGTGCACATCGCATCGACATGGTGCTTCATCGTCAGCGCGATGGCCTCGAGGATGGAGCGGTAGACGTGGCCACGGCTGTGGCGGGCGTCGAAGCCCAGCATCGTGCCCTTGCGGAACGGCTTGTCGCCCGGCGCCAGCCAGTCGAGCACGGTCATCAGTCCCTCGCTGCCGGCGGGCACCTGCGCGGCTTCGCGCTCGAGGTACTCCTCGCGACTCAACCCCAGCGACACGGCCCGCTCGGCCATCTCGTCGCCCAGCAGGTCGAGGAACCACGTGAGGGTCCACATCCCGCGGCGCACTCCCCCGCTCTCGTAGAGGTAGCGATGCGGGATGCACGCGAAGTTGGTCCAGAAGTTGGCCGGCGACAGGTGGTTCTCGTGGCCGTGCACCATCGCGGCGATGTAGGTGCCGAGCGACACCAGCGCTGTCGACTCGCCGAGGGTGCCCGAGCCGAGCATCTCGACGGCCTTGTCATTGGCGGTGTGCACCACGGCCACCCCGGCCGGGATGCTGGTGGCCGCGGCGGCCGCAGGCGTGAGCGGGCCGATCACCTCGCCCGGCATCTGCAGCTCGAACAGTTGCTCACGACGCACGCCGAACTGCTCGTACAGCGCCGGGTCGTCGCTCCACTGCCAGGTGTCGGTGTCGATGGGCCACTGCAGGATGATGTTGTTGGCGGCGGTGTCGACGAGGCGGCCGGTGAACCGGTGGGCGATGTAGCCCGATGCCGTGGTGGCGTAGGCGAGCCGCGGATCATCGGGCAGGTACGGGCGATACGCGCGCTCGTCCATCCAGCTCATCACCGGCTCGACCAGGTCGCCCTGCGCATCGAGGAACGCCTTGCAGCAGCGGATCGGGCAGATGCCCACACCGGCGATGTCGGCCGGGTCGCCCGTGAACGCTGCCATGGCCTGGCGGCTGGCCGAGGCGATGGCGGTCCACAGATCGTCGTCGGGGTGCAGCGCCACACCGTGGCGGGGCCGGCTCATCGGCCGCAGCATCTGCTGGGCACTGGCCACCACGGTGCCGGCAGCGTCGACCACCACCACCTTGGCGCTCTGCGTCCCGCAGTCGATCCCGATCAGGTAGGGCCCGGCCATTCGTTTGCTCCGTCCGTCGCGCCGCGGCTCAGCGGACGAGGTAGCCGCCGTCGACGGCGAGGATGTGCCCGTTCACGTAGTCGCTCGCTCGGCTGGCGAGGAACACCACGGTGCCCATCAGGTCGGCCACGTCGCCCCAGCGCCCGGCGGGGATGTGATCGAGCACGCGCTGGTTGCTCTCGGGGTTGCCGCGGGTGTTCGTCGTAATGGCTGTGGCGTAGTAGCCGGGGGCAATGCCGTTCACCTGGATGTCGTGCATGGCCAGCTCGTCGCAGTAGGCCTTGGTGAGCCCGGCGATGCCGTGCTTGGTGGCCGCGTAGGCCGACGACAGGCGGCCGCCGAGGAAGCTGAACATCGAGCAGATGTTGATGATCTTGCCGCTGCGCTGGGGCACCATCTTCTGCGCCGCTTCGTAGCTCATCTCGAACGCCGCAGTGAGGTTCACGGCCACCGTGGCGTCCCACTTGTCGCGGCCGAATTCGAGCACTTCGCCGAGGGGGCAGATGCCGGCGGAGTTGACGAGGATGTCGATGGACCCGAGGCGGGCGACGCACTCGTCGATCACCTGACGCGGCACGCCGTCGGCGGTGATGTCGGCCACCATGAACTCGTAGCGACGGCCCACACCCTCGACGAGGCGCCGGGTGGTGCCGTCGTCGTCGGCCAGGCTGGGCACGAACACGTTCGCCCCCGCCTTCGCGAGCGCGAGCGTGAACGACTGACCGAGACCGGTGTTGCCACCGGTGACGATGGCGTTCTTGCCCGCGAGACTGAAGAAGTCCATCGAGAATTCGGTGATGTCCATGCGTGCGTTCCTCCGTACTGAACCCAGCCGATGCTAGTGCGGGGGCCTGTCGCGACACGGAACGCGCGTACCGGGATTCGCGTGATGCAGCGCCATCGTGGCAGCGCGCCGATGTGGTCAACTGGAGTCATGCCCCACGGCGCACTCACCGACGAAGAGCGCTACCACTTCGACCTCTACGGCTACGTGGTGCGACGCAACGTGCTCAGCAGCGGCGAGGTGCGCCGCCTGCACCTCGAGATCGATGCGCTCGGGCTGCCACCCGCCGCGACGTCGATCCAGTCGCAGCGGTTCGTCGGCGTGATCGAGGCCGGCGGGCTCATGCGCGACCTCATCGACGACGATGCCGTCATCGACGTGATGCGCGAACTGTGCGGTCCGCACGTGCGGCTCGACCACGCCTACGGCATCGTGATGGCGCCCGATACGGCCGGCCTCGGGCTCCACGGCGGCAGGCTCCCCTTCGACCCGGCGCAGTACTACCTGGTCGAGAACGGCCACATCCACTGCGGCCTCACCGTGGTGCAGTGGGCCGTGTCGGATCATCCGCCCGGGCAGGGCGGGTTCTGCTGCGTGCCCGGTTCGCACAAGGCCAACTTCCGCATGCCGGCCACGATCGACCTCGACCATCCGCTCGTCACCGAGGTGGCCCTCGCCCCGGGCGACCTGGTGGTGTTCACCGAGGCGCTCACCCACGGCACGCTGCCCTGGACCGCCCCACACCAACGACGCAGCCTGCTGTACAAGTACTCGCCCGGCCCCACGTCGTGGTCGGTGCGGCCGCCGTGCCGGCCCGAGGTGCTGGCCGAACTCACCGACCGCCAGCGTCGCCTCTGCGCCCCGCCCTCGGTGGCCGAACACCCGGTGGTGTGACGACGGCGCGGCTCAGGGTCGCACCGACGCGAACACGGCGCGGGCGCGTTCCACCGGGTCGGGGTAGGTGTCGCGCAGCCAGGCCGAGCGCACCTCGAACGAGATCGGCACCTCGGGAACGCAGGCGAGCAAACGGTCGAGCGGCAGCATTCCGTCACCGGGCAGCAGCCGTTCGTGCAACGCCTCGCGGATGAGCCCCATCGGCGAGGTGTCGTCGGGTGGTGCGCCTGCGTCGCACAGTTGCAGGTACGGCAACCGGCCGGCTGGCGCGGCACGCAACCCCTCAGGCGTCTCACCAGCGCGAGCCAGATGCAGCGCGTCGACGAGCACACCCACCGCCGGGTGCGCGACCGAGTCGACGATCGCACTCGCCTGGGCGAAGGAGCGCACCCCCAGCGCGGGCAGGAACTCGAGCACCAGCGTCACCGCCGAGCCCTCCACCCGCGCTGCCAGCGTGGCGAGGCGCGCCGCGACTGCACCACTGTCGGCTTCGCGACTGGCCACCAGCGCATGGCGTGCACCCAGTTCGATGGCCGCGTCGACGATGGCCTCGCCGTGGTCGTCGGCCGAGCCGAGCATGATCGGCTCGACGTCGAGGGCAACGAGTCCATGGTGATCGAGCCGGGCCGCCACCGACCGCAGCACCTGCGGCGACCAGGTGGCCGGGTCGAACCACACCCCCACCGCGGGGAACCCCGCGGCGGCTGCCGCATCGACCGTCTCGGCCGGCGCGAACTCGGGCACGGTCCCAGCCGCCAACGACAGCAGCCGCGAACCGACGTGCGGTCGGCGGTCGGGCACGCTCAACTGTTCGTCCACACCCCGACCGTACTGTGTCGGGCGGCGCTCGCGGTACGGCGAGTGGCTCAGCCCTGCTGGGCCTGGAACACACCGGCAGCCGTGAAGTCGCCACGCCACTCGATTCCGTCGAGGGCGAAGTCGGGGGCGGCTACCAGGTTCCCGTCATCGAGCACGATGTACACCTCGTCGCCGGCGCGTGGCGCGCAGCCAGTGTTGGTGGCAACCGCAGCGATGCGATCGCCGGAGTCGTACGACACCATCGCAATTCGAGGAACGCGCACCTCGAGCACCTGGCTCACCTCGCCGCCGCCGCCGCCGGCCGCCGACACCTGAGCCGGAGTGTCGGCCGCCTCGTCGGAGACGCACGCGGCTCGTTCGATCAAGGTCGGTCGCACTGGGGCAGACGGTGCCGACGGTGCCGACAGTGCAGATGGTGCCGGTGCGCTGCGCCCGATACCGAACGCCGGAAGCGCAACGGCTCCCGTCGCCAGCAGCACCGCACCCGACCAGACTGCTGCTCGTACCGTGTGGCGCACTGCCGGCCCTCCTCGTGATGACACGAGGGAGATCGGCAGCGAGCCGGGTTACCTAGAGGGACCTTGGTCCGAAACGAGGCGGATTCACCCGTACGGGGGATGAATGGGGATGCGGGGCGAACTACCCCACCGACGCCATCTCATCGGCAACCTGGTCGGCGCCGGCATCGGCCGCAGCGGCCGATGCCGCCTGGGCCTCGCTGCGCGCCGCATGCCGCCGCATCAGTCGTCGGGCAACGAACGCCGACAGGCTGAGCACCGCCAGTCCGAGCACCACGATCAACAGCACCGGACGGTGCTGCGTGGTGGTGGAGCCGACCAACGCGGGCCCGGCGCCAATCACGTCGACTGCCCACTCGACCGAGCCGATCGAGGGAGTGGGGATCACCACCAGCGCCGACGTGGTCCACGTCTGGCCCGGCGCAATGGGCGGTGCGTTGCCGAGGTCGAACGACACCAATGCGTTCTGGTCGGAATCGAACGCCGAGCCGCGGGCGAGCACTGCGCTCAGGGACTCGGGCGAACGGTTGCGCACCAAGAGCGTCACCTCGTAGGTGGTGTCGCCCCCGAGCGAGGCCACCAACACATCGACGAACCCGGACGGTTGCTCGCGGGCCGTCACCACAGCATCGACGAGCCCTTCCAGACTCGGCGCCTCGGTGAGCGGACCGACAGGATGGCCGATCACCTCGAGTGGCGCCAACGCGATCTCGGCCTGATCGGCCCCCACCACTCGCACCACGCAGGGACACGCTGTCGGAGGTGCACTGATCGGCATCGTGAAGCGACTGACGAGCGCGTCGGCGGCGAGTTCGTTGCCCTCGCTCGCAGACATGTCGCAATCAGATGAACCCCGCAGTGCGTTGTTGCCGCACACCGACGCGGTGACATAGGGCGACGAGAATCCGCTGATCTGCAACGTCACCTGGTCGCCCGGCTGCGCTCGACCGGGACGAACCTGGACCGTCGGGCCGGTCGTGCTGCCGACGGGCGGCGCTTCGTCGACGCGGGGCACCCCCAGCACGCACAGCAACGACAACAGAGCGGCTCGCCGCTGAGGTCGCGTGCGGCGGGGCTGGTGGCTCATTGCAGTTGCGGCTGATTCGCGCGGTCGACGGGAGGCTGCGGCACGCCCGTGTCGCTGGGCTGGTCGTCGAGGCGACTATGACGACGCACCGCTCGTACGAGCATGGTGGCCACGAACGCCAGCAACAGCAGCAGCAGCACGGTGACGGGAACGGCGAGGAAACTGGCCACTCCTCGGGCCGCCGGTGTCTCACCGACCGACGAAAAGGTCTTCGGTTCGATGCTCACCTCCGCCTTCATGAAGAACAGCGCGGGGACACCTTCGACCCGCGTGGTGATGGTGACATCCTGGCCGGGCAGCAGCGGTGTGATCTCCGGCAGGGTGACCGTGGTGCCACCCAGCCCGAACGGGCCCGACACCTTCAGCGTCGGAACTCCGCCGAGACGCACATTGCCCCGGTTCTCCACCCGGAACGAAACATCTGCGGCGCCGGAGAACGAATTGACTGCGTAATCGTACGAGGCCGTGATGTCGGCATCGGCCACGGCGAACTTTGCGTTGAGCGCCCCGTTCACCTGGAGGTAGACCCGGGTGCCGGTGCGCCGCTCGACGTTGATGATCTGCTCGTTGCCGGTCTCGGACTGGGTGGTGGAGGCTGTGGTGACGGCTGCGACGATGCCACCGATGTGATCGCCCGCCGTGGCGTCGAGCGGCACGGTGATGGTGATCGGAATGGTGGCCTGCTTCATCGGCTCCAGGGTGACGCTGGTGGCACCGAGCGACACCCAACTCCCCACGTCGACGGGCACCTCATCGCGCGACAGCAGGTCGAACTCGCCGTCGTCGTTGTTGAGCGCATCGGTGGCGTAGATGTCGAACGTGGTCGTGACATTGCCGAAGTTGTACACGATCACGCTGTCTTGGATGGCGGTACCGGGCGCCACCTGGTAGGTGAGGTTGGGTCGGCTGCCTGCATCGCCGCCGTCGGGGCCGCCGCCGGGGGTGAGCGTCCAACTCTGGACTGCGCCGGTGGCGCCTCCGGCGTCGTCGACAGGCGTGGTGTCGGTGGGAGCATTCGGGTCGGTGGGTTCACCCGGGGCTGCGGCAGCGGAAGGCACCAGGCAGCCGAGCACCGCAACGGTACCGACGATGGTGGCGAGGAGGCGGCGGAACATGGAAGACATCCTGTCGATGGAGGCCGGTCGGGTCGCAGCGCGCACAGTCGCAGGACGACGTGAACCTACCCAGTGCTCGCAACGAGCAGATGAACGGCGACCGACCAGTGCATGACGAATCCGTGGACGACACCCGAATCCGCCGGACGCCGAAACGCCCGACGCGGCGAGGGGGTGGGCTGCCCGTAGGCCGCCCACCCCCTCACTCGGGTTGCTTGATTCGGTTGCTACCTGATCACTGGATCAGATGGTGGTGAAGGTGAGCGTACCCGTGTAGGTGCCGGCGTCGGCGGTCACCGGGATCAGCAGCCGCAGACGGGCGTCGAGCACGGCCATGCCGAGGCTCTTGCCGATGGTCGACTTGGCCAGCGAGTTGGCCCGGCTGCCGAGGGTGCCGTCAGCCTGGGCAGCGTCGTTGGTTGCACCGTTGGGGCCGAGGCCCGCACCGCTGCTGCTCGCGACCGGCTGACGGATGTCGCCGGGGAGCACCTCCATGTCGTAGCCATCGAGGTTGGCCAGCGAATCCCAGGTCACCTCGGGGTTCCAGCCGAGCAGGTTGCCGCTGAACGTGTCGTTGGCGTCGGAGGTCGAGGTGAAGTTGCTCATCTTGCCGTTGAGCGTCCAGCCACCGTCGATGTCCTGGGTGTTCACCACGCTGAGCTGGTTGATCCGGCCCGTCGTGGCGAAGTACTGACCAGCGTTGGGGCCGTTGGTGATCAACTTGCCGATACCGAGGTTGATGTCGCAGTTGGTGTTGGCGGTGTAAACGGCGTTGGGCGTACCCTCAGCCGGGGTCGCCACGGCGCCCAGGCCGGTGATGTCGACCACCGGGTAGGGGTAGCCGTCGTACGCCGGGCCGTTCACATCAGCGGCCTTGCCGTCGGTGCG
>JBIKLX010000012.1:0-31221 GCA_044359565.1 Ilumatobacteraceae bacterium
CGACCATCTCGCCCTCACCGACACTGTTGCCGACCTGTTGCAGCGCCGCGATGCCCGCGGCGCCACGCGCGCCCTGCTCGAGGCCGACACCGAGACACTGCCGCCGTTCTGGGCCGAGGTGGCCGAACTCGGCTGGCTCGGACTGCACCTCCCCGAGGCCCACGGCGGCTCGGGCTACGGCCTGCCCGAACTCGTCGTCGTGGTCGAAGAGTTCGGCGCCCACGTGGCCCCCGGCCCGTTCGTGCCCACGGTCATCGCCAGCGCCACCATCGCCGCCGCGGCCCCCGACGAGATGCAGGCCCGCCTGCTGCCCGGCCTGGCCGACGGCTCGCGTACAGCCGGTATCGCGCTCGAGACGTCGATCACCCACAACGGGTCCACCGCCGACGGCTCGGCCATCGTGCTGGGTGGCGGGCTCGCCGATCTCCTGATGCTTGCATCGGGCGACGACGTGGTGCTCGTCGACCGCACGGCCGCTGGCGTCTCCGTCACGGTTCCCACCAACCTCGACCCCGCCCGCCGGTCGGCCCGCGTCACCCTCACCGGCGCAGCCGTCGAGGTGCTGCCCGGCGGCCGGTTCGCGCTGGTCGACTACACCCGCGCGCTGCTCGCCGCCGAGGCCACCGGTGTGGCGCGCGAGTGCACCCGTCAGGCAGCCGAGTACGCCAAGGCCCGCACCCAATTCGGCCGCCCCATCGCCATGTACCAGGCCGTGAAGCACCACTGCGCCAACATGGCCGTGGCCAGCGAGCTCGCCACCGCGGCGGTGTGGGACGCCAGCCGCGCCGTAACCGCTGGCTCCAGCCAGTTCTCGTTCGCTGCGGCAGTTGCTGCCACCCAGGCGGTCGAGGCCGCCGACCTCGCCGCCAACCTGAACATCCAGGTGCACGGCGGCATCGGCTTCACCTGGGAGCACGACGGCCACCTCTACCTCCGCCGGGCCACCGCCATCGGTGCATTCCTCGACGCCGAGGCCGCCGCTGTCGCCGTTGCCGACCTGGCCCGCGCCAAGGTGCGCCGCGAGCGCTCCATCGACCTGCCACCCGAGGCCGAGGCCATCCGCGCCGAGGTGCAGGCGTTCTGCGCCACGGTGCAGGGCCTCGAAGGCGCCGCGCTGCGCGACGCGATGATCGACGCCGGCTACGCCATGCCGCACTGGCCCCGTCCATTTGGCCGCAACGCCGGCGCCGTCGAGCAACTCGTCATCGAGCAGGAGTTCTCGGCCGCCGGGCTGAAGCGTCCGCAGTACGGCATCACCGGCTGGGTCATCCTCACCCTCATCCAGCACGCCACCGACGACCAGATCGCCCGGTGGGTGCGGCCCGCACTGCGCCAAGACCTCATCTGGTGCCAGCTGTTCAGCGAGCCCGACTCGGGCTCCGATGCAGCAGGCATCAAGACGAAGGCGACCCGCGTCGACGGCGGCTGGCTGATCAACGGCCAGAAGGTGTGGACCAGCGGAGCCCACCTGGCCCGTTACGGCTTCGCCACCGTACGCACCAACCCCGACGTACCCAAGCACCAGGGCATCACGATGGTGGTCATCGACATGCAGAGCAAAGGTGTCGAGGTGCGCCCGCTGCGCCAGACCACCGGCACCGCCGACTTCAACGAGGTGTTCTTCGACGACGTGTTCGTGCCCGACGACGACGTGGTCGGCCCGGTCGACGGCGGTTGGACCGTGGCCCGCGCCACGCTCGGCAACGAGAGCGTCAGCATCGGTGGCGGCGGTGGCGGCGGGTTCGTCGTTCCGGCCGAGATGGCGCTACCCATGCATGATGCCAACCCGCACCGCCTGGCCGGCGGCCTCGGCCGTATCGGCCGGCACCTGTCGGCGGTCGAGGCCATCGCGTTGATGAACATGCGCAGCGCCCACCGCGCCGTCGCCGGCGGCGGCCCCGGGCCCGAGGGCAACATCGCCAAGCTGGTCATCTCCGAGAACGGCCACGAAGCCGCAGCCATGGCATCCGAACTCGCCGGCCCCGATGCGCTGTTCCTCGAAGGGGCCGGTGCGGTGGCTGGTCAGCTGGTGCTGTGGCACCGCGGCATGTCGATCGCCGGCGGTACGTCGGAGATCAAGCGCAACCAGATCGGCGAGCGCATCCTCGGCCTCCCCCGCGACCCGCTCATCAACTGAGCACCGCAGCACAGACGACAACCATCAGATACATGATGTTTGTATGCCCAAAAGAGTTCAAAAATCACCTTTCTGATAGTTAATCCCACTCCCTTTCCTCATTACAGCCAGAAGTGCTAGATTTCTGTCTGTGGACGATCAGCGACTCGAACAGCAGTTGGGCCTGGCACTGCGCCGACGGCGCGTCGCCCAGGGCATCACCCGTGAGGCGTTGGCCGAACGGGCCAACGTCTCCATCGGCGCGCTGCGCAACCTTGAGACCGGAGCGGGCGCCAACGTCACCACACTGGTGCGGGCCGTGCACGCGCTCGGCGGCGACGACTGGCTCACCCACCTCGAACCCGTCGCCGAGCCGTTCAGCCCGTTGGCCGTCGTCGAGCAGACCCTGCACGCCGACGAACGCCCACCCCGACCGCGGGCACGAGCACGGCGCCCACAATGACCTACCGCCCCGTGCCGGCGCTCGAGGTGTTCGCCTGGGGTAGGCGTGTGGGCGCACTGGCACTGAACCCGTCCACCGGGTGGTACGCCTTCCAATACGACCCGACATGGGTGGCCGCAGGGGTCGAGCTCGCTCCGCTGCACATGCCACTGCGCACCGCCCCGTTCGAGTTCCCCGGACTCTCGGTCGACACCTTCCGCCGGCTGCCACCGGCGATCGCCGATGCGCTCCCCGACCGGTTCGGCAACGCACTCATCGACCGCTGGATGGCCATCGAGGGGATCGACCCGGGGCAGTTCACCGTGCTCGACCGGCTCGCCTACGTGGCCGACAGGGCGATGGGCGCGCTCGAGTTCCGGCCACCTATCACACGCGACGCCCCTGCCGCGTCCGCGGTGCAGATGGCCGACCTGGTGCTCGCCGCCCGCGCTGCCTTCGACGGCTCGGGCGACAGCGCTGTCGATCGCGACGCGCTCGAGCAACTCATCGTCGTCGGCTCGTCGGCCGGTGGCGCCCGACCGAAAGCACTGGTGGCCTTCAACCCGGCCACGTTCCAGATCCGCTCGGCATGGCGGCCACTCGAGGCCGGCTTCGAGCACTGGCTGTTCAAGCTCGATGGCGTCGGTGGTGCAGCGCTCGACGGGCACAGCGTCAGCCTGGGCGGGGGTATGGCGTTCGGCCGCATCGAGTACGCCTACTCGCAGATGGCGCTGGCGGTGGGCATCACGATGACCGAGTGTCGCCTGCTCGACGAAGGCCCGCGCCGTCACTTCGTGACCCGCCGGTTCGACCGCGGGCCGGCGGGCGAGAAGTACCACATCATCTCGCTGTGCGGCCTCGCGCACCTCGACTTCAATCTCATCGGCGCCCACGGTTACGACCAGTACCTGCAGACGGTGCGCCTGCTCGGCCTCGGACCCGACGAACTCGCCGAAGCGTTCCGGCGGATGGTGTTCAACGTCGCAGCCGCCAACAACGACGACCACACCCGCAACCTGTCGTTCCTGCTTCGCCCCGACTCGGCCTGGGAGCTGGCGCCGGCCTACGACGTCACATTCGCCCACGACTCGTCCAACCAGTGGTTGCGCCAGCACCTGATGGACGTGAACGGCAAGGTCAACGGCATCACCGTTGCCGACCTGCATGCCGTGGGCGAGCGGCACGACGTACCGGGCTATCGCCGCATCGTTCGCGAGGTGGTGGCCGCGGTGCGGCACTGGCCCGAGTTCGCCGCTGCCGCAGGGGTGCCCGAAGCCGATACCGCCCGCATCACAGCAGCGCTCGACGAGGTGCGCCCGAGCCCGTGATCAGGGCGTTTCGGGCAGGTCGGTGTAGCGACCCTGCACCACGACCGTGACGCCGATGTCGCCCGCTTTCCAGGTGGCTTCGGTCATGTCCTTCAGCCCGAGCCACTCGATGATCTTGTCCTGGTGCTTCGGGAACGTACGCGCGCAGCCTTTGCTCCGCGGCCACGCCGGGATGTACTCCGCCCCGTGGATGGCCTGGCCTTCGTTGAAGTAGATGGGCTTGTACATGTTGCCGTTCAAGGGGTTGTCGATCTCCACCGGGAAACTCGAGCTGTCGTGCCATCCGTCGTTCTCGAGGGCGGGGTCGAACCGGAAGGCGCGGGAGCGGACGTTGAACGTCTCGTGGCCCGGCTCACCCGTCGACGTCGGGAAGATGTCGACCACCCGGTCGGCCCCCTCCCCGATGAAGATCACCTGACAGCGTTGGTCGACGAGGATCCACTTGTCGGCATCGGTGGGTGCGCCCTCGGGGATGCCGAACCCGGTGGCGGCGAAGATCGTGGCCTCCTCCTCGCTGCCGGGCACGAGGTTCCGGTTGTGCACCGGCAGATCGAGGCCCATCCGCGCAGCGCAGATGGCCTGGCGAGTGAGCCGGCCCGAGTCGCCGTCGACACCGAGCGGCAGCATCGAGGTGGTCGAGAACAGCTCGTTCAACTCCTGCTGCTGACGCATCACTGCCTCCGGCAGAGGGTCGACCAGCGTCGGGTCTGCCGGGTCGACGACGTCGCCGATGCAGACATCGAACTCGGTACCCGGGTAGAAGGTCTTGGCGGGGTCGACGAGGTTCTCCTGCACGAGCTGATCGAGAGTGATGCCACTGCGCTCGGCGATGGAGGTGAGCGAGTCACCAGCCTTGGCTCTCACGACGCACACCGGCACCGGCACGGTGGTCGACGGCGCCACCGACGTCGACGACGCAGCAACGGTCGATGCCGTTACGGCAGCTTCGGCACCGGACTCCCCGGAACTGCACGACGACAGGGCGATCACCGCAGCGGTGGCCACTACGTCGAGGAGGCGGATTCGGGAGGGCAGGGTGGGTCGTGCGCGCATCGGAGTCGAGGAATGACCTTGAAATCGTGCCACCACCGGCCCCGCTCCGCGGCATCCTGCCCGTTCGAGACCCCGTGCAGCGATGGCCTCAGGTGCCTCTGCGCCCCAGGCCGGATCACAGGATGCGGACGAGACGATGAACCGAGCCGGCGTCCGGTCAGGACAGCCCGGAGAGCTTCAGCGTCTCGGTGTAGAAGTTCGATGACTGCCGCAGGTTGGCCGGTGAGTCGAACCCGACGATCGACCCGTGTTGGATGATCATGATCCGGTCGCAGTGGTCGAGCGTCGAGAGCCGGTGGGCGATGACGATCACCGACATCTCCGATCTCAACACGTCGATCGTGTCTCGCACCAACGTCTCCGACTTGGCGTCGAGCGAGCTGGTCGGCTCATCGAGGATGAGCAGATCCGGGTGGGCCGCGAGTGCCCGTGCGATGCACACCCGCTGCTGCTGGCCACCGCTGAGGTTGCTACCTCGATCACCCACCTGGTGGTCGTAACGGTCGGGGAAGGCCATCACTTCGTCGTGCAAGCCGGCCTGCCGCGCAGCGCGTTCGATGTCCTCATCGGTGATGCCATCTCGGTAGAAGCGGAGGTTGTCCGCGATCGAGCCATTGATCAAGACCGGATCCTGCGGAACGAAGGTGACCCTGCGCGCCCAGTCGGCGTGGCGGAGCGAGCGAATGTCGATTCCAGCCGCGAGCACCGCCCCCTCGGTGGGAGTGCGAAGACCGAGCAGCAGTTGGACGAGTGTGGACTTACCGCTGCCCGATGGCCCGATGACGCCCACCAGCTCGTGCTCGCCGATCTCGGCCGACACATCCGACAGGACCCGCTGCCCCTCGACGTAGTGGAACGACACGTCACGCAGTTCGAGCGGGAAGACCGTCTCCACCGGCGCGCCGGAATCGACAAAGGCACGCGCTGTGAAACTGTCGATCTCGTCGAACAGATCGCGCACCGCCGGCGTCGATGACTGGATACCTGAAAAGGCCACCTGGAGCTGTTGTCCGTAGCTCAGCGAACGCATCATCACCAGCATCACGGCGCCGAGGGAGGTGAGATTGGCGGCCCCCCAGATGCTTGCCAGTCCGACGGCGCCGGTGAGCACCAGGTACGCCAAGCCCGCGTACAGCGCGGGCACGAGCCCGCGGATCATGTTCAACCGACGCGACGAGCGGACCCCGATGTCGAGCAGGTCGACCACTCGCTGCTCGACCTGGTCTCTGACATCGAAGACATGCATCTCCATGCCCAACCCCGAGACCTCGCTGGTGGCCACTGCGAGGGCCATTCCGTCGTCGGCAGCGCGTCGGGCGTGCACCTGGATCCTGCGCCGGAGCGGTCGCAGCGACGACCCGAGAACACCGAGCGCTGCCAGGGCGACGAGTGATCCGACGGGATCGACGAGGGCAGCGAGGACCAGCAGTGAAGCGAGCGAGAACCCAGCAGCGATAGCACCGCCGACGCTTGCGAGCAGGGTGGCACCGGAGTTGCTGTACGAGGTGACGAGCTCTTGCAGGCGCCCCGAACGACTGCCCTGCTGCGCCGCCCATGTCGATCGCAGGAAGGAGCGAGCAAGCCGCTGGCGCAGTTCGTGTGTCGCGTCGGCGTTCAGCCGGGCCGAGTACCAGTTCGCCAATGCCGCGGTCGTCATCCGGATGACCACCAGGACGAGCGACAGCAACAGGACGACCCCGATCGAGACCATTCGTTCCCCATACAGACCCATCTCGTCCTTGCCAGCCGTGATCGCGAACGCCGCACGGGTGAGGAGCACGAGAAAGCCGGCCTCGGCGACGCCGCCGACCACCGAGGTGGCCGCCAACAGGATGATGAGGCCTCGATGGTCTCTGATGAGGGGGATGATGGCAGAACGCTGGGGCGATGACAGCATGTCGAAGGAACCGAATCTCTGAGATAGTTCTCTGTACGCAGCGTGACTGTTCAGCGGCCACGACGACCTGCCAGCAGGCCGTCGGGCCTATTCGCGGCGGCTGGGTCGGCGAACCCCGACCAGTAGGCTGATCGGATGCCACCGAGCGAACCTTTGGTTTCGGTCTTGCTGCCGGCGTACAACGCCGAGTCCTTCGTCGGGGATGCCATCGAGAGTGTGCTCGCCCAGACGCTCACCTCGTTCGAACTCCTCATTGTGAACGACGGATCCACCGACGCGACAGCCACCGTCCTCGACCGGTACCGCTCCGACGCACGCGTACGGATCATCGACAACGGCTCGAACCGGGGACTGGTCGCAAGCCTCAACCGGGGCCTCGCCGAATGCCGCACCGAGCTCGTCGCCCGCCTCGACGCCGACGACACGTCCGAGCCAACGCGGCTCGAACGGCAGTTTGCTCAGTTCGAGAAGAACCCGCGTCTGGTGCTCAGCGCCACCACCTACCGGCGCGTTCAACCCGATGGCTCGATGATCCGCATCGGGCAGCCACCACTCACCCACGCTGAACTCGTCTCCGCCCAACTCTGCGGTAATCGGCTCAATCACTCGGCGGTGATGTTCCGTCGTCAGGCTGTGCTCGACGTCGGCGGGTACCGCGACGAATGGTTTCCGGTCGAGGATTTCGACCTCTGGCTCCGCCTCTGCGCCGTTGGAGAGTTCCAGGGCGTCCCGTCCGTCGAGGTTGTCTGCGTCGTGAGCCCCGACGGCATCTCGGCCACCCGCGCAGCCCAGCAACGCCAGGTGCACCAGGCCCGAGCCGATGCCGAGTTGTCCCGACTCGGCGCGCTCACCATCGATGCCACGTCCTCCGACGTTCGACGTGTGCGGGCCGCGGCACGGGCGCGTCGCGCGATCCGAGACGACCTCGTCATGCGTGGGATCGCCACGCATGGACTCGATGCAGGAGCACATCGAGCGATGATGACGATGCTCGCCGAGCGCCATCGACTCGCCCGGCATGCCATCATCGCGATGGCGGCACCGGGAACTGTGATCTCTGCCAAGGTGCGGCGTCAGTCGGGCCAACGCGACGCGTGACCGACCAGCCGGCCGATGTGCCGGCTCGCTGCGGACAGCCACTCGTATCGCCGGGCCGCCGGGTGCAGATACTTCGGTGACACGACCACGAGCTTGAGCAGCGACATCACCGTGGCTCGAGCTCCGGGGAGCGGCGGCCCCACTCGCCCACCGGCCAACCGGCTCATCCGAACCTGGTTCCGACCCTGCCGGAACCGTTGCCGGCTCATGTTCCGGACACCCGGCCTGAGTTGGTAGCCGACGACCCCTTCGGGCACCCACACCTGCCGGTACCCGGCAGCGTAGGCACGCATGAACATCTCGGTCTCGTCGCCGCCGATGCCGCTGAGCCGATCGTCGAAGCGCCCCACCTCTGCCCACATCGATTTGAAGAACCCGCAGTTGCAGCCGAACGTCCGGTCGACGAATGGCTCGGGGGTGTCGCACGACGAGCGTTCCGCTGCCCCCCACTGTGTCCGCGTCAGTTCGTCGTTCAGCGACGCGTAGTCGACGACGCCGGCAACCCAGGTGCGTCCTGTCAATGCGGCATGCATCGCTACGACCCAGCCTGGCGCCACCTCGTCGTCGGCATCACAGAGGAGCACCGCACCCTCGGGCGCCGCATCGATGCCGCGGTTCCGGGCGCAGTTGATCCCCGGCCGCTGTTCTTCCACCACGACGAGGTCGAATCGTGTCGCCGGGAATGCGCTAGCGAGGTCGCCGGTCCCGTCGGTCGAGCCGTTGTCGACCAGGATCACTCGAAAGGGAAGGTCGCCGGTCTGCCGTTCCAGCGCTTCGAGTTGACGCATGAGGGTTGCCGCAGCGTTGCGCGCTGGAATCACAACAGTCGCAGTGCCGGTCATCGAGCGGTCTCCCTTGGGACGAGCCCGAGGCGGCGCATCCACGAGGCTGCGAGCCCCAGCAGGAACGTCGCCCCGAGAACAAACTGGTCACCGGATTCTACGGCCCGCGGCGACATCACCTCATGAACCATCTGTCGCGCCGGCCCCCGACACCGCGCAGCCCATCGACGACTCCGGCCACTCGCGCCGCGATCCGGCGAAGCCGCTGAGGACGGGCCAGGTCGCGAACGGATCCGCCGCAAGCGATCGCCGCAAGCCGGAGGCGCTGGCGCAACGAGTCGCCACGCAGCAGCGTCGACCGGACCGAGTAGTACTGACGCGACGGGGAGGGAAGTACGCCGTGCCGATGGTCGCCGCGTGTCGGGTGGATCCCGGTCACGCGGCGGCGCTGGTGCACCAGCCATCCTCGGTCCGAGAGACGATTCGAGTAGTCCCAGTCCTCACCGCCCACGAAGAGGTCTTCGCGAAACGACCCGACATCGAGCAGCCCAGCGGTCGAGATGAGGACGCCGTTGAAGGTGAAGCGATCGGCGATGACGCCCGTCTCCTGGCCGTTCGCCTCGGTGTGCTGATCGGCCAGGGCTCGTTCATGGTCGTTCCGCGCCAGATTCGGCACGACGGCAGCCAGCCGCTCGTCGCCGCTGCGGGCGACCGTCGACAACAGGTCCTGCAGGCAGTCGTCATCGCAGATCGTGTCGTGCTCCAGCATCCACACCCACGATGCCTGATGCCGGACCGCCTCGGCCGCGAGACGATTGTGTCCTGCGCCGACCCCGACGTTTCCCCCAGCGGGCAGCACCACGTACCCGACTCCGCAGCTGCCGAGGATGTCGTCGCAGACGGCTGCAGTGCCCTCAGGGTCTTGGCCGTTGTCGAGCACGACGACCAAGTCGGGCATCACGGTCTGACGGGCCAGGCCCCGAATCGTCGGCTCGAGATGCGCCGACGGCGAGAAGGCGAGCACGGTTGCCACGACGCCAGACGCCCCCCGGTCCTCCTCCACGACATGAGACCCTAACGGGCGGCACCCAGCGGTCGATCGCAATTCCGAATCGCGCCTCGCGACCGAGACGTACCCCGGCGGAGGAATCCACCGCCCTGTCCCAGACGTCGACCGATCGATCTCGACGCAGTACAACCAGGAATCCTCGGCCGACCAGTCACCCGGATCGCCACGAGGATCTCATCTCTGGGCCTCGTCAGGGCCTGCTCAGGTCTCCCTGGTTCGGTATCGGTGACGGATCCGCAACCGATCGGCCGCGGCCCGAGGTGCTCTCAGCAGGGCAGGTCGCTGAGCGACCGGAGTGATCCGCGACGACACGATCCGGGTGAACTGCTCACGCACGCCGTCGAGGTTGGCGCAGGTGGGGAGTTCGCCATTGGGAAACCAAGGCTGAGAGAGGACGTCGCAATACGCGTCGTCGTCGCGGTCGAGTTGAACGATGCGATCCATCAGTGCATCATCGGACTCGAAGTCGTTCACGTTGATGAATCGCGCCGGATTGAAATCGAGGCCCACATCAGGCGCGCCCCAGTAGATCGGGATCGTGTTCGCCTGCAGCGCATGGAGGAGTTTCTCGGTGACGTAACCGGGGTAGGAGGAGTTCTCGCAGGCAAGGTTGAACTTGTACTGCGAGATGAAGGCGGCCTTGTCGGCGACGGGACCGCCGACGTTGTTCTGGTAGCGCCCGCCCGACGCGACGACCGAGTAGTCGTCCAGTCGCCGGTGAATGCGATTTCGGGTCGGGCTTGCTCCGTTCGAGACGACGAGACTGGCGAAACCGCGCTTGCCCTCGAGCACCGCCCTCGGGTCGTTCGTCGGTTGGACGAAGGGCTGATCGAGCCAGGTCACCCAGAGCGGTAACCGCCGATGGCGTTCCGAGCGGACCCGATCGCTGGAGAACGCGAAATCACACTGGGAGAACCCCCATCCGCGGTTCTCCCAACTGACGAACACCCGCTTGCAGTCGTACGTTCGGTACTGCTGGCCGTAGCACGAGTAGATGAGCAGGTCAGGAGTGTCGCTCACCTCGAGTCGATACTGCTCCGAGAGCACGGAGGCGAACCAGTTGTCCTCCTTGTCGAACCCGGGCCAGAAGTCGCAGTAGTCGAGCCGAAGCACACTCAGTGCGTCGTTCATCGGTAACACCTTTCAGCAGCACGTCTCAGGAGCGTCAGGTGGCTCCGAGAACCACCTCGCCGCGCATGTCGCGTACACATCGGCAACCGCTCGATCATCGCGGAGCCGCCGGATGGCTCACGGGGTTCATCAAAGCGCCGAACCCCGCGGGCGGCGCAGCCACCACCGCCGCCCGACCGGACCGGTGAGGGCGACCAACAAGCGGACAAACGCCTGGAGCGAGGGCACCGTCTTCAGCGCCAGCCAACTGTGCGCGATGCTCGCCCGGTAGCGGCGGACACGCGAGGCATTCACAGCCGCGATGCCGTGCAGGCGCCCACGGGCACGGCTGCCGAGATGACTGTCACGACGGAGGATGTACTCCGCGGCTGCAAACCTTCGTCCGTCGTATCTCCGCTCGTCGACGAGAGCGTTGTACTTCACCATGGGTGCATCAATTGCCGTCACACGCGCCAATGCGGCGCAGCGAGCGATCGCGTCGGTGTTCTCGCCGAACCGCAACTGCTCGTCGTAGCCGCCTGCCGAGACGAACACCTCGCGATGCACCAGGAAGGCACCCGCCGTGGCCGACAGACGTGGCCGCTCAGCGTCGTCCTCGGCGGGTGACGGCACTGCCACGATCGCCTGTCCAGCTCGTTCGATGACCGTGGCACCACACACCATCCCGACCTCACCTGCGCGAGCGATCTCGGCAGCAACGACGACGCCGTCGAGCAGTTCGTCGTCAGCGTCGAGGAAGAGGAGCCAGTTCTGGGTAGCCGCTGCTGCGCCCGCATTCCGCGCTGCGCCAGGCCCGGCGTTGGCCTGCCGCAGGACCAGGGCTCCCGAGATCTCTGCGACAGGCGGGTTCGATCCGTCGTCCACGACGATCACCTCGGCCTCTGGGAGCAGTCGGTGCACCGACGCCACAGCAGCGTGCAAAACCCGCGAGGGATCTTTGGCCGGGATGATGACGGAAATCACGCGGCCGAAACTATCGCCGGAAGCAGGGAAACCGAGAACGGCTCGAGCGCCACGAAGCGCGACGTTCGCCAGAGGTGGATCGCCAGGTCCATCGCATGCCCCCGGTGCACTAGATCACGCCTTCGAGGTCGAGGCCGTCGAGCGCCCAACCATCTCTGGCGTCGCTCAGTTCGGGCGCCGGCTGATGATCGCGCTGGTCCCACACGCACATGAGCGACTGCCCGCGCGCAACTCCGAGGCGTGGCTTCGCGAGCCGAGTCCCCGGCCCACCCGGGGCGAGAACCGCTACCGCCTTCGACCGCCATGCAAGGGCGCCGACAAGGGTCCGGACGTCGCTCGGCGCTCCCCACAGGGCGCTGATGACAACCGTGCGCGCCGCGCCGCCGACGGTTCGATGGATCGCACCGTTGGCGCCCGAGCCCGACGCCAACCGAGACACCTGGTATTCGATGCCGCTGCGCGGATCGAGGCGCCACTCGAGCGAGGCTCGGTCCCAGACGCTGGCGAGTCCGCGCTGTGTTGCCAGCTGCCACGAGTCGAGCACATCCAGTCCCGACACCACCTGCGCCGGCCGCCACACGGCAGGGCGCCACACGGCAGGGCGATAGTACGAACTGATCGGTTCGAGCGCCACGGCGCCGTTCTTGATATGGGCAAGGCGTGCTTCGGGGGTGGCTGTCGCGAGCACCACACCCTGTTCTTCTGACGCGGCGCAGTCGCTCAACATCGCGGCCACGACTGCTCGAAAAACCCCCCGCCGCTGGGCACGCACTGTTGTCGCGCCGTCGACCATTCGCCAGCCGATGGCCGGCCCGCCGCTTTCGGCGTAGCGCCACGGCATCTCGAACACCACACCGAGCAGACCCTCGGCATCCTCGGCGACGAAGCACCTCGATGCCCCCCACGGAGACAACTGATGCTTCCACCGGAACCACTCGTGCGTGAACGGCCGCGCGTAGCCATCGCTGAGCGCACCGAGCACCGAATCCTGATCGGCGTCGGTTGCCAGACGAACGTCGAAGTCGCGCGTGGGCGCATCAGGTGACGTCATGTACATCCCCTCTCCCTCTCAGTCGCCGCTCCAGGTGGAACACAGCCGAGTGTGCTCCCGAGACGATCGATCTCGTCCTCGTCAGGTCCACCGAGCTGTCGAGGCGCAGCCTCGACACTCGCATCGGATCCGGGCGTCGGGCCACCAGTCGATGATCGCAGTCGGCGATCAGCCGGTAGCCGAGCGCCTGCAGCGCGTCAGCTGCAGCGGGTGACGAATCGCCGTTCGGCCAGGCGAAGACGTCGACCGGTCGGCCGACCAGATCCGACAGCCGTTCGTGGGCGAGATGCACCTGCCGTCGCTGTTCGGTGGCGTCGCACTGATCGAGGATCGGATGGTCCCACGAATGGTTGCCGACATCGCTGCCCGAGTCGAGCCACGATCGGAGATCGGCGAGCGACCACTGGGCACCGGCCAACACCGTGCCCTGTTCGGCGAGCCGTCCCGAGAACTCGGTGATCAACCGGCGGCGTTCCGTGTCGGGGCTCCGCTTCAGCGCCAGGCGAACCTGCACGAGGTCGCCGATGTCGACCGAGTGAGCGAGATCGCCCTCCCGAACCACACGCTCGGCCACCGCGGCCTCCACAACCTGCCACCAGGGAACGTCGTCGCCACCCACCCAGGCCCCGCAGAGGAAGGCCGTCGCCACCATGTTCCTGGCACGCAAGGCCGGCAGCGCATGACGAACGACCGAAGCATCGCCATCGTCGAACGTGATCCACAACGGCTTGCCCGGTAGCGACGAGCCCGATGTGATGGCGTCGGCGAGCTGTGCAGCAGTGATCGTCGAATAGCCCTGCCGGGCGAACCAGTCGAGCTGGGCTGCGAAAGCGGCCGGATCGTCGACCTGATGGTACGCAAGCCCGCGCGGCTGACGGCGAGTGACTGCACCGACCGCGCCGGACACAGCACGGCTTCCCAGCACCTCCACCACCATGTTCATGAGCGCCTCCTGCGGCCGTTGGCAATCACATCGGCATAGAACGCCTCCATCGCATGCGCCGCGACATCGATGGTGAACCGCTGCTCGAAGTCGGTCACCCCTGCCTCGCGGAGACGGTCGGCCAGCGATCGATCGGACAACACCCTCGTCAGGGCGTCAGCCATCGACGTCGAATCCGACACGGGCACCAGAACCGCGTTCGACTCGTGGGTCAACACACCCTTCACGCCGGCAAGGTCGGTGCACACGACGGGGCACCGCAACGCCATGGCCTCGAGCGCCACACCGGCCGTGCCCTCGTACAGCGACGGGATCGCCAACACGTCGGCCGCGCACAACAGATCGGGGACGTCGTGCCGGTGCCCGAGGAGCGTGATCGCCCCTGCTGCCGCCGGGTGATGCTCCAACGACGCGGCGAGTGCTCGAGATGCGTTTCCTTCCCGACCGGCGATGAACACCCTGACGTCGGGTACGGCCTCGAGAAGTCGCGAAGTCGCGGCGACAAGATCCACATGCGCCTTCTGGTGTTCCTGGCGACCGACAGCGATCACCACCGGATCCGTTGGCGCGACACCCAAGCTGGCTCGCACCGCAGCCCGTCGCTCGCTCGACCAGACCCCCAACCGGTCGCGTGAACGGCCCCGATGGACGACATCGATCCCGCGCCGCGGGAAACGGAGATCCCGCGCATTCACGTCTGCGACGCCCTCGGACACCGCGTGGAAACGGTCGACGAACAGGCGCGCCGTGACGGCATCGATCAGCTGCACCGTCCACAGCTTCCACCTGCGCAGGTTGGGATCTGAGGTACGCGACGTGTCGTAGGTGGTGTTCACCAGACTCGACACCACACGCGTGCCGGTGCGCCAACTCGCGAGCCGGCCCACCATGTCACCGGAGAAGAGCGCCGTGTGAACAACATCCGGACGCTCGGCTCGGATACGGCGTCGCAGCTCTCGGACTCGCCCGACGAAGCTCTGGGCACGCAACGGGCGAACGTCGAATCCCTTGTCGCGAATGCGTTCTTCGTCGCCGAAACCCGCGTCGTAGAGGGTGGCCGCCGACACGTCGTGCCCACGTCCCTGCAAGATCGGCATCATCGCGGCCGTCGAGTGCTCGGCCCCACTGGCGCCGAGGCTGTCGATCACGAACATCACCTTCATCGGGGGTCTACCCGGTGCCGCACGATCGACCGAGCGAGCCTGTCGGCGAGCGTCGCGCCGATGACTTCCTTCCCGCTCATCGTCACCTCACGCACCGCCTCACGATAGGTCCCCGCACGTGTCGGGGGTCTGGAACCGTTCCACTCTCCCAAGGAGTGTCCCCTGCCAGCGCCGGAATGCCATCCTCTCGGGCATCGGGGTCGGCGGCCGCGCTTCGACTGCACCGATGTCTGCACTGCAGATGGACTGCAGCACGCAGTCGGTCCGGCGTGCCTGCGGAGGCGGTACCTGCTTGCCGTTCGGTGGTGCGCGGGAACGATCGGAAGTGAAGGAGAGTCGATGAGGGTGCTGATCACCGGCGTTGCCGGATTCGTGGGTTCGAACACCGCCGAGGCGGCGCTGCGGCGCGGCTGGCAGGTGCGTGGGATCGATGCGCTCACCGACTACTACGACCCGGCGCTGAAGCAGCGCAACCTCGACGCAATCGGCCAGACCGGCGCGATCGACCTTGTCGTCGACGACCTGCTCACCACCGATCTGGCAGCGTTGCTCGACGGTGTCGATGCAGTCATCCACCTGGCGGCGCAGCCCGGCGTGCGCGACTCATGGGGCCAGTTCGGAACCTATGTCGCAGCCAATGTGCTGGCCACCCAGCGCCTGCTCGAGGCGTTGCGCCAGCATCCGGTGGCGCGTCTGGTGTACGCGTCGTCATCGTCGGCGTATGGCGATGCGCCCGCGTACCCGGTGTTCGAAACCGATCTGCCGCGGCCACGCAGCCCCTACGGGGTGACCAAGTTGGCAGCCGAGCAGTTGTGTGTGGCGTATGCGGCCAACTTCGGCATCTCGTCGGTGAGCCTGCGCTACTTCACGGTGTACGGCCCTCGCCAGCGACCCGACATGGCCACCAACCGGCTGATCGCCGCGGCCCGCTTCGGCACACCGTTCCCGATGTTCGGCGACGGGTCGCAGATTCGTGATTTCACGTTCGTCGGCGATGTGGTGGCGGCCAATCTGGCTGCGGTCGAGGCCGATGTGGCTGCGGGCTCGGTGTTCAACGTCGCCGGCGGCGATTCGTGCACCCTGGCCGAGTTGATCGACCTGGTGGGCCGCGAGGTGGGTTCGCCCGTTCCACTCGATCGCCGGCCAGCGCAGCCGGGCGATGTGTTCCGCACCGGCGGCGACATCACTGCGGCCGTCGAGGGCTTGGGTTGGCGCCCGACGGTGTCGGTGGCCGAGGGCGTGAAGGCCCAGGTTGCCTGGGCCTTGGCCAACACCTGAGCCCGGCACGGGCGACGCGACGAGCCAGTTGAATCGCCTCGAACACGGAGACGATCCGGTCGTGGGTGCACCGGGCAGCTGCAGCTCGCCTTCCGGCCACACCCCGCTGAGCACTTCGTGGGTGCTCTCAGCATTGCCCCTCAACAGGTTGATGCGGCTGCGGCGATCATCTCGCACAGGCCGGTGACCGCCAGCACCTCGCTCGTCGGACGGGGCCACGCTGCTCGGCCGCGAACGGCGGCGGCGAACGCATCGATCATGGCTTCGTAGCAGTTGCCGCCGGCGGTCTCGTGCGTCTCGACCGAACCGTCCGGACGGGTGATCGTGAAGGTCGTGTCGGCTGGGCCCGGTGTGAACGGCCGTTCGACGGCCAACGCACCGGCCGTGCCTGCCACGTGCAGGAACTGCCGCTCGGGCAGCTCGAACGAGGTGACGATCGAAGCCGTTGCGTGCGCCGACCAGGCCAGCCGGATCGACGTGGTGGCATCGACGCCCGAGGACGCCATCACGGCGCTGGCGATCACCTCGGTGGGCAGGCCGCCGAAGGCCAACAGGATCGGCGAAAGGCAGTAGATGCCGACATCGAGAAGCGCTCCCCCACCCTGGCTCGGCATCCACCGGTAGTTCGCATCGTCGACGAGCCGGAACGTGAAGGCCGCCTCTGCATGGCGCACATCGCCGAGGTCGCCACCGGCGAGCAGCCGGGCAATCTCGATCGACCGCGGATGGAACGGCGTCATGTACGCCTCGGCCAGCAGTACACCGGCAGCGTCGCACGCCCCCGCCATCCGCTCCACCTCGGCCGAGGTGGCGGCGAGGGGCTTCTCGCACAGCACGTGCTTGCCGGCCGCCGCGGCACGCTCGACCCACTCGAGGTGCATGCCGTTCGGCAGGGCGACGTACACCGCCTCGACGGCCGGATCGGCCAGCACGTCGTCGTAGGTGACCGGGCCCGAGCGCGAGCCGAGTCCCGCCAGCACCGCACCGGCGCTGGCCTCGATCGCCGGGATGACCGCCGCGTTCGCGATCCAGGAACGGCCGCCGAGGACGGCGATGTGCAGCGGATCGGTGCCGGGTGCGTCAGGCACGGGCGATCACGGTGCCGCCCTCGGCGGCCGAGCGATGCGCCGCCTCGAGCACCGACACGACCTCGCGCGACTCGTGCGGCGGCACCGGAACCGGCTCGCCCAGCAGCAGGTGGTCGGCAAGCGCACGGTGGAACGGCCAGCCGACCCGGGGCACCGGCGGCAACACCATCTCGACGACCCCGTACCCCTGCTCGTAGCGGCCGACGCGGATGTCGACCGCAGCCTCGGCATGGTGCCAGGCGTCGGCCACGTGGCCGCGGCCGGCAATCAGTTGGTCGTCGACGATTGGCCGGTACTCGGCGACCGCAGTGCCCTTCGTGCCCTGCACGTAGAGCTTCGGTTTGCGGATGGCTGCCACGTCTGTCTGGATGAATCGTGCCTCTCGGCCGTCGCTCCAGCGCATGTGCACGTCGATCTGGTCCGAGTTCGACACATCGCGCCACACCCGCTTGTGAGAGGTGGCCTGCACGAGGTCGGGCGCGCTGCCGTAGAGGGCGAGGATCCAGTCGATGTGGTGCGAGCCCCAGTCGTAGACGGCGCCGCCGGACAACGCCTCGTCGCTGTGCCACCACCGGCACGGGTGCTCAAACCCGCCGACGAACGTCTCCATGTTGAAGACCTCACCGAGCAGGTCGGTGTCGACCGCCCGGCGCAGCGCCAGGAAGTCGCCGTCCCACCGGCGGCTCTGGTGCACGGTGATGGTGCGATCCATCTCGGCGGAGGTGGCGAGCAGCAGGTCGGCATCGGCGACGGTGAGGCACATCGGCTTCTCGACCACCACGTGCTTGCCGGCTCGCAGGAGCTGCAGAGCCAGCGGTGCGTGGAGGACCGGGGGCGTCGCCACGATGACGACGTCGACGTCGGGGTCGTTGCACAGTGAGTCGGTGTCGGCGTGGCCACGCGCGTTCGGGAAGTCCGCCTCGGCAGCCTGGCGTCGTTCGGCGTTCGAGTCGCACACCGCCGTGAAGCGCAGGCCGCTGGTCTCGGTGGCAGCAAGGCCGTGGGTGTAGCCCATCCCTCCGAATGGCCCGTACCCGACGATGCCGACGCCGATGGTCCGGTCGTCCGCCGACACGGCCCGGGCACCGGTGAGCCGAGCGAGGAATCGGCTCGGCTCGGGCCGCACCGCAAGGCGCACAGGGTCGATGGCGCTGACGATGACACGGCCCTCGCCCGACGTGCACTCGACGATCGCCGGCACGTCGGTGAACCGGACGCTGACCGTGGCGACCACGGTGGCGATCGACGGATCGGCCACGTACAGCCGCACCAGCGACCCCACCACGCTGGTCTCGCGCTGTAGCCGGGCGGCCTCTGGCCGGCGGGCATCGGGGCGGAGGAACCACTCGCCCTCGGGGAGCCACTCGTCGCGGCGCAGGCCGAGGTCCGACAACTCGCCGTCGCTCAACGCTCCGGCATCCAACACGCGCACCTGTTCGAACACCGGATCGACGCTAGCTGCGCCACCGACGGACGTCGTCCCCGACACCACAATCTCTGTCACATGCTTCCCCCGACAAAAGTCGTCCGGACGCAACTCCGGTTGCAGACACAATCAATTTTCGTACGACTCTGCAACCAGACCTCCTCCACGGGGAGCAGGACCCTGTTCGAGTTGGAACGGCGGGTCTCGGTCGGCTGACCGGGGTGTTCATTCCGGAAGGCCCGTCCGCAGGAACAGCAGCACGGCGCGCACCCGGCGATTCGCATCCGGGTGCTCGTACAGGTCGAGCTTGGCGAAGATCGAGTTGATGTGCTTCTCGACCGACCGTTGACTGACGAAGAGCTGCTGGCCGATCGCCACGTTCGACTTCCCGGTCGCAATCGCAGCGAGTATCTCGGTCTCTCGCACGGTGAGCCGTGACAACGGCGAGGAGGCCTCGGAGCGCTGGTGTGCGACCAGCGCTCCGACGACCGTCGGATCGACGAACGAACCACCGCGGTGGACGAGGGAGATCGCATCCATCAATTCGCCCGGCGTGGCGAGCCGGTCCTTCAGGAGATAGCCGCGCCGATGGCTGCCGGCCGACATGAGGCGACGGAGGTACACAGGGTCTGCGAACTGCGACAGGACCACCACGCCGAGGTCCGGGGCCGTGTCGCGCAGGTGCAGTGCCGCGGCGATCCCTTCGTCGTCGTGGTTCGGAGGCATGCGGATGTCGGTCACGACGACGTCGGGGGTCGACGCAGCGACCTGGGCGTAGAGCTCGCCGAGTGATGACGCCCGCCCGCAGACCTCGATGGGTGGCGAGCTTGTCTCTGCCGAGTCGGCGGCGCGGATGCCGTCGGTGAGCATCGCCTCGACGCCGGCGAGAACCAACGCGCTGTCATCGGCGATCACCACCCGGATGGCTTCCACGCCGCACAGCCTACGTGGGGGCCGACGATGGCCGGATGTCGCCGCGTCGGGCACCCTGCGTAGTGGTGCCAGCACGAATGTGAAACGATGATCCTTGGTGGATGATCAGCGTATGTGCCCCGACGACGACGTGCCGCCGAAGCGGCAGTGCGGTGATCGTCGATGACCGAGTTGACGAACGCGGTCATGGTCGAGGTGATGGTGGTCGACGACCACCAAGGCTTCCGCAACGCGGTGCGCACGACGCTTTCACTCGACGGCCGCTGCCGCGCCACTGCCGAGGCATCATCGATGGCCGAGGCGATGTCTGTGTTGGGCCAGATGGACCACCTACCGGACATCGTGTTGCTCGACGTGAATCTCGGCGAGGTCGACGGCATGCGTGGTGCGGCGATGATCGTCGCTCGATACCCGACGTTGCCGGTCCTGCTGTGCTCGACCGCTCCGTTGCACGAGCTGCCACCCATGCCCGATCTTGCCGGTGTGTCGTTCACACCGAAGGAGCTGCTCGACAGTGACGCCGTCCTCGACGCCGTCAACCGTGCCCGCGGACGCTGATACTCCGCACCGGGCGCCGCTCGATCGCGGCGAGCCGCCGGCCGAGAACCAGAGCGCTCGCGCCCGCGCCGCTCTCCGGTATGCGATGGTCGGTGATGTCGTCGTCCAGCTCACCGTCTTGTGGATCGGCCTCGCACTGGTGGACGATCCGCTGATTTGGGCGCTGTGGGGCCTGCGCTGGGTGATGCTGGCGAGTGGCCTGGTGGCGCTGCGAATGCTCGACCGACCGGTCGGTGACCACTCGGGTGTGGTGTGGGCACTGCGGGTGATCAGCGTCGCGCACGCCATCGTCGGCATCGGCTCGACGGTGATCCTGCCCGAATACGCACCGCTGGTGATGCTCGTCGTGTTCGGCAACCTCCTCATGGTGGTGCTGCTGCCACAACAAACCCGCCGGCCGCAGATCGCAATCACCCTGGCGGCCTGCGCGGCGACGGCTCTCGTGGGCGTGACGGTCGAACCGAGCCTCGGTGAGAATGTGCCCGAGTGGCTGTTGATCACGGTGTTCCTCACCCATCTCCTCGTGACGAGCGGGTGGGTCGCGACGTTCACGAGCGGCACTTATGACGAATTGGTGCGCCAGCGCGCCCAGGCCCGGCTCGTGGCGGATCGGCTCGCCGCTGTCACGGCCGACGAACGGCGCCGGATCGAGACCGCGCTCAGCGATGGCGTGATGGTCGACCTGTCGCGGCTCGACGAGCTCTTGGCGGAGGTCGACCGGCGTCTCGCCGCGGGCGATGCTAAGGAGGCCGCGGCACTCGCCGAGCAAGGCGCTGATCTCGCGCAGTCTGCGCTCGTCGACCTCCGGCGGGTGGCTCACGGCATCTTCCCCGATGCTCTGCGTCGCTACGGGTTGCCGACCGCGCTGTCGTCGCTGTGCTCGACGGCTACCGGGGCGTGGCGGATCGAGTCCGCGCTCGGATCGGCCGATCGGTTCCCGAACGACGTCGAAGCCGCTGCCTACGCGTGGATCAGGGACCTGGTGGTGCCGTCGAGCGGCGGGACGATCGAGTTGGAGGGAACGCACGGGCTGCTGCGGGTGACGGTGCGCGGCGGGTCCGGTGTGCCGACACCGGCGACAGCCGACCGGGTCGAGGCAGTGGGCGGGTGGTGGAGTCGTGATCCGGACGGGGCATCTGTGTTGGTGGCCGATGTCGTGACCGCAGGCGATCTTCTCGAACCGAAGTCCAACGAGGCGGTGGACATCTCGGGCCCGGTCGCCGACACGCGTGTGATGGAACGGTTCCTGGCGTGGGGGCAATTCCTCTGCATCGTCGGCCTCACCACTGTTGCAGTCACAGCGCTCGTCACCCGCTCCACCGTGGTCGCACTCGTGGGGGTCGCCCTGGTCGGTACTGCGGCGATGCTCGAGGCAGCTCGGCGTGCGTTGCGCCGGGCGAGGTTCATGACGGCGCTGGTTCTGGTGTGCGTCGAGACCTGCTTGTCCGCACTGGTGATCACCGCGTTGGTCCCGCCGATCGCCACGGTCACCGCGCTGATCACGATGCTCCCGCTGTTGTTGGCGTTGCCGTTCCTCGGGCGGCGGGCGTTGCGCGTCGTGTTCATCGTGCAGACCGCGGTACTCGCGGTCGTCGCACTGATCGGCTTGACCGGTCGAGGCGTGCTCGACCAGGCGATCTCGTCATGGGTGCTCGCCGCCGTCGTGCCGTTCGCTGCCGCCGGGGTCGCGGCGCTCGTCGCCGCGACGTCGGTCGCGACGACCGACGAAGCGCAGGCCGAAGTCGACCGCACGCGCGCTTCGCTGCGGACGCTGGTACGCCGCAGCGACGACGAGCGGCAGCGGATCGAACGCGACCTCCACGACGGCGCGCAGCAGTACATGGTCGCCGCGTCGATGCAGTGCCGAGCCCTCGCCCGGGTGGCCACGAGCCGACCCGACGACGCTGCTGCAATCGTGTCGCAGGTCCGCACTCAGCTCCGCGACGCCCGCTCAGACGTCGTGGCGCTCGTGGCCGGCGCGTTCCCCGACGTGCTCGCCGACGAACGGTTGACACGCGCCATTCGGCGCAGTGCGGCCGTGTGCGGACTGCCGACCACGGTGGAGGCTCCGGCGGACGCCGACGTGCCGACGGAGGTGGCGGTCGCCGTCTTCTACTGCATCCGCGAGGGGCTGCAGAACGCGGCCAAGCACGCCGGCGCGGGTGCATCGGTCACGGTGCGCCTCGATGTACGCAGCGACGTGGTTCACTTCGAGGTCGTCGACGATGGCCATGGGTTCGCTGCAGCTGTCAGCGCACCGATGGGCCACGGGCTGTGGTCGTTGCAGGCGCGGATGGAGTCCGTCGGCGGCGAGATCCGGCTCGGCTCCGACGGTCCCGGCTTGGGCGCTCGTCTCGCCGGACATGCACCGATCGATGCGGGTCACGCCACAACGGTGCCGCACCCCGGCATCGAGGTTCGGAGCACGGGCACGCCATGAAGCTGGTCGGGAGAAGGTCGGAGCGGAATGCTCTGGAGCGGGCGTTCGATCGCGCCGCCAGTGGTCGTCGAACGGTGGTGCTCGTTCGAGGCGTTCCGGGCATCGGCAAGACGACCCTCCTCGCCGACGTTCGCAGTCTCGGCGTCCGCCGCAACGCGGTCGTGATCGGATCGTCGGTGACCGAGGTCGAGTCGGGAATCGGATGGTCGGGGCTCGTCACGCTGATGCGCGGCCTCGACCCCGAGCAGCGCAAGATCGCAGCAGGCGCCCAGCTCGACCTCCTCGACAACATCGCCGGACCGTCGGTCGATGACACCGTCGATCCGCTCAGCGTCGCGACAGCCCTGAGCGACGTGCTGCGGTCGCTGGCCCGGTCCCGGACGCTCGTTGTCGTGCTCGACGACCTGCATTGGTTCGACCAGGCCACGGCTGCTGCGCTGACGTTCGCTCTGCGGCTTCTCGCCGACCTCCCGATCCTGGTGGTCGCCAGCGCGCGGCCTGTGCCACTCCCCCTCGATGTTGCGCGGGTCGTCGACGCCGATGAACTGGTGGTGATCGAGCCGACAGCGCTGTCGCTCGGGGCCGCCCGCGAGCTGCTCGCCAGCGGGTTCTCCGTGCAGATCGGTCACCTCGAGCTCGTCCGACTGCACGAACTGTCGCAAGGGAACCCACTCCACCTCACCGAGACGGGCCGACTCATCCAAGCGGGCGTCCCCGTCGCTGAAGCGATGTTGCCGGTGTCGCTGCGCGCGCTCATCGACGCCAGCCTCGATCGGCTCGACGGGGTCGACCGAGAGGTGCTGTCAGCCTGTGCACTGATGCCGAAGGCTCGGCTCGACCTGCTGTATCAGCTGTTCGACGTCGAGCGCGTCGATGGTGCACTCGTTGCAGGTGAGCGCCTTGGGCTGGTTCACGTCGACGAGCTCGACGGTGACGTGGTTCTGTTCCGCCATCCGTTGCTGCGCTCTCGCCTCGGTGAGCGCCTTCCGCTGGTGGAGCGACGGCGACTTCATCGGCGCTGTGCCGGGCTCGACGTTCCGGTCGAGGTTCGGGCCATGCATCTGGGGGCATCGATCGTCGGGACCGACCCGGATGCTGCGAACGTGATGGATGAAGCGGTGGAGGCCACCAGCCGCATCGGCATCCTCGGCGCCGCACTCGGTCACGCCGAACGGGCACTCGCGCTGACCGACCCGACCGACTCCGTCGCCATTCGTCGACGGACACTGCAAGCAGCCGACGCCGCCGACGCGGCCGGCGAAGCGGAGCGAGCACTCGAGCTCCTCGAACCACTGATCGCAACGATCGGTGACGACGGGCCGCAGCCTGATGATGCTCCCACCGTGCTGATCATCGCGGCGCGCGCCTCTAGCGCCACTCAGGGCGCCGAAGCCGCGCTTCCATTTCTCGAGCGAGCAGTTGCGTTGCTGCCCGAGGAGTCGCCGGAGCGGGCACGACAGCTCAGCAACATCATCCTCTGCCTGCTCTACGTCGACGTCGACCGGGCACGGGAGCGGTGTCTCGAGTTCGTCGATGCGGCGGCAACCGTCGGCGACTCGTCACTGGTCCAGATCGCTCACGGGGCGCTCTGTGTCGCCGAGACGCTGGGTGGGTTGCCAATCGTGCCGTCGTGCGAGCCTCCGCACGCGGCGGTCGACCTATCGGTGCTCGAGGACTGGATGACGGTCGCGGCGTGGACGGACGACCTCGAGCGCGCAGACGCGCTGCTGACCGAGGCGTTTCGTCGCCTCGCCGAACGGGCGTCCCTCGTCCGCGAACACAATGTGTTGATGCAGGCCTCCGATCTCCGATGTCGCCAGGGTCGCCTCGACGAGGCTGCGCTGTACGCCGAGCGTGCGTGGGCCTTGACGGGCACGCTGGAGGGCGCATCGGGTCGATCGAGTGACCTGGCCGTGATCTCAGCCGTTCGAGGTGACGGCGAGACCGCACGCCGCTACGCCGCGGTCATCGAGTCGGTGTTGGCCGATCTTCGCGGCCTGGCACGCGGGGAAGCGATCTTCGCGATCGGAATGGTGGCGTCCTTGGAGGGCGACCATCGGCTCGCCGTCAATCACCTGACGGTTGCGGTGGACGATTTCGACAGGTGCGGCATCCACGACCTTGCGGCTCGACCCTTGCGACCCTCGCTGCTGGATGCACTGATCCAAGTGGGCGATGTCGACGGCGCCGAACGTGTGGCGGCCGAGATCGTCGAACTCGCCGAGCGTTCCGGTCGTCCCCGAGGGGCCGCCGAGGCGCTCCTGGCCAGGGCTCACGTTGCGGCCGGCCGTGGCCGTCTCGACGAGGCGGCAGAGCTCGCCAGGGCGGCGATCGACGCGTTCGAGCGGATCGGCTTGCCGGTCGAACGGGCGCGGACGCTCGTGTTGGCGGCCAACATCGCCCGCCGTTCGCGCAAGCGCGCCGCTGCCCGAGCACTCCTCGATGAAGCCGAGGGCGAACTGGTGAGGTGCGGGGCATTCGGGTGGCTGCCGCGGGTGCACGCCGAGGCAGAACGCCTGGGGGATCGTGCCGCGGTCGACACCTTGACCAAGACCGAACGCAGGATCGCCGATCTCGTCGCCGAGGGGTTGACCAACGCCGAGGTCGCCGCGCAGCTCTACCTGAGCGCGCGCACCGTCGAATCACACCTCACACAGATCTACCGCAAAGTCGGTGTGCGTAACCGCTCAGAGTTGGCCGCTCGCCGGCGCACCTGAGTCCAAACCCCGGGGTTCCCCCGATGCGCCGAACCGGGGGTCGGCGTCATGGTTGCAGGGTGCAGCAGTTCTTCGTCGTCGAACGCAACCTGGTCGGGTGGACCGGCGAAGAGATCGACGACCTCGAACGACGATGTGCCGAGTCCAGCACGGTGTTCGCCGATCGCGGGGTGCGTCACGTCGAATCGATCACGATCCCTGGCGACGAGAGCTGCCTGGCGGTGTTCGAGGGCCCCGACGCCGAGACGGTCCGTGATGTCAACGAAGCGTGCCTGCTGCCCACCGGACGGGTGCTGCCCGCTGTCTTCCACCACCCCGGCCGATGGGAGAAGTAGTGGTACCACCCATGACTCGACCCGGGTCCGCTGCGCACGATCGCCGCATGTGGACTCCAAGGCGAGCAACAGGACGTGGCCGCGGCATCCGATTCACATCCCCGTTCGCCGACACCCCAATCGCCCCATAGCCACCATCGCAACAAGGAGTACACCATGAGAAGCACCACAAGACAGGTATCCGCACAGCCCGGATTGCCGGGCACCGGCCCCCGAGGACGGATCCGGTCGGGCATCATGAACCGCTGTCGCATAGGCGCAGGCGTAGCTCCGGCGTTGCTGTTGGTAGTTGGCACGATCGTGGCCCCGTCCGCCAGCACGTCGATCGCTCTCGACCCCTTGGGCACCATCACCACTGTCGCCGGTGGCGCATTCGGCGACGGTGGCCAAGCAGACAACGCAATGGTCAGATCCCCGGACGGGGTGGCGGTCGACACTGCCGGCAACGTCTACATCGCCGACTCTTCCGACAGCCGCATCCGCAAGGTCGATGCCATCACCGGCCTCATCACCACCATCGCCGGCACCGGCACCTACGGCTACGGCGGCGACGGCGGCCCAGCAACTAGCGCACAACTCGCCTACCCGAGCGGGGTTGCGGTCGACACCGCCTTCAACATCTACATCGCCGACCAAGGCAACAGCCGCATTCGCAAGGTCAATGCCATCACCGGCGACATCACCACCATCGCCGGCACCACCATCGCCGGCACCGGCACAGACGGCTACAACGGCGACAGCATCCCAGCAACCAGCGCACAACTCAACAACCCGAGGGGGGTTGCGGTCGACACTGCCGGCAACATCTACATCGCCGACCGTGACAATGCCCGCGTCCGCAAGGTCGATGCCATCACCGGCGTCATCACCACCATCGCCGGCACCGGCACCTCCGGCTACAACGGCGACAACATCACCGCAACCACCGCACGACTCCGCAACCCGAACGGGGTGGCGGTCGACACTGCCGGCAACATCTACATCGTCGACTCTGGCAACTACCGCATCCGCAAAGTCACCGGATCGTCGGGCGTGATCACCACCATCGCCGGCGACGGCGACTACGGCGGCGGCGGCGACGACGGCCAAGCAACCAGCGCACAACTCCGCATCGCGAGTGGGGTGGCGGTCGACACTGCCGGCAACATCTACATCGCCGACCTTGACGACGACCGCATCCGCAAGGTCGATGCCATCACCGGCGTCATCACCACCATCGCCGGCACCGACACCAACGGCTACGCCGGCGACGGCGGCCCAGCAACCAACGCACAACTCAACTACCCGAACGGGGTTGCGGTCGGCGCCACCGGCAACGTCTACATCGCCGACACTGGCAACAGCCGCATCCGCAAAGTCACCGGATCGCCGGGCGTGATCACCACGTTCGCCGGTGGCGGCATCGGCGACGGCGGCCCAGCAACCAACGCACCACTCAACGACCCGAGCGGGGTGGCGGTCGACACTGCCGGCAACATCTACATCGCCGACTATGGCAACAGCCGCATCCGCAAGATCACCGTATCGTCGGGCGTCATCACCACCATCGCCGGCACCGGCACCGACGGCTACGCCGGCGACGGCGGCCCAGCAACCAGCGCACAACTCAACCGCCCGAGCGGGGTGGCGGTCGACACTGCCGGCAACATCTACATCGCCGACTATGGCAACAGCCGCATCCGCAAGGTCGATGCCATCACCGGCGTCATCACCACCATCGCCGGCACCGGCACCTCCGGCTACGCCGGCGACGGCGGCCCAGCAACCAGCGCACAACTCAACGACCCGAGGGGGGTGGCGGTCGACACTGCCGGCAAAATTTACATCGCCGACACCAGCAACAACCGCATCCGCAAAGTCACCGGATCGCCGGGCGTCATCACCACCATCGCCGGCACCGGCACCTCCGGCTACGCCGGCGACGGCGGCCCAGCAACCACCGCACGACTCAACTACCCGTCCGGGGTTGCGGTCGACACCGCCTTCAACATCTACATCGCCGACTCTGACAACTACCGCATCCGCAAAGTCACGGTATCGTCGGGCGTGATCACCACCATCGCCGGCACCGGCACCGACGGCTTCGCCGGCGACGGCGGCCCAGCAACCAGCGCACAACTCAACGACCCGAGGGGGGTGGCGGTCGACACTGCCGGCAACATCTACATCGCCGACTTTTTCAACAACCGCATCCGCACAGTCACCGGATCGCCGGGTGTCATCACCACCATCGCCGGCGACGGCACCTCCGGCTACGCCGGCGACGGCGGCCCAGCAACCAGCGCACAACTCCGCAACCCGAGGGGGGTGGCGGTCGACACTGCCGGCAACATCTACATCGCCGACCGTGACAATGACCGCGTCCGCAAGGTGCTTCTGGCCGGTGTTCCGTCGGCGCCGGCGAAGCCGTCGGCGCCGACGAAGCCGTCGGTAGTGGCTGGGAACGCGGCGGTGGCGGTCAGCTGGTCGGCTCCGGCTGCGAACGGTTCGGCGATCAGCGGTTACACCGCGACGGCGTCACCGGGTAGTGCGACGTGCACCACCACGGGTGCGCTCACCTGCACCATCACCGGGCTCAGCAACGGCACTCAGTACACGGTGACGGTCACGGCCACGAACACCATCGGCACCAGCACAGCGTCACCTGCATCCGACCCGGCAACACCCACCGCACCGACACCTCCGCCGCCTCCTCCGCCTCCGAGTGTGGATCAGGGGGGTCCAGTGCCGACGCCGCCGGTGGGGTTCACTGCCTCGTCGCCGTCACGTCTGTTCGATACTCGGCCGGGTGAGCCTGCTGGGATGATCACGGTCCCTAAGCTGGCCGTCACTGGGGGCAACGTGTTGGAGGTCCAAGTGACCGGGAAGGCCGGGATGCCGGCGAGCGGTGTCGGGTCGGTGGCATTGAGCGTCACCGCGACCGAGGCGACCGCCAACGGCTACATCACGGTCTATCCGTGCGGCACCCGACCCCTGGTGTCGAACTCGAACTACACCGTCGGTCAGACCGTTGCGAACACCGTCATCACACCCGTCGACGCCAACGGCAGAGTCTGCTTCTACGCACAAGGCACCACCCACCTGTTCGCCGATCTCACCGGCTGGTTCCCCACCGGTCAGAGCCCCGCTACCACCAGCCCGTCACGCCTGTTCGACACCCGACCCGGCGAACCCGCCGGCGCAGTCACCGTCTCCAAGCAGACCATCACCGGCGGCAGCGTCCTCGAGGTCCAAGTGACCGGAAAAGCCGGGATGCCGGCCGCAGGTATCGGATCGGTCGCACTGACCGTCACCGCCACCGAGGCGACTGCGAATGGCTACATCACGGTCTATCCGTGCGGCACCAGGCCCCTGGCGTCGAACCTCAACTACACCGTCGGCCAGACCATCGCCAACACCGTCATCACACCCGTCGACGCCAACGGCAAAGTCTGCTTCTACGCACAAGGCACCACCCACCTCCTCGCCGACCTCACCGGCTGGTTCCCCACCACAAGCTGACACCAGCAGCACCACAGCCACTTCGGTGAGGGTCAGTAGTACTGGCCCTCACCGAAGATGTCGCTGGCCCGGTCGGTGACCGACTCGAGATCGGCAGCCAAGCGGGCCACGTTGGCGGCGTTCCGTTGGCCGTCGTCGTGGGTGTGGGCGAGGCTGAGGGTCCACGACTCGCTCTTGCCCCCTGCAGCACCACGCTGCCGATCCCCGGCGGAAGGTTGTCGATGACGACCACCGCCGGGCGCGTCTCCGGGATGAGGCGATCCCGCTCGCCAGACTTCCGATCGACCCGACCTGGTTCAGCTTCGAACCCGCGACGTTCGACCTCGACGGCGGTGAGGCCCAGGAGATCCAGGTGGCGTTCACTGTTCCAGAGGGCACTGACGCCGGTGACTACCTCGCCCTCGTCACGGCCCAACTCATCCTCGGCGAACCCGAAACCTCCGGCGCCCAGGTCGGTGCCGCCGTGGCCACGAAGCTGTACTTCACCGTGCCGCCGCCCCCCGTGTCGACGTCCCGCTTTCCCACGGCAATTGTCATCGGAAGCGTTGCTCTCGTCGTCGTTCTCGTCAGCGGATTTCTGTTGTACCGGCGCTCCGGCATCCGACTCAGAATCACACGCGACGTCGATCGTCGGTAGCACAACGAGCGGATTTCGTGGAGCTGCCCAGGTGTTCGTTGGCTGGTCGCCGGTGCTCGAACCGCCAAGCCAGAAAGCAAATCCCACCGGTCACGATCGGCAGGGCAAACGTGAGCGCGCGGAACGTCAGCACTGCAGCCAGCACAACGGCTTCGTCGCCGCCGAAACGGACGAGCAGCGCCGCAAGACCAAGTTCAGTCACGCCGATGCCGCCCGGGATCGGTGTGAGTGCCACCACAAGACGGACGAGGCCGTAGGCAATGAGCACCTGCCACGTCGAGAGCTCGTCGGACCCGATGCCGAACGCCCGCACGACGGCAAGAGGCTTCGCGATCGTGATCGCCTGATCCGCCACGACCGCGACGAGGATCCGCCACCGACGGAGCCGCACCAAGTCGAGTGCCTCCTCGTGTGAGTGAGCGGTGAACGCGACTATGCCGATGTCGGGCAGCCGTACCACCCGCCGACGGAGACGATCCCAGGCCCGTTGCATCAGTCTCGCGATGCGGATGGCGACGATCGGGTGGCGCAACAGCACCCACCACAGAAGCGTCGATCCCGACAGGACCACGGAGGCGACGACCACCACCACCACGTATACCCGCGAGTCGAGGACACCACCATCGGCGCCCGCGAGCCCGGCGATCGCGGTGGCGAGCGCAATCAACCACAGCCGGTACGCGGCGATCACGTTGAGAGCCAGGATGCTGACCGCGATCGATGCGTCGCTGATGCCCCAGCTCCGCATCATCGCGATCCGAAGCCCGGTCGCCACCGGGCCACTCCCGATCACCGTGTTGTTCGACGCAGTCGCCGCCTGCTGCACCATGATGGCGCGAGCGATGGAGAGCTGGGGTGTGACCGACTGGGTGTACACACCATCGACCACGATCCCGACAGCGATCAACGACGCCAACAGGACGTACCAGGCCGCGTCGAGGCGACCGATCTCGGCCAACGCCGCGCCAAGATCGTCTCTGCGGACGGCCAACGCAGCAACGAGGACGGCGAACACGACGACCGACATCCACTGTCTGAGTCGGCGCATGGTCCTACTCGATCACGTTCTCGGCCGACATGCCTGATCGCCGGCTCGACAATTGGCGACGCTGCGGTGAGATTCACCGCCATGGTTCGGATCCTCACGGATGTCTCGCGACATCACATTGTGGAGCCGAGGGGAATTGAACCCCTGACCTCTTCCATGCCATCTAACGTTGGCGTGTCCGTCAGAGTTCGCCTAGAGTCGTTACGTGCCCTTCTAGCAGGGAG
>JBIKLX010000294.1:0-2907 GCA_044359565.1 Ilumatobacteraceae bacterium
CGTGACCGGGGAAGCGCTCGCTGGCTGGCCAGGCGAGTTCACGGGTCTTCTTGCCGGCGATCATGCGCAGGCCGTCGATGCGATGCGCGGGCGACAGGTCGATCTTCAGCTCGCCGAGCGCAGCGACGGCCCGCGGGGTGAGGCCGTCGCCGCACACCTTGTCGCGCCCGTGCGGACCCTTCTCGAACATCGTGACGCGCAATCCGGCGCGGGCCGCGGTGATGGCCGCGGCCGATCCGCCGGGGCCGGCGCCGATGATGAGGAGGTCACGCTGCTGCACGCCGCACAGCCTGCCAGCGGGCGCCGTCGATCGCCCACCCGGGCCCCGTCCCGTCCGTCACACCTGTTCGCGGAACCACGCGGCGAGGCGGGCGAAGCCCTCGTCGATGGTGACCGTGGGCTGCCAGCCGAGGTCGCGTCGCGCGGGTCGTGGGTCGAACCAGTGCGCGGTGCCGAGTTGCTCGGCGAGGAACCGAGTGAGCGGTGGTTCGCCGGCTGCCTCGCCGCGCAGCGCCCACACCCGCTCGACCAGCGCCCCGGCCCCCACGGCAAGCCGCCTTGGCACTCGGCGGGGGGCGATGTCGACGCCCGCGGCGCGGCAGATACCGGCCACCAGCTCGGCCACGGGGCGCGGCTCGCCGTTGGCGATGACGTACGACTGTCCGAGGCAGGCCGCACCGGGTGCCACCGCGTCGAGCGCGGCCACCAATGCCGAGGCGGCATTGTCGATGTAGGTGGTGTCGATGAGTGCAGCACCGTCGCCCACCAGCGCCAGTCGACCGGCCCGCGCCCGCTCGACGATGCGTCCCACCAACTGCGTGTCGCCCGGGCCCCACACCAGGTGCGGGCGGATGATCACGACGGGCAAGGCATCGCTGGCAGCGCCCTGCACCATCTGCTCGGCGATGGCCTTCGACTCGGCGTACCACGCACCCGACCGCCCAGTGACTGCCGGTGTGGCGCCCACGCCCACCAAGGCCTCGCCGGCGTGAGCCACCGACGGGGTCGACACGTGCACGAAGCGAGCGACGCCATGGTGGCGGGCGGCAGCCACCACGTTGGCAGTGCCGTCGACGTTGATGCTGCGGTAGTCGTGCCAGGTGCCCACCACGCCCACCTTGGCGGCGAGGTGCACCACGGCGTCGCAGCCCGCCACGGCCTGGTCGACCAGGTCGGCGTCGCGCACATCCCCCAACACCTGCGGCACGTCGAGGGGCGCGGCGTTGCGTTGCAGCAGCACCACCTGGTCGCCACGAGCCAGCAGCGACTCGGCGGTTGCCCGGGCCAGCAGGCTCGACCCGCCCGTCACGAGCACCCGCAGCGGCGAACCCGAGCGTGTCACCGCGGGGCCTTCGCCCGGTCGCCGGCGAGCACGTGGTCGGCCCACGCCGCCAGCGCGGTGCGGTCGATCTTGGTGTTGTGGCGGATGTCGACCGGCAGTGCCTTCACCTGCAGCACGGCGGCCACGGGGGTGCTGCCGACTGCCCGCACGGCGGCGCGAACCGCAGCGGTGTCTGCCTCGTCGGCCAGACCCGCCTTGCCAGTCGGCCGTTCGAGCACCATCACCATCTGTTGGCAGCCGTGCGGGCCCACGCCCACCGCGGCGCAGCGCTCGACACCGGGCAAGCGCTCGACGGCCACCTCCACCGGCACCGGGGTGACCGGTCCGTCCTCGGTGTGCACCACGTGCACCGACCGGCCCTCGATCCACAGGCGGCCATCGGCATCGACGTGGCCCACATCCCCCGAGCGGTGCCAGATGGCGAGGTCGCCCGGGTCGAGTGGTCGGGCGTCGCGCTGGGTGCGCCACAGCTGGTCGTAGCCGTCGGACAGCCACGGGGCGCGCACCAGCACCTCGCCGGTGATACCGGTGCCGAGCGACTGCAAGGGTGCCGAAGCGTCGAAGCCCAACGGCGCAATGGACACCACGGCACCCTCCACTGGGTGCCCGACGCACACGCCGCGGCCCGCGCCCACGGCGTCGAGTGTGGTGAGGTCGACGTCGGCAACCGGCAGGCACTCGGTCATGCCGTACGGGGTGTGCAGTTCGGCGGCCGGGCACAGCGTCGCAACGGCGCGCAGCGTGGCGATGGGCACGGGGGCCCCGGCCGACAGCACCAACCGCAGCGCGGCGAGGTGGCGGTTACCGGGCGCTGCGGTGCGCACCACGTTGGCGAGAGCGGCGGGCGAGGCGAACACGATGGTGGCGTCGATGGAGGCGCACGCCGCAGCGAGCGCTTCGGCCGTGAGGGCGCCCGGACTGGTGACGTCGACGTCGGGGATGCACGACGTGATGCCCAGTGCCGGCCCGTACAGCGCGAACGGGGCGAAGGCGGCCACCAGTCGGTCGGCGGCGGTGATGCCGTAGGCGCGGCCCAGCGCGTCGCGCTGCGCGGCCAACTGCCCGTGCCGGTAGCGCACGCCCTTCGCCGGGCCGGTGGCGCCCGACGTGTACAGCACCGCAGCCGGGTCGCGTTCGCCCGGCTCGGCGGGCAGTGTGGCGGTGGAGGCAGCCAGGTCGTCGAGTGTGCACTCCGCGCCCATCGCGGCCCGCTCGCCCACGCAGATGAGCCGCGCCCCGGGTGCCCAGCGCATTGCCCGCGCTGCGGCCAGTGCCTGGCGTGGCCCGATCACCCACTGCACCCGTGCCGCCCGCACGGCGCCGCCCAATCCACGCAGGCCCAGGCCGCGGTCGGCGATGACGGTGACCGCACCCGCACGCCAGCAGCCGTACACCGCAGCGAGCAGGTCGGGCCCGGGTGGGGTGAGCAGCGCGATGCGGTCGCCCGGTTGCACGCCGCGCTCGGCGAGGCCGCGGGCGATGCCCATCACCCGCGTGTGCAGCGCGGCGAAGGTGATGGTGGCGCCGGTGGCGCCATCGGCGTACGCGATCGAGGGGTCGTCGGC
>JBIKLX010000016.1:0-28217 GCA_044359565.1 Ilumatobacteraceae bacterium
GTTCATCCGGCAGTCGCCCGGCCGGCAGTCGTTCGGTGAGCCACGTGTCGATCACGCCTGCCACGTCGGCGGTGTGCTCGACCGGGCTGAGGTGGCCGCTGCGGGCGAAGCGGTGCAGGTCGGCGTGGGGCAGGCGGGCCGCCAGGTCGTGGGCGAAGTCGTCGTCGAACACCGGGTCGGTGGCGCCCCAGGTGAGCAGCACCGGCACCGTCAGGCCCGGCAGCGCGTCGGCAACGGCGGCCAGCGCAGCAGCGGAGGGATGGTCGGGCGTGAACGGCACGTCGTCGACGAACTCGGCGATCGCAGCACGCGACCCGGCGTGCTGGTAAGGCGCCCGCAGCGCCGCCCGGGTGGGGGCATCGAGATGCGTGGTCGACAGCGCGAAGGTGCCCTCCACGAACGTGCGGGTGCGGTGGCCCACCAACGAGGTGACCGGCCCGCTCGCCGCCACTCGGATGAGCCACGGCGCCTTGCGTCCGGCGGGTACGGCGATACCGGTGTTGCACAGCACCAAGCCCGCCAGGCGGCCAGCGGCACGCGACGAGACGGCCCAGCCCATCGATACGGCTCCACCCCAGTCGTGGCCCACCACCACGACGGGCCCGTCGATGCCCAGCGCGTCGATGACATCGCCGAGGTCGTCGACCCGCTGCGCGTAGCGCCGCAGGCCGGGACGCGACGAGTAGCCCATGCCCAACTGGTCGACAGCGATCACCCGGTGGCGCGACGCCAGGCGGTGCAGCACCGTGCGCCACAGCGCGGCCCACGTTGGGTTGCCGTGCACGCACACGATCGTCGGCGTGCCTGCGGCAGCGTCGGCGCCGGTCGGTTCGCCGGTGTCGAGCACGTGCCAGCGATGCGTTGCGCCGTCGGTGCCGACGACGTCGAGGGTGCGCGACCACGAAGAGTCGATACCCCACTGCTTCCACTGCGCCGCCGTGGGCAGTGAGGGTGTGATGCGCCGTGTTGCGCTCACCGCGCCGGTCTCACCACACCAGCTCGGTGAAGCTGGTGTTCAGCCCCGAGCCGATACCCATGCACAGCACCCGTTCGCCGGAGCGGATGTCGGGCGCGGCGCCGGCGAGGGTGATGGGGATGGCGGCCGGGCCCACGTTGCCGTAGTGCGGATAGGTGAGCGGCACCCGCGACGGGTCGATGCCCAGCCGGTCGCAGATGAGTCGGGTGTGCACGGCGCTGACCTGATGGACGATGTAGCGGTCGAGTCCGTCGGCCCAGTCGTAGTCGGCCCGGGCATCGCGCCACGCCGCCTCGGCCAGATCGAGGCCGGCATCGAGCAAGCCCTTGGTGTCGGTGGTCATGCGGTCGAGCGTGCCGACGCACAGGGTGTGGTGTTCGGTGCCGGCCCGGGTGACGCCGCCCACCAGCCGGTGCGCGCCCGGGTGCTGGTCGAGCGACCCGAGCACCATGGCGGCTGCACCCGACCCGAGGGTGAGCGAGGCGAATTCGGCGAACACGTCGTCGGCCGTGGCGTCGGGCTGCTGCAGTCGGGCGATGGTGGCCAACTGGGTGTAGCGGCTGCCTTCACCGTCGACGATGAGCGCGTAACGGATGAGGCCGGCATCGATGGCCGTGGCCGCGAGGTGCATGGCGTTGACGAAGCCGAGGCAAGCGTTGGCGAGGTCGAAGTTGGTGCACGACGTGGACAGGCCGAGCTGATGGTGCACGGCACAGGCCACCGACGGCTCGAGGTGGTGCTTGCACACCGAGGTGGAGATGAGCATGCCGATCTCGGCCGGGTCGATGCCGGCTGCGTCGATGGCCTGGCGACCGGCGAGGGCGGCCGCCTGGTCGAACGTGAACCCGTCGGGCCACCACCGGCGTTCCTTGATGCCGGCCAGGTCGGCCAGCAGCCCCGACCGCAGCCCGCAGCGCTTGTAGGTGACGGCGAGTTGCTCATCGATCCAATCGGAACTGACGGCCTCGGGCGGTTCGACCGCTTCCACGCTGATGATTCCGGTGTTGCGGTGTGCGTACTTGGCGTTGCCGCTCACGGGGGCCTCCGTCTCCTGTGCCGGCGAGCGGGTGAACCCGCCAGCCGAACGGCCCGCGGGCCACTGACACCCCCACTGTAGAGGGACGAGGTGCGCCAGCCTCGCTCGCAGGGGCCCTAGCGTGAGGGGTCGTGTCGACTGCATCTGTCCCTGTTCGTGCCCTCGTCAGGCGTCCCAGCCCCCTGCTCGCCGACGGCATCGTCACCCACATCGAACGCAGCCCGGTCGACGTCGCCCTGGCCGGGCAGCAGTGGCAGGCATACGTCGACGTGTTGCGAGCCGACGGCTGGGAGATCGTCGAGGTGCCGCCGGCGCCCGAATGCCCCGACTCGGTGTTCGTCGAAGACACGATGCTGGTGTTCCGAGACGTCGCTGTCATCGCCCTGCCGGGGGCCGCGAGCCGCCAACCCGAGACCCCCGCGGCCGAGGCGGCGGTGGCAGCGCTGGGTTACACGGTCGAGCACATCGTCGCTCCCGGCACGCTCGACGGCGGCGACGTGTTGAAGGTGGGCGACACCATCTACGTGGGTCGCGGCGGTCGCACCAACGCCGAGGGCATCCGCCAGTTGGCCGCGTTCCTCGAGCCCCGTGGTGCCACCGTGGTCACCGTTCCGCTCAGCAAGGTGCTGCACCTGAAGTCGGCGGTCACGGCGCTGCCCGATGGCACGGTGATCGGCTACGAGCCGCTGGTCGATGACCCCACCGTGTTTCCCACGTTCCTCGCCATGCCCGAGGAGGGTGGTGCCCATGTGGTGCTGCTGGGTGGCAACCGGGTGCTGATGAGCGCCGACTGCCCGGCCTCGGCCGACCTGCTGCGCGCCCGTGGCCTCGAGCCGGTGGTGGTCGACATCTCCGAGTACGTGAAACTGGAGGGCTGCGTCACCTGTCTGTCGGTGCGCCTGCGCGGCTGACGAACGGCTCGCCTCCTACGGCAGTGGCGTGGGTACGGTCATCACCGGATCGGGCAGGCGACCGACACCACCAGCCGTCACCAGCATGTCGGTGTGGGTGCGGTCGGTGTGGTGCGAGCGCCACAGCAGCATCGCCTGGGCGTAACGCAGCACGACGGCCGGGTCGTCGACGAGCGTTCGCCACGTCGGATCGGCCACCAGGTCGAAGCACAGCCACGTGCCGTCGGCGAACTGCACGTACGCGCCATCGCGGTCGCGCAGCACGGCCAGGTGCTGTCGTTCCAGCCGCCGGTCCCACGGCCACTCGTGCGGCGAGCCGTCGATGAAGAGGTAGCGCCAGTCGTACTCCCAGTGCGCGGCGTCGCGCCACCACGGCGGATCGTCTCCGCGGAGGAACGGGGTGAGTGGCAGGCCGTCGCACTGTGCCGGAACGGGTATGCCCATCGCCTCGCACAGGGTGGGGAAGATGTCGACGTTCTCGGTGAACGCATCGACCACCGTGCCGTGCGCCTGCGGGTGGTGCGGGTGCCGCACGATGCCGACGATGTGGTGGCTCTCCTCGAAGTAGCCCAGCTTCTGCAGCAGCCCGTGGTCGCCGAGCTGTTCGCCGTGGTCGGCGGTGATCACCACCAGGGTGTCGTCCCACATGCCGTTCGCCTGCAGCGCCTGCCAGATGCGGCCGAGTTGGGCGTCGACCTCGCTGATCATGCCGAAGTACTGGGCGCGCAGATGACGCATCGCGGCCTCGTCGGTGGGGGCACCGCTCACTGCCATCGCCGCGTCGTGCAGCGGGTGGCGCCAGTCGGTGTCGAGCGGGGCCACGGGCAGGCCCACGTCGGCCGGGTCGTACATCGTGGCGAAGTGTCCGGCGGCGGCGTAGGGCGGATGCGGCCGCAGGTACGAGAGGTGGGCGAACCACGACTCGTCCGCCGGCCGCTGGTCGAGCCAGCCGAGGAACCGCTCGGTCAGGAACGCCGAGACGCTCACCTCGGCGGGCCGTTCGTGCTCGGTGCCCAGTGCGTCGTAGCCGCCGCCGAGGTCGGTGTAGCCGTGCTCGGCCAGCCACTCGAGCCAAGGGCCGTGTTCGTCGGGCAGGTGCAGCACCGGGTCGAAGCCGGGCAGCACGCCCGTGTAGGTCTGCATGCGCGGGTCGTCGGGGCCGGTGGCCTCACGCGGGTCGATGCTCTGGTCGGTGTAGCCGAACAGCACGGGGTGGTAGCCGGCGCGCAGGCCGGCCTTGGCGACGTTGTCGATGCGTGCGTCGAGCGGGGTGCCGTTGGCCACCACCCGGTTGTTCATCTGGTAGGTGCCGGTGTACAGCGCGGCGCGTCCCGGTGAGCACGGCGTGGCCTGGCTGTAGTGGCGGGCGAAGCGCACCCCGGCCGCCGCCAGGGCGTCGAGGTTCGGCGTGTGCACCAGCGGGTGGCCGGCGCTCGACAGGCAGTCGCTGCGGAACTGGTCGAGGGTGATGAGGAGCACATGCATGACGTTGCCCGACGCTATCCGGCACGCCGATGACCGCCTGTCGATGACCGTCCGTCGGGGTCAGCGTGCTGCGAGCGCGGCCGACACCTGGGCGGCCGAGGGGTTCACCATCCCGATGGTGCCCACCACCACCGTCGGCACGGTCTCGTTGCCGTTGGCGATGCCGCGCACCACGGCTGCGGCATCGGGGTGCTCCCAGATGTTCACCCGCTCGTGGGCGATGTCGGCCCGCTCGAGCTGGCGGAACAGGCTGCTGCAGAAGGGGCAGCCGGGCCGCCAGTAGACGGTGACGGCGGATGCGGGGTGGGGGGCGGGGGCTTGCACGGGGGTGTCCAACACCGCGATGTCCGGATGTGTTCCCGATCGAGGCTGCGGTAGCATTCCCGTCCACGAGGAGAGGTGCCAGAGCCAGGTCGAATGGACCGCACTGCTAATGCGGGGACCACGGAAACGTGGTCCGTGGGTTCAAATCCCACCCTCTCCGCACGGTGAACGGCCCGGTGGCGAAAGCCGCCGGGTCGTCGTCGTTCCCGGGTCTCTGTGTCGATATGTTGCATTTGTGTGACGAGGCGTGTAAACCATTCGTCATCATTGTCGTCAACGAGAGGAGATCGACGATGGCTGACATCCTGTGCACCGGCTCCGACCGTCCGTCCAGCCCGCGCCGAGGCGCGCTCCGGCACTCGTTCGCGCTGCGCATCGCAGCACTCACCACACTCGTCGCCAGCGGTACCGCGCTGGCGACAACGGCACAGGCCGCTCCTGTCGCTCCGGCCTCGAAGTCGCCGTCATGCGCGAAGACCTACCAGGTGCGCGCCGGCGACGGATGGACCGTCATCGCCGCCCGGGTGGGCGTGAGGCCCCGCGAGCTGTACGCCGTGAACGGTGCCACCCACCGCACGCCCATCACGCCGGGCCAGACCCTGTGCGTGCCAGCGGCCGCCAGCGTTCCCACCACCACGGCCGTCGCCGCCCCGTCGGGCACCGGCTCGGGCGGCGCGTCGTGCGCGTCGAAGTACACGGTGCGTGCCGGCGATGGCTGGAGCATCATCGCCAAGCGGGCGAAGGTGAAGGTGTCGGCGCTGTACACCGCGAACAACGCCAACGCATCGACACCGCTCTACGCCGGTCGCTCGGTCTGTCTCCCGCAGGGTGCCACCGCTCCCTCCGCACCCACCACCGCACCGGCGCCGGCCCCCACGACAGCACCCGCCACCACGGTGCCGCAGCGCACCTACACCCGGGCCGAGGTCGAGGCGATCATCCGTGCCGTGTGGCCCGACGACCAGGAGGAGAAGGCGCTCGCCATCGCCTGGCGCGAGAGCAACCACAAGCCCGGCGTGCGGAACTGGTGCTGCTTCGGCCTGTTCCAGCTCCACTGGAACGCCCACAAGTCGTGGTTGGCCACCATCGGCGTGACCAGTTCGTCGCAGTTGTTCGACCCGCTCGTGAACGCGAACGCGGCGCTGGCCCTGTACAACCGCGCCGGCGGCTGGGGACCCTGGGGCGGCTGAACCTCGGTCGGGGTGGGGCAATCGCTGGTGGTGTTCGCCGCCACGAGGGCTACACTCGCTGATCGCGTTGCGCTCGTAGCTCAATGGATAGAGCATCTGACTACGGATCAGAAGGTTAGGGGTTCGAGTCCCTTCGAGCGCGCTGAACAGCCCCCGCAAGGGGGCTGTTGCGCGTCCGGGCTGCTATCACAGAGACCATGAGTGATCCTGCGGCCGATCTGGCGCGTATCGAGGTGCAGTTGCAGCGACTCCAGTTCGCTGCGTTCGACGAGCAGGCTGCGTGGGTGTTGGGCAGTGATCTGCGCGCCCGGGCCGAGGCCCGTGGTGTGGCGGTCACCATCGAGGTGCGGCTGCACGGTGCCACGGTGTTCCTCACCGCGATGCCCGGCACGGCGCCGGCGAACGCCGACTGGGCACGCCGCAAGCGCAACGTGGTGGAGGTGCTGCACCGCCCGTCGTACGCAGTGGGCCGCGAGGAACGGCGCGACGGGAGGTCGATCCTCGACCAGATGGCGCTCGACCCACGCGACCACGCAGGCCACGGTGGCGGATTCCCAATTCTCGTGCGAGGCACGGGCTGCGTGGGTGTGGTCACGGTGTCGGGCCTGCCGCAACGTGCCGATCACGAGTTGGTGGTCGAGGCGCTCGCGGCCCGATGCGGCGTACCGCTTGCCGAGGTGGAACTGCCGCCTGCCGGCTGACCGACGGGCGTCGCCGTGCCCCGTCAGTCGACGATGGCGCTGTACACAAGACTTCGCAACTGACCGCGGAAGTCGAAGGTGCCGCTCGGCATCAACTGGGTCATGAACACCACCCACAGGTCTTCCACATCGTCGACCCAGAAGGCAGTCGATGCTGCGCCGCCCCAGTAGAAGTCGCCGCGGGTGAGGGCGCCCGTGGCCACCTGATCGATGGTCGACGCGAAGCCGAGACCGAAGCCCACGCCGACGTTGCCGTACTGGGTGAGCAGTTCGACGTCGAGCGCGGCCAGGTCTTTGCCGCCGGGCAGGTGGTTCATCCGCATCAGCGACAGCGTGCGCGGGCCGACGATGCGGTGCCCGTCGAGTTCGCCGCGGCGACGCAGCATCTCGCAGAACCGGGTGTAGTCGGCCAGGGTGCCGGTGAGTCCACCGCCGCCCGACACGAACGCCGGCGGGCGCAGGTACGCGCTCGTCGCCGGATCATCGAGCAAGGTGGTGGTCTTGTCGGGCATCCGCGCATAGTTCGCCGCAAAGCGGTGGGCCTTGTCGGGTGCAACCTGGAACGCCGTGTCGTGCATGCCCAGTGGACCGAGGATGTGCTCGCGCAGGTAGTCGGGCAGGGACTGGCCGCTCATCAGCTCGACCAGCGCGCCACACGCGTCGGTGGCGAGCGAGTACATGTAGGCCGTGCCCGGCTGGAAGCGCAGTGGCACCTGGCCGAGGCGGTCCATGAACTCGGCCATCGTCGCCGACACGCCGGCGCTGCGGATCTGGTGGGCGCGGTAGATCTCGTCGATCGGGTGCTGGTCGCCCATGCCCGGCAACACCCCGCCGTAGGTGAGGCCGCTGGTGTGGCTGAGCAGGTCGCGGAAGCTGATGGGTCGGTGCGCCGGTTCGGTGATCATGTCGTCGCCACGACCGCTCACCCACACCCGATGGTTCCGCCAGCTCGGCACCACCCGGGCCACCGGGTCGTCGAGCTGGAACGTGCCCTGCTCGAACAACTGCATCAGCGCGATCGACACGATCGGCTTGGTCATCGAGAAGATGCGGTAGATCGTGTCGTCGCCGAGAGGGGTGGCGCGCTCGCGGTCGCGCAGGCCCAAGCTGGCGCGATAGGCGAGGTGCCCGTGTCGACCAACCGCCACCTCGCAGCCGGCGATCTTCCCCGGGGCGATGTAGCGGCTCTCGAGGTGGGTGGCGATGCGGTCGAGCCGAGCGGCATCGAAGCCGGCGGCGTCTGGGTGCAGTTCCACGAGGTCCCCCTGTGTCGTCCGTGGCGGTCGTGACGACCGTCCGCATGATCGCAGATGCCGCAGTGGCCCACGGGTGTCGGGGCCGGTCCGCCGGGTCAGGCGGTGGTACGGGTCATCACCCGGTGAGCGACGACGGCCGGCATCGACGAGGCCCCGGCCCCCGCTGCGAGCCAGTCGGCCACAGCGGCCGTGTCGTCGGCCGACAGAACGCCTCCGAGCCAGGTGGCCGGGTGCCCGTCGTGGCGACGGACGACGACCACGTTCGATGCCGAGCACTCGTCGAGGCAGTCGACCACCCGGCACCGACCTCCACCACGAAGCGCCCCGGACGAGAGCACCGCGACCTGGGCGTCGTGATCGACATCGGGGTGCTTGCGCGAGGTGCCGCAGCAACACCCGCGGCAGACGAGCACCGAGAAGGCGCCTCGCGGTCGGCTCGTGACGAGCTCCACCGCGGCGGATCGGAGCGGGTCAGCGTCGGCCATCGGCGACCTCGACGAGCGTGACGAGTCCATCGGCGAGGCCGACCGCGATCTCGTCGCCGGCCGGCGACCAGGCGATGCATGCGATCTCTTCGTCGAACTGGAGCGACGCGAGCAGGCTTCGTCGGCTGGCTGTGGGATCCCACAGGCACAGGCGACCATCGGCGCCGGCCGAGGCCAACAGGGTGCTGAGCGGCTGGAAGCCGACATCGGCGACGCGCCGCGCGTGGCCGTCGAGTTGTTTGGGTCGACTGCCCTTGGGGCCCTTGCCGGAGAAGTCCCACACCGTCACCTCACCGAGGTTGCCCACAGCGAGCAAGCGCGACCGGTCGTCCCAGGCCAGGTGTTCGACCTTGGCCGGGTAGCCGTTCATGGTCAGTTCGTCGCCGCTCCACAGCCGCCAGCAGTGCACCGATGCGTCCTGGTTCCCCGAGCACGCCCACTTGCCGTTGGGTGCGATGGCGAGCGCGAGCAACGACCCTTTCCACTCGAACCGCTTGGTCGGTTTCGTGTCGCCCTGGTACCACCAGACCCCGCCGTACAGCCCAGCCCCGAGGTGGCGGCCGTCGGGGGTGTACCCCAGGCATGCCACCGTCGACGGATGCGCGCCATGGCGGAGGTGTTCGCTCCCGTCGGTCGCGACGCGGATCACTTCGTTGCCGATGGCGGCAGCGAACTCTGCCCCGTCCGGTCGCCAGACGATGTCGCCGCACCATCCCCGGGCCGTCACCTCGCCGAGCACGGTGCCGTCGGCAGCCGACCAGAGACGAACCCGTCCGTCCTGCCCGCCGGTGGCCAGCAGGTCGGCGGTGGGCGACCACGCCACCTGGGTGACGCCGAACTCGTGCAGCGGGGGGTGCTGCACCAGTCCGTCGTCGTCGACGATCGCAGTCGTGCCGTCGAGCGAGCCGACCGCGAGCCGCGATCCGTCGGCCGACCAGGCGAGTGCGCTCACGTAGTCGCCCACCCGGACGGCCGGCCCGCTGCTCGGCCGAAGGTCCACGTTCATGACACGAGGCAGGCGCGGAACCGGTCGGTCAGTTCCTCGCGGTCGAGGTTGCGGCCGATGAACACCATCCGGTTCAACCGGGGTTCGTCGGGCTGCCAGGGTCGGTCGGGCTGGCCGTCGAACAGCATGTGGACGCCCTGGAAGACGTAGCGCTGTTCAGCGCCGTCGATGTTGAGCACGCCCTTCATCCGGAAGATGTCGACACCCTTGGTGCCGAGCAACCAGCCCAGCCAGTCGTTGATCTTGTCGATCGCCGTTCCGCCAGGCAACTCGATACCGACCGATGTGACCGACTGGTCGTGCTGGTGCTCGCTGTCCACGAGGAACTCGGGCTCCATTTCGAGCACCTTGGTCAGATCGAACGCGCCGACCCCCAGGATGCGGTCGAGATCGACGTTGCTCATCGTGGTCGGGATGATCTCGGCGTTGGCATTGATGGCCCGGATGCGCCGCTCGACCGAGGCGCGCTCGGCTTCATCGACGAGGTCGATCTTGTTCAGCAGGATCCGGTCGGCGAACGCGAGTTGTTCGATGGCTTCGTTCTCGATCCCCTCGGGCTTGTCGTCATCGAGGTGTTGCGGTAGGTGCTTGGCGTCGACGACGGTGACGATGGCGTCGAGTCTGAGTTGTGCTTTCACCTCGTCGTCGACGAAGAAGGTCTGCGCCACAGGAGCAGGGTCGGCCAGACCGGTGGTCTCGACGAGGATATGGTCGAACTTGTCGCGGCGCTTCATGAGGTTGCCGAGGATGCGGATCAGATCGCCGCGCACGGTGCAGCAGATGCAGCCATTGTTCATCTCGAAGATCTCCTCGTCGGCATCGATCACCAATGCGTCGTCGATACCGATCTCGCCGAACTCGTTCTCGATGACGGCGATCCGCTTGCCGTGCTGCTCGGTGAGGATGTGGTTGAGCAACGTGGTCTTGCCGGAACCGAGGAAACCGGTGATGACCGTGACGGGGACCCGATCGTCCATGGCGCGCCTTTCGTGGAAGGAGAGGGGAAGGAGGGAGGAAGTGGCGAGGGACCGACAGCTGGTCTCTTGCAATTATGAGAATCATTATCATAACATGGCCCGATGGCAACCTCCGACTTGATCACCACATCGCTGCTCGACTGCAGCGGCGTCATCACCCATCGCCTCACGTTGCTGGCCGACGGCACGGTCGAGATCCGCTTCCCGAGCGGCGGAACCGCCACCGTCGAGCCTCGAACCGGCCGCGTGCTCACTCCCGGCCGGGTGATCCCTGAGCAGGTGCTCGCCGCCGCCCGGTCGCTGGGGGGTGCACGATGAACCGGCGTGCATTCGTCGGCTCGATGGCGATCGCCTGCAGCGTCATGTTCGGTGCGTGCGGCGGCGACGACGACAACGTCGGCACCGGCCCCGGCACCGGCACGCCGATGGTCTATGCGGCCTTCGCCCCGATCGAGGAAGTTGCTCGCGCCGTCGCCGGCGAGCGGGCCGACGTGGTGGGCCTGGTCCCCCCCGGCGGTGGGGCCCACGACTACGAGCCGACCGCGAAGCAGCTGGAGGCGCTCGCGACGGCCGACCTGGTCGTCTACTTCGGTGCCGACTTCCAGCCCGGAGTCCAAGATGCCGTTGCCGGACTGGACGACCAGGTGCGGATCATCGACCTCCTCGAGGGGTTGCGCCTGCTACCGGTCGGCGAGCAGTTGCCCGGCACCGACGGTGAGGTCGACGGTGAGGTCCTCGCAACCGGAGACGACCCGCACGTGTGGCTCGACCCGCAGAACATGATGGCGATGACCCGTGCGGTCAGCGATGCGCTCGCCGACCTCGACCCCGACGGTCGTGAGATCTACGAGCGGGGCCGCGATGCGTATCTGGCCGAACTCGAGCGCCTCGACGACGAGATGGAGGCCGGTCTTGCCCAGTGCGCGTCGGACGTGATCGTCACCAGCCACCGCGCCTTCGAGTACCTCGCTCGACGCTTCGGGCTCACCCAGATCTCCATCGCCGGCATCTCGCCCGAGGTCGAACCGTCACCGTCGACGCTCGAGGCGGTGGCGGCTGCAGCGGCAGCCGACAACGTGTCGGTGATCTACTTCGAGGAGAACCTCCCACCCGACCTGGCCGAGACGGTGGCGCGCGAGATCGGTGCCGACACCGATGTGCTCGACCCGGTCGAGACCCTGTCCGACGAGCAGCTCGCGGCGGGCGAGTCGTACCTCACGGTGCAGCGGGCGAACCTCGCCGCGCTGCGCGCCGGTCTCGGCTGTTCGTGAGCAAGCCGCTCCTCCGGCTCAGCGACGTCGGCGTCAGGTACGGCGACCGGGTCGCGCTGGCCGGCGTGTCGTTCTCGCTGCAGCCGGGCGAACTCGTCGCGCTGATCGGTCCGAACGGTGCCGGGAAGTCGACGCTGCTGAAGGCGGTCGTCGGCTTGGTCCCGCACAGCGGGTTCGTCTCGGTACAGGGACACGAGTGCCATCATCGGCCCGACCGTCTCGACCTCGCCTATGTCGCCCAGCACAGTGCTGTCGACCGCCTCTTCCCCATCACCGTCGACGAAGTGGTGCGATCCGGCCGGCGCCGATTCGGGCGGTGGTGGCGCCGCGACTCCGCGGCCGACATCGGGGCCGCACGCGCGGCGTTGGAACGGGTCGGCCTCGGCGACCGCGGTGCGGCGCGGCTGAGCGAACTCTCCGGCGGGCAGGTGCAACGGGTGTTCGTGGCCCGAGCGCTGGCCCAGGAGGCGAAGGTGGTACTCCTCGACGAGGCGATGGCGGGCGTCGACCGGCCCACGACCCTGACCTTGCTCGACATGCTGCACCAGGTCACGGCAAGCGGCGCTGCGGTGGTCGTGGCCATGCACGACCTGGCCCTCGCGCGGCGTCACTTCGATCGATGTCTGGCAGTGAACGGCACGCTCATCGCCGATGGGCCACCCGAGGAGGTCTTGGTCGGCGACGTGCTCGAGTCGGTGTTCGGGGCCACGGTCGCGGTGGCGTGAGGTGAGCGCACTCTGGGAGCCGTTCTCCTCCGACTTCATGCAACGAGCCCTGGTGGCCACGCTCATCGTCGGGGTGCTCTCACCAGCCGTGGGGACATGGGTGGTGCTACGCCGGATGGCGAACCTCGGCGACGCACTCGGACACGGCACCCTCGCCGGTGTCGCCGTGGCCTATGCCGCCGGAGTGAGCGTGCTGTGGGGTGCCCTGGTGCTCGCGGTGCTGATGGCGTTGGCCCTCGCCGCGCTGTTGCAGCACCGCGGCCTCGGCGCCGAGTCGGTGGTCAGCATCGTCGGCACCGGCTTGTTCGCCGTCGGTGTGATCGTGATCTCACGCCAACGCACCGGTGTCGAACTCACGCACTTCCTGTTCGGTCGGATCCTCACCGTCTCGACGGCCGACATCGTCACCAACGTCGTGCTCTGCGGCGCCGCGCTCGCGACACTCGGCCTCGTCGGCCGAGACCTCCGTCTCGCCACCTTCGACCGCCAGCACGCCATCCAGGTCGGGGTGAAGGTCACAGCGGTCGACACCGTGCTCCTGGTGCTCGTGGCGGTGAGTGTGGTGGTGAGCCTGCGCACCGTCGGCACGGTGATGGCCGTGGCGATGGTGGTCACCCCGGCTGCGACGGCACAGCTGGTGGCGAGGCGCACGCCCACCATGACGCTGATCGCCATCGCGATCGCCGAACTCAGCGGTGTGTCGGGGCTGATCATCGCGTATCACCTCGATGTCTCACCGGGAGCGACGATCGCTCTGGTGTGCACCGGGGTGTTCGTGCTGGTGTACGTGCTGCGTACCGCCCCGCAATGGGTCAGGCACGCTCGGTGGCGACCAGCAGGATCAGCGCTGACGCGATCGAGATGAAGATGGCGATCGCCAGCGCGAAGGGTCGCACCGTCCCATCGAACGCGCTGGTGGCGAGACCTCCCAGCAGCGCGCCGCCCGCCGTGGTGACCGTGCCGATGACGGCTGAGGCGGTACCGGCCACGTGCGGCAACGGCTGCATGGCGGCGGTGTTGCAGTTGGGCACGAGTCCCTGCGCGACGGGGATGACGCCGGCTAGAGCGATCGTGAAGAGCCAGAAGTTCGGGCGACCTCCAGCGCTGAGCGACACGGCCACGAGGATCCATGCGGTCAACACACCGACCTGAGACATTCTCCGCACGAGGCGGGTCAGGCCGATGCGCTGCACCAGCCGGGCGTTGTTGAGCGAACTGATCGCCAGGAGCACCGCGATCACACCGAAGAACGCCGGGAACCACTCGCCGTAGCCGAACACTTCACCGACGACGATCTCGGAGCCGGCGAGGTAGGTGGTCATCACGCCGAACAGGAACGTCATCGCCACTGTGAACGCACGCGTCTGGCGGTTCGACACCACCTCGCGGCAGGCGGTGCCGACTGCAGCAACCGTGAACGGTCGGCGCCGCTCGGGCGTCAGGGTCTCGGGTAGCCGGCGGGTCCAGACCAAGAGCGCGATGGCGACCACGGCCGGTAACCAATAGACCGCTCGCCACGGCAACACGGCGATCAACCCGGCACCGACAGCAGGTGCCAGGATCGGGACGAGCAGGAACACCGCCATGATCACCGACATCAGCCGGGCCATGGCATCGCCGCTGTAGCGGTCACGAACCATCGCGACCGAGAGCGAACGCGGCCCGGCGGCGCCGAGGCCCCAGACGAACCGCGCGGCGACCATCACAGTCCACGACGTTGCCAGCGCCGCGACGACAGCGCTCAGCACATACAACACCAACCCCGCCTGCAGCGGCCGCCGCCGACCGAACCGGTCGGATGCGGGGCCGTAGAGCCACGGGCCGACGGCGAGGCCCAGGAAGAACGCGGTCACCAACCAGCCCACGCGGGTCGAGTCGGCCGGCATGCCGAAATCGGCCCGCACGTCGGCGAAGGCGGGAAGAATCGTGTCGATGGCGAGCGCGCCGCACGCCATGAGCGCGATGACGAGGATGATGAACTCGCGGTCGCCCGCGGTGCGCGGGCCGGCGTTTGCATCGGACCCTTCGGAGGTGGTCACCCGAGCGGTGGGGCCGCTCACTCGGTTCCGGTCAGTTTCCGGAGTTCGCTCTGGGCTCGGCTCGCTGCTGTCGCCAGTGCTCCGAGGCCGAGCACCCGCGAGAATCCGGCTCGGACGACGAGAGCGAAGGGAACGGCGAGCATCAGTCCGACGAGACCGCCGATCACGCCGCCGAGGGAGGTGATCACCAGCACCAGCGCCGGGTGCATGTCGAGGCGATCGCCCATCACCTTCGGTTCGACGAAGTTCTCGAGCAGCAGGTTGCTGAGCAACGAGACGATCAGCATCACCACGGCGGGCACGATGCCGCCGTCGGCGAACGCCACCGTCACGGCCAATCCGCCACCGATCAGGCCACCGAGATAGGGCACGTACCCGCCGATGAAGTTGACCACGGCAATCGTGAGCACCAGGGGCAGGCCGAGGACGATCGCGGTGACCGCGGTGATCGCAGCGACGATGGCCGACAGCACGGTGCGCCCCATGCCGTACTGGCGCAGCCCGTCGATGCTGTCGGCGAGCCATGCATCGACGTCGTCGCGACGCGACGCGGGGGTCATCCGGATCAGCCGTCGCCGCAGGACGCCACCATCGCGCAGCACGTAGTACATGATCAGCGCACCCATCAGGCCGGCCGCGCCGAGGGCGGTGACCGCCTCCACGCCACCGATCACCACGGCGAGGAAACCCTTGGTCAGCATCGGGCTGATCGACTCGAGCGACTCGCGCACCCGGTCGATGGTGGGCGCGTCGAGGCCGGCCTCGGCCAGCGCTGCCGAGATGGCCGAGCCGATCTCGTCGAGTTGCTGCGCCACACCGATCACCGTGAGCGTGATGACGCCGATCAGCAGACCGAGCAGGCCGAGGACCACTGCGGCGGCGGCGATGCTGGGGTTGATGCCGCGCCGCACCATCCACCCGACGGCAGGTCGGAAGACGACGGCGAGCACGATGCCGAACACGATCGGCAGCACGAGGCCGCCCACCGCAGTGAGCGCCGAGACGACGATGCTGGCGAGGACGACGATGCCGACCGCCGCCCAGGCCCAACGGCCGGCGCGAACGATCCGCGGCTCAGCGGACGGAGCGGGGGTTGCGCTGTCGGTCACGGATGCTCGCCTGTCCGCACACGGTCGAGGAACGACACGACGGCGTCGTTGAACGCATCGTTGCGGTCGCCCGCCACCATGTGCCCGGCGCCGCCCACGTCGGCGTACTCGGCGTGCGGCACGGTACGCAGGAACTGCTGGGCGCCCTCTTCGCTGAGGAGATCGCTCTGCCTGCCGCGCACCAGCAGGGTGGGCACCGTCAGGCTGCGTGCTGCGTCGTCGAGGTATTCGGCGCGATGGGCGCGGGTACGCGACTCGTCGTCGACCGGGCGGATGCTCATGAACGCGGGGTCCCAGTGCCAGTACCAGCGCCCGTTCTCGCGCTGGCGCACGTTCTTGCGCAGACCCGACAGGTCGGTGGGGCGGGGCCGGTGCGGGTTGTAGGCGTGTACTGCGTCGGCCACCTCGTCGAGCGAGGCGAAGCCCTGCTCCATGTTCGTGCGCATGAACGTGAGGATGCGGTCGGCGCCCGACACCTCGATGTGGGGGGCGATGTCGACCATCACCAGGGCTCGACCGCATGGGGCGTCGGCGGTGCGGCCGAGGGCGAGTAGCGACGACGTGCCGCCGAGCGATGCGCCGATGAGCGCCGGTCGGCCGAGCGTGCGGCACACCTCGATGAGGTCGCTCGAGAAGGCCTCGACGCTGTAGTCGCCGTCGGGCGCCCACGCGCTGTCGCCGTGGCCGCGCAGGTCGAGCGAGACGGCGTACCAGCCGTGGGTGCCGAGATAGGTGGTGGTGGTGTGCCACGAGTGCCGGGTCTGCCCGCCGCCGTGCGCCAGCAGCACCGGCGGATCGGCGGGGTCGCCCACGGCATCGCCGACGAGGCGGATGCCGTCGCGCCCGAGGAGCTCGATGGTCTGGGTGGTCACCACGCTGGGCACGGTATCCGCGGGTGCCTTCGTGGGCAGAGTTCGGCTGTCACACCCCCTCGGCATCATGTCGTTGTGACCTCCATGACCGTTCTCGTCATCGTCCTCGTCGTCCTGCTGGCGGCCGCATCCGCGGCCATCGCCTGGCTGCTCGCCGGCCGTCGGGCCGCTCCGACGGTGCCACTGCCCGGGCCGTCGTTGCCGCCAGCGGCGTCCGGCCCCAGCCTCGACGAGGTGCAGCGCACGGTCGCGGCCGACATCGGCCGGCTCAGTTCGCTGGTGCAGCAACTGGGCGAGTCCACGGCACAGCGCTTCGGTCAGGTCGACCGCTCGTTGCAGCACCACGCCCACGCCACCCAGCAGCTGTCGGCCACGGCAGCGGGCCTGCGCGAGGCACTCGCCAGTTCGAACGCCCGTGGGCAGTGGGGCGAGCGCATGGCCGACGACGTGCTGCGCCTCGCCGGTCTCCACGAGGGGGTCAACTACGTGAAGCGCACGGCGCTGGTGGGCGAGGGCACGGGTATCCCCGACATCACGTTCGTCCTGCCTCGGGGTCAGGTGCTGTTCATGGACGTGAAGTTCCCGATGGCGGCCTACCTGCGCTATCTCGAGGCGGGCTCCGATGCCGAGCGGGCACAGCACCGTGTCGCCTTCCTCCGCGACGTTCGGGGGCGCATCCGCGAGTTGGCCCGGCGCGAGTACGCAGCCACCGACCAGCGCCCTGCTGTCGACACGGTGCTGCTGTTCGTGCCCAACGAATCGCTGGCCGGGTTCATCCACGAAAGCGATGCCGGCCTCATCGACGAGGCGTTGCAGAGCAACATCGTGCTGTGCAGCCCGCTCACGCTGTTCGCCTTCCTGGGGGTCATCCGCCAGGCGCACGACCAGTACATTGTCGAGCAGACCAGCAACGAGATCCTGCAGTTGTTGGGGGCGTTCAGCCAGCAGTTCACCAAGTACGGCGATGCGGTCGACAAGGTGAAGCGTCAGTTCGACACCGTCGCCCGGTCGTTCGACGAGTTGGCCACTACCCGTCGCCGAGCGCTCGAACGGCCGTTGCGCCGTATCGACGACCTGCGCGCCGACCGACAGCTCGAGGCCGCACCCGGCTTCGAGCTCGACCCGGCGGCGGATCCGGGCGTCGGCGTCGAGGCCGGCGCGTAAGGTGACGCCACCATGAGCCAGGCAGCGTTCGACCTCGACGGCGATGCCGAACCCACCTACTCGGTGGGCGAACTCGCCGATGCCATCAACGGCGTACTGCGCCGCGGGTTCGGCGACGGCGTGTGGGTGCGCGGCGAGATCCAGGGGTGGCGCGTCGGTGGCCCGCACGCCTACTTCACCCTGGTCGAGCAGACGGCCGAGGGGAAGGCCACGCTCAACGTGCAGTTCTTCGCCCCGGCCCGGGCCCGGCTGCGGCCACTGCTCGAACGCAGCGGGGTGCGCCTGGCCGACGGGTTGCAGGTGCGCATCTTCGGGCAACTCGACTTCTATGCGCCGGGTGGCCGCCTCGGGTTGAAGATGGTCGACATCGACCCGCGGTTCACGCTCGGCGACCTGGCCATGCAGCGCGACGCGGTCATTCGTCGGCTGGTGGCCACCGGGTTGTTCGATGCCAACCGGCGTGTGCCGTGGTCGCCGGCCCCGCTGCGGGTGGGTGTGGTCACCAGCATCGACAGCGCCGCCTGGGCCGACTTTCGCCACGAGATCGAACGCAGCGGGCTCGGTTTCCACCTGCAGGTCACCGATGTGCGCGTGCAGGGCGACCAGGCCGTCGCGCAGATCACGCGCGCGCTCACGGCGTTCGGCCGGCGCACCGACCTCGATGCGGTGGTGCTCATCCGCGGCGGCGGCGCCCGCAGCGAGTTGGCCACGTTCGACGACGAGTCCATCGCGGTGGCCATCGCCCAGTCGGCAGTGCCGGTGCTCACCGGCCTCGGCCACGAGATCGACCGCAGCGTGGCCGATGAGGTGGCCCACGTGGCGCTGAAAACTCCCACCGCCTGTGCTGCGGCGCTCGTCGAGCGGGTCGCCGGCTACTGGGCGTCGGCCGAGCAGCAGTGGTCGGCCATCACCGCACATGCCGATCGGGCCGTGCGCGACGCCGAGGTGCGGCTCAACACGGTGGCCGCCTCCATCGGCCACCTCACGGTGTCGGCCGTCGACCGCAGCAGCGAGCGGCTGCATCAGCGGGTCGACCGGCTGCGACGCGGTGCCGAGCGGGCTGTCGAGCGCGCCGACACCCAGTTGGTGCAGGCCGTCGCAGGGGTGCGCCGAGCACCGGCCCGGCTCGAGCCCGAGGTGCGCCACCTCGATGGCATCGCCGCCCGAGTGCGCCTGCTCGACCCGGTCAACACCATGGCGCGCGGATGGAGCATCACCCGCACCGCCACCGGCGACACCGTGCGCGACGCCGACCAACTCGTGCCCGGCACCGAACTCATCACCACCTTCGCTCGCGGCAGCGCCCGCAGCACCGTCGAGGAGACCCTGCCATGACCACCCCCGATTCACCCGTCCCGACGGGCTACGCCGAGGCGCTCGCCGAGCTCGAGGCCATTCTCGTGCGGCTCGAGCGGGCCGACGTCGACGTCGACGTGCTGGCCACCGAGGTGCAGCGCGCCGCCGCCCTCATCGCCGTGTGCCGCGACCGCATCGGCAACGCCCGCCTGCAGATCGACCAGGTGGTCGCCGACCTCGGCGACGCCTGACCCCATCCGAGTCGCAGTCGCCCACCCGAGTCGCAGCTGCCCACCCGAGTCGCAGCTGCCCACCCGAGTCGCAGCTGCCCACCCGAGTCGCAGCTGCCCGCCCGAGTCGCAGCTGCCCGCCCGAGTCGCAGCTGCCCACCCGAGTCGCAGCTGCCCACCCGAGGGAAACGTGGCACCCGGGTGTACGAACAACCCTCGGGTGCCGGGCCAACGGTCACCGATCACGGGAACGCAGGGCCGCTGGATCGGTCGTAGCCTGCCGTCGTGCCTGTTGCGTCGCCTCCACCCCCCTCGCTCGCCCACATCGCGGCCGGCGTCGATGCCCGGCTGCGCGAGTTGATCGACGCCGAGTACACGCGCTGGACGGCCTTCGACCCCGACCTCGCCGCACCGCTGGCCGAGGTGGGTCGGCTCGTGCTGTCGGGTGGGAAGCGCCTCCGTCCCGCGTTCACCCACTGGGGCTTCGTAGGTGCCGGTGGCGACCCCGACGACCCGATGGTGGTGAACGCCGGCGGCGCGTTCGAGCTGATGCACGCCTTCGCCCTGTTCCACGACGACGTGATGGACGATGCCGCCAGCCGCCGCGGTGCCCCCACCACCCACACCGTGTTCGCCCAGCAGCACCGAGTGGGCGGTTGGGCGGGCGAGGCCCGGCGCTTCGGTGAAGGTGTCGCCATCCTGGTGGGCGACCTCGCCTTCGTCTATGCCGACCAGTTGCTGCTCGGAGCCTCGCCCCACGCTTGGTCGATCTGGAACGAGCTGCGCATCGAGCTGAACATCGGCCAGGTGCTCGACATCATGGGCGGTGTGCAGAACGACCGCCGCCGCGACAAGGCCGAGCGGATCTGCCGCTACAAGAGCGGCAAGTACACCATCGAGCGGCCGCTCCACCTCGGCGCCGCGCTCGCCGCACCGGGCCGTACCGACCTGCTCGATCAACTGAGCGCCTACGGCCTGCCGCTGGGTGATGCGTTCCAGATGCGCGACGACGTGCTCGGTGCGTTCGGTGAAGAAGCCGTCACCGGCAAGCCGGTGGGTGGCGACCTGCGTGAGGGCAAGCCCACGCCGCTGCTCGCCAGGGCGGTCGATGCCGCCACACCGGCACAGCGAGCGGTGCTCGATCGGGTGGGCCGTCCCGACCTCGGCGACGACGAGGTGGCCGACATCCAGCAGGCCATCATCGACACCGGCGCGCTGGCCGACCTCGAAGCATCCATCACGTCGCTCACCGACGAGGCGATCGCCTCAGCGCGTTCCGCCGACATCACCCCGGAGGCACGCGACGAACTCGTCGCCCTCGCCCACTACGTGAGCTGGCGACAGGTATGAGCCGGCCGCTCGACGTCGTCGTCATCGGCGCAGGCCTCGGTGGCCTTGCTGCCGCAGCCCACCTCAGCAGGGCCGGTCACACGGTCACCATCGTCGAGCGCGAGTCCATCCCGGGCGGCCGTGCCGGAATGATCACCGAGGCCGGGTTCCGTCTCGACAACGGGCCCACTGTGCTCACCATGCCCAACCTGCTGGCCGATGCCTTTGCCGCCGCGGGTGCCGAGATGGCCGACTTCGTCACCATCAAGCCGGTCGACCCGATGTACCGGGCGGTCTACGCCGACGGCAGCACCCTGCACGTTCGCCACGGCCGCGAGGCGATGACCGACGAGATCCGCCAGTTCGCCAACGCCCGCGAGGCCGAGGCGTTCGGCCGGTTCTGCGACTGGCTCGAGCAGCTGTACCGGGTGGAGATGGCGCACTTCATCGATGCCAACTTCGACTCGGTGCTCGACCTGGTGAAGCCGTGGCGCGCCGGGCTCGAACTGGTGCGCCTCGGCGGGTTCGGCAAGCTCGGCCGCAAGGTGGCCAGCTTCTTCGACGACGAGCGGCTGCAGCGCATCTTCAGCTTCCAATCGATGTACGCCGGCCTGGCGCCATACGAGGCGCTGTCGCTGTACGCCGTCATCACCTACATGGACTCGGTCGAGGGTGTGTTCGTGCCCGAGGGCGGCATGCACGCCATGGCCACCGGTCTGGCGGCAGCGGTCGAGAAGGCGGGCGTCACCATCCGCTACGACAGCCCGGTCACCCGCATCCTGCGCACCGGCAGCGGCGCCGTCAGCGGGGTCGAGGTCGCCGGTAGCGAACGCATCGCCGCCGACGTCGTGGTGTGCAACCCCGACCTGCCCGTCGCGTACCGCACGCTGCTGGGTGGTGTCGACGCGCCGCGGGTGGCCCGCCGTGGCAAGTACTCGCCCAGCTGTCTGCTGTGGGTTGCCGGGGTGAAGGGCCTGCCTCCCGCCGAGGCAGCCCACCACAACATCCACTTCGGTCACGACTGGAACGCGTCGTTCAAGGCGCTCATCCACGACGGAGTGCGCATGCCCGACCCGTCGATCCTCGTCACGCTCCACTCGCTCGACGATGCATCGCTGGCGCCCGCTGGGTGCAGCAGCATCTATGTGCTCGAGCCCACCCCCAACCTCGACGGCCGCATCGACTGGAGTCGCGAGCGCGACCGAATCACCGACTCGCTGCGCGCCAAGGTGGCCGGCCTCGGCTATCCCACCGACGTCGTCGTCGAACGCATCTACGACCCGCTCGATTGGGAGGCGATGGGCATGGAACGCGGCACGCCGTTCGCGCTGGCCCATACGTTCCGGCAGACTGGGCCGTTCCGGCCGAACAACGTCGACAAGCGGGTGCCGGGCCTCGTGTTCACCGGGTCGAGCACCCTGCCTGGCGTGGGTGTGCCGATGGTGCTGGTGTCGGGCAAGCTCGCTGCCGAGCGGGTGCAGCAGTTCGCCGGACGGCAGCGGTGAGCACCGCCACCGTCACACTCGACGAGAGCTATGCGCGCTGTCGCGAGCTGAACAAGCGGTACGGCACCACCTACTACTGGAGCACCAAGGTGCTGCCTCGTGTGAAGCAGCACCACGTGTGGGCGCTGTACGCGTTCTGCCGCTACGCCGACGACATCGTCGACGATCTCGGCCCTGTGTCGGTCGAGCGGCGCGCCGATGCCCTCGCCGACTTCGGCAACCGCTTCTTCCTCGACCTCGCCGCCGGCCGCAGCGACGACCCCGTGCTGAAGGCGGTGGTGCACACGGTGAAGGCGTTCGACATCGACACCGACTGCTTCCGCCGCTTCCTGCGGTCGATGACCATGGACCTCACTGTGGCCACCTACGAGACCTGGGACGACCTGCTCGTGTACATGGACGGCTCGGCCGCCGTGATCGGCGAGATGATGCTGCCCATCCTCGAGCCGTTGCGGCCCGAGGCCACGGCCCACGCCCGCGACCTGGGCAACGCATTCCAGCTCACCAACTTCTTGCGCGACATCGCCGAAGACCTCGACCGCAACCGGCAGTACGTGCCCCAGGAAGATCTGCGCCGCTTCGGAGTCGACCTCACCCCACGGCGCTGCACCCCTGAGTTCGTCGAGCTGATGCGCTTCGAGATCGCCCGCTGCCGCGAGCTGTACGTGTCGGCCGATCTCGGCCTGGCCATGCTGCCCACCGAGTCGGCCAAGTGCATCGGCGCCGCCCGGGTGCTGTACGGCCGCATCCTCGACAAGATCGAGGAGCAGCACTACGACGTGTTCGCCAAGCGGGCGCGTGTGTCGACGGCAGAGAAGGCGCTGATGGTCGCCAAGCTCACATCTCCGTTCGGCCGATGAGCGCAGCCGGCGCCCGGCAACCCGGCGCACAGTGGCTGACGGCGGCCGCCGGTGCAGTCACGCTGGCAGCGATGATCGCCACCCCCCTCGCCCCCCGTGGCGGCGCGGTGCGGCGGGCGCTGTCGAGTGTGGTGGTGACCGGATTGTTCGTCACCACGGCGGCGTCCTCCACCCGGCGCTGGGGCCTGCGCCGGGCAGCCGGTGCGGCCGCCGGGGTAGCGGCGGCGACAGCGGTGGCCGAACGCGTCGGCACCGCCACCGGGGTGCCCTTCGGCGGCTACCACTACACGGGTGCGCTGCGGCCGCAGGTGGGTGGCGTGCCGGCCATCGTGCCGCTCGCCTGGTTCGCCATGGCGGTGCCTGCACGCGACGCCGCGCACGCGGCGCTCGGCCAACGCTCGCGCCGTGCAACGCGCATCGCCCTCGGTGCGGGCGCACTCACCGCGTGGGACCTGTTCCTCGACCCGCAGATGGTGGGCGAGGGGTATTGGCGCTGGGCTCGCCAGGGTCGCTATCGGGGCATCCCGTTCAGCAACTACGCCGGCTGGCTGCTGGTGAGCGTCGGGGTGATGGCTGCGCTCGAGGTGGCGCTTCCCATCGACGACGGCGAGGCGGCCGACCCCACCTCGGTGGCCCAGTACGCCACGATGGCTGCCATGGAGACCGTCGGCTTTGCAGCGTTCTTCCGCGACCGCGTTGTCGCGGCCGTGGGTGGTGCGGCCATGCTGCCGATCGCGGCTGCTGCGGTACGGCGGGTGGTCCAGCAGCGGCGGTGGGTCCGTGGCTGACGGCGCTCGCCGCCGGGGTGTCACGGCGTCGCCGGCCGAGGTCCTGGTGGTGGGTGGTGGCATCGGCGGCCTCGCGGCCGCCATCCGCCTGCGTGCCGCCGGCCACCGGGTGGTGGTGCTCGAACGCAACGAAGTGCCCGGCGGCAAGCTGGCCGTCCGCCAGCGCGACGGGTTCACGTTCGACATCGGGCCGTCGCTCGTCACCCTGCCACAGGTGTTCGACGAACTGTTCCGGTTGGCGGGCACCACCTTGGCCGACGAGGTACCGCTCGTCCGGCTCGACCCGCAGTTCCGCTACCACTGGCCCGACGGCTTCGAGTTGACGGTGCGCGACGACGGGTGCGACGCCCCCGGCTACACCGAGTGGATCGAGCACGGCGGCCGCATCTGGGACGTGAGCGAGCGCACGTTCTTCGCTGGGCCGATGAGCGGCCCCGTGGCGCTGGCCCGCCGTCTGCGCCGGCCGAGCGACCTCACCGACATCGATGCCCTGCGCACCCTCGACCGTTCCGCGTCGGCTTGCTTCGACGACCCGCACCTGGTGCAGTGGGCCGGTCGCTACGCCACCTACTCGGGTTCGTCGCCGTATGCCGCACCGGGCACGCTGGGATGCATCGCGGCGATCGAACACCGCTACGGCTGCTGGTACCCGATGGGTGGCCTCGGTGTGCTGCGCGATGCGTTCGTGCGGGTGGCCGAACGGATGGGCGTGGAGGTGCGCTGCGGCGCCGAGGTGATCACCATCACCGCCGACGCACGCATCGGTGGCACCGTCGACGGTGTGGTGCTGGCCGACGGCACTCACCTCGACGCCGACGTGGTGGTGGCCAACGTCGATGCCACCCATCTCTACAGCGATCTGCTGCCCGACACCCGGGCGCTGCGCAAGGTACGCCGGGCCGAGCGGTCGACCAGTGGTTTCGTCGTGCTCGCCGGGGTGCGCGGTGTCACACCGGGTATCGGCCACCACAACGTGTGGTTCAGCGGCGACTCTGCAGCCGAGTTCGCCCAGTTGGCCGAGGGTCGATGCGCCGACGACCCCACCGTGTACGCGTGTGTCAGTTCGGTCACCGATGCCTCGCAGGCACCGGAGGGTTGCGAGAACTGGTTCCTGCTGGTGAACACGCCACCCGGTGTGGAGGTCGACCGGTCGGCGTACGCGGCGGTGGTGTTCGATCGGCTCGCCGCTCAGGGTGTCGAGCTGCGCGACCGACTGCTCTTCACCGAGACCATCACCCCGCTCGATCTGCAGGCCCGCTACCGGTCTCCGGGCGGCGCAATCTACGGAACGTCGTCGAACGGCGCCCGTGCCGCGTTCGTGCGGCCCGCGAACCGCAGTTCCCGCAAGGGTCTCTACCTGGTCGGGGGCAGCAGCCACCCCGGTGGTGGTCTGCCGCTCGTCACCATCGGGGCGCGCATCGTCGCCGACCTCGTCGAGGCCGACCGCGCATGAGCCGTGCCCGCCCGCGGCTGTGGCTCGTGCTGCGCCTCGTGGCAGCGGGTGTGGCGCTGTCGCGCATCGCCCGGGCGGCACGCCGCCGACCGCCGCTGCAGCCGGTCATCCACCTCGGCGGCGGCGCACCCGATCCCTCCATCTCGGTCGTCGTGCCCGCCCGTGACGAAGCAGCGCGCATCGGCCCGCTGCTCGACGCCGTTCGTGGGGCACCCGGTGTGGCCGAGGTGGTGGTGGTCGACGACGAGAGCAGCGACGGCACCGCTGCCATCGCCGCGGCGGCCGGGGCACGGGTGATCGCCGGAGCACCGCTACCCAGCGGGTGGGCGGGCAAGGCGTGGGCACTGCAGCAGGGGATCGAGGCCGCGGTCGGCGAGTGGGTGGTCACCCTCGACGCCGACACCCGTCCGTCGCCCGACCTGCCCTGGGCGCTCGTGGCCCGCGCCGTTGCCGACGGGCTCGACACTGTCAGCGTCGGCGGGCGGTTCGAGTGCCCGACACCCGGTGTGGCCTGGCTGCACCCGGCGATGCTCACCACCCTCGTCTACCGCTTCGGTCCGGCGGGCTACGCGGGCCGGGTGGCGACCCATCGACAACTCGCCAACGGGCAGTGCATGGCGTTCCGGCGTGCCGATCTGCTCGCCGTCGGTGGTCTGTCACCGGTGGCCGGTGAGGTGGTGGAGGACGTGGCGCTGGCCCGGCACCTGGCCGGCCTCGGCTGGGATGTGGCGATGCTCGACGGTGCCGATCTGCTCACCACCCGGATGTTCGACGACCTCGGCGACACCTGGCGCGGCTGGGGTCGCTCGCTCGCGCTGCCGGGCGTCGAGCCCGTGTGGCGCCAACTCGGCGACCTCGTCGTGCTGCTGGTGGCGCAGGCCCTGCCGTTGCCGCGGTTGCTCACACGGCGGGGCGACCTGCTCGACGTGGTGCTGCTCGTCGCCCGTCTGGGCACGCTCGGCGGCACGGCCCAGGCGTACGAGCGGCCCGGGCGCGCCTACTGGTTGTCGCCGTTGGCCGATCTACCGGCAACGGCAGCACTGGCGGCGGGCATCATCCGCCCTGTGCTCGGCCGCCGCCATGTGTGGCGCGGCCGCAGCTACGGCTGAGTCGTCAGCCGCGGTCCTGCCAGGTGCACACGCAGGCCTCGTTGCCGTCGGCATCGGCCAGCACCCACCACGCGCGGGCGAAGCGGTCGGTCACCATCCGCCCGCCAGCCGCGAGCGCCGCCTCGATGCGTGCCTCCGCTTCGTCGTGCGGCACCGAGACGTCGATGTGGAACCGGTCGCGTCCGGGCCGCGGCTCGTCCATCGTCTGGAACCACATCGGCGGACCGAGACGCAGCGGGTCGACCAGCACACCGTCGACGTCGCGGTAAGCCAGCACCGCCGCCCAGAACGGCCGGATGCGGTCGGCGTCGAGCGTGTCGATCGCCACCTCCACCGCCTGCATTGCACCCGGTTGCGCCGTGGCGCCGGCGGCGGCCGCCACCTGCGAGATGCGGCGGGCCAGATCGACGTCGTGGGTGGTGAGGCCATCGACTTCGTGCGTGGTCAGCGCCACGCGCACCCGGTCGGGGTAGCGGATGTCGAGGTCGGGATGGTGGTCGGCCTCGTCGGCAGCGGTGGCAATGGCGGCGGCCAGCGCCGTAGCGGCCTGGAACGAGCCGGCGCGGAAGTGCGCCACCAGGAAGTGCAGGACGACCCGCCAGTCGTCGAGGCCGTCGAGTGCGGCGATCTCGTCGAAGGTGAGCGGTGTGTATTGCGGCCGTGCCATCGGCCCAGTAGAGCAGTCTGGTGCTGAGACCCCGGTGTCAGGCGGGGTCGGGCGACCGTTTCCCCGCCCACGCCGCCTGGGCGAAGCGCACACCGATCAGGGTCATCAGCGCCCCCGTCGCCGCGGTGCGGTACGGCCCGTCGACCACGAGTTGGATGAACGGCACGGCGAACACCCCCGCCCGCGCACCCCAGGCGAACGAGCGGGTAGCGGCGACGACGATCAGCAACACGCCGATCGCGATCAGTGCGGTGAGCGGTGCCACCACACAGATCGCCCCGACGAAGCACAGCACACTGCGCCCGCCACGGAACCGGTCGAACACCGGCCAGGCGTGGCCGACCATCGCTGCGAAGCCGCCGATGTAGCCCAGCCACCACTGACCGTCGGCCGCCAGCAGCACCCCCAGGCCGGCGGCCACCGCGCCCTTGGCCACATCGCCCACGAACACCAACCGGGCAGCGGTGCCGCCCACCGACTCTCGAGCGTTCCAGTAGCCCGGGTTGCCGTCGCCCACGTTGCGCAGGTCGCGGCGGGTGGCCAAACGGGCCACGGGGATCGAGCCGAACAGATACCCGAACAGCACTGTCAGGACGATGCTCACGGCTGCCATGCTGACAGGGTGACCGACACGGCGCCGCACTGCATCGCCTCATTCCACCTCGTGCGCGATGCGAGCCGACTGCGCACCATGGCCCGGCTCGGCCTCGATCGGCGTCGTCTGCGGCGTGTACCCGGCCTGGTGTTCTGGCGACTGCTCGGTACGGGCGCCGGTAGCGACACCGGCCCTGGCGCCGATCTGCAACGCAGCGCGCTGTTCGCCATCTGGAAAGACGTCGAGTCGCTCGATGCCTTCGAGGCCTCGATGGCCGACCGTTGGTCGAGCGTGCAGGAGGTGTGGTCGGTGCGCCTGCGCGGCTGGGGTGGGCACGGTGCGTGGCACGGCGTCGACGTGTTGGGCCTGCTCGAGCCGGCGGTTGCACCCGATGCCACGGGCCCGGTCGCCATCATCACCCGCGCGAACGTGCGGCGCCGTTCGTGGCGTTCGTTCCGTCAGGCCGGCCCGGCGGTGAGCGCCGAGTTGAACGCATCCGACGGCCTGCTCGGCGTGGTGGGCATCGGCGAGGCCCCCTTCGGCCGACTGGGTACGTTCAGCCTGTGGGCGTCGATCGAGGCGGCGCGGGCGTTCGCCGTACAGAGCCCGCACCACCGCGAGGTGGTGCGCCGCACCCGCACCGAGGGTTGGTACGGCGAAGAGCTCTTCGCCCGCTTCGAGCCCTCGGCTTCAGTCGGTCGCTGGAACGGCCGCGACCCCCTCGCCCCCTGATCAGGCGTTTGTGAGTCGAACCCCGTCCTACCGGGCTGTGCTCACAGACGTACGGGGCGCCAGTCGGTGTGTGTGAGCAGAACCCCGCTCCACCCGGCTCCGCTCACAGACGCTGGGGCGGTGGGC
>JBIKLX010000101.1:0-11267 GCA_044359565.1 Ilumatobacteraceae bacterium
AGCGGCCGGGGGCGGGGTGGACCGGGGCGGGGTGGACCGGGGCGGGGTGGGCCGGGGCGGGGTGGGGTGATGCGGTGACGTCTGATTTCCGCTAGGAACGGTGTGGCGAGGGCGGCACACTGGGCGATGTGGAGAGCGCCGACCGCGACGAGCAGTACTACCGGGCAGTGGTCAGCCGCGACGGCCGGTTCGACGGCTGGTTCGTGACAGCCGTGCACACCACTGGCATCTACTGCCGTCCGTCGTGCCCGGCCACCACGCCGCAGCGGCGCAATGTGTCGTTCTTCGCCACGGCGGCCGCGGCGCAGCAGCGCGGGTTCCGGGCCTGCAAGCGGTGCCGACCCGACGCCTCGCCGGGCTCGCCCGAGTGGAACGTGCGCGCCGATGTGGTGGCGCGGGCGATGCGGTTGATCGCCGATGGGGTGGTCGACCGCGAGGGCGTGCGCGGGCTCGCCAACCGCCTCGGCTACAGCGAACGGCACCTGAACCGGCTGGTCACCGACGAGTTGGGGGCCGGGCCACTCGCCATCGCCCGGGCCCAGCGCGCTCAGACCGCCCGACTGCTCGTCGAGACCACCTCGTTGCCCTTCACCGACATCGCGTTCGCCGCCGGGTTCGCCAGCGTGCGGCAGTTCAACGACACGGTGCGCGAAGTGTTCGCGGCGACGCCCACGACGCTGCGGGCCGGCCGTCGCCCCGAATCGGCGACCGCCGCCGGCGAAGTGGCGCTGCGCTTGGCCGTGCGGGGTCCGTTCGACGCCGAGTCGCTGTTCGGCTACCTGGCGGCCCGGGCGGTGACCGGCGTGGAGTCGAGCGACGGGCTCGAGTACCGGCGCACGCTGCGCCTCGTGCACGGCAGTGCACACGTGGTGCTGCGGCCGTTCACCGATACGCAGGGCACCGCGGTGGCGTGCACCCTGCGCCTCGACGCCGTGGCCGATCTGCAGGCCGCCGTGCAGCGGTGCCGACGCCTGCTCGACCTCGACGCCGACCCGACGGCCATCGACGCCCACCTCGCCACCGATGCGCTGCTGGCGCCGTTGGTGGCGGCGCGGCCGGGCATGCGTTCGCCGGGAGCGGTCGACGGCACCGAGGTACTGGTCCGTGCGATCGTCGGCCAACAGGTGTCGGTGGCCGGGGCCCGCACAGTGCTGGGCCGCATCGCCGCGCTGGTGGGCGAGGAGTGCACCCACGGTGCGCTGTTCCCGTCGGCCGAGGCGCTCGCCGGCACCGACCCGGCGTCGCTGCCGCTGCCCGCCGCCCGTGCCCGCACCGTCGTGACGGCCTGCGCGGCAGTGGTCGACGGCCGGGTGCGACTCGACGTGGGCGCCGACCGGGCCGTGCTCGAGCAGGAACTGTTGGCCCTGCCGGGGGTGGGGCCGTGGACGGCCGCGTACGTGGCGATGCGCGCCCTCGGCGACCCCGACGTGTTCCTGCCCACCGACCTCGTGCTGCGCCGCATCATGGAGGCCAACGGTGTGGCCGCGCGCGAGGTGGCCACCCGCGCTGCCGCCTTCAGCCCATGGCGCGCGTACGCCGTCCACCATCTCTGGCACGCTCACTCACCTGTTCCGAAAGGACCGTCGCATGACCGCTGACCTCGCATCCACCACCGTGCCCTCGCCCATCGGCACGCTCACCGTCGTGGTCAGCGACGCCGGGGTGCGTGCCGTGTGGTGGCACGACGACCCGCGCCCGACGAGCGACGCGCCGGTGGGCCAGGCAACCGCTGCACAGCGGGCGCTGCTCGACGCTGCCACACGGCAACTGGGCGAGTACTTCGCCGGCACCCGCACTGCGTTCGACCTGCCGCTCGACGCACAGGGCACACCCTTCCAGCACAGCGCCTGGGGCGTGCTGCGCAGCATCGCCTACGGCACCACGATGACCTACGGGCAGCAGGCGGTGGCGCTGGGCGACCCCAACAAGGCGCGTGCCGTGGGCGCGGCGAACGGCCGCAACCCCATCGGCATCATCGTGCCGTGCCACCGCGTGGTGGGTGCGTCGGGTGCGCTGACAGGGTTCGCCGGCGGGCTCGGCGCAAAGGCCTGGCTGCTCGACCACGAGCAGCGGGTGGTGGCGGGCCGCTGACGCGACCCGGTTGATCAGGCCCGGTTACGGGCGCGAGCCTGCTGCTCGCGACGGATGCGGGCCTCGGCCTGCTTGCGTTCCTTGGCCGCTTTGCGCTTGGCCTTGGTCTCGTCGTCGGCAGCGTTGGTGAGCACGACCGGCGCCGTGGTGACCGTCTCGCGAGCGGGCAGGCCGAGTTCGTCGTGGCTCTTCAACAGCCGCACCAGCAGCACCGAGGCAGCGGCCTCGCCGGCCACCGAGGTGGCCAGGGTGAGGCGCACCGTGGGCAGACCGTGACGCTCGATGAGGCCGGGGGTGACCTCGAGCAGTTCGGCCTCGGTGGGGTTGTCGGCATGGTCGCCGAGCTGCTCGATGCAGTCGGCCAGGCAGGTATCGGTGAGCACCGTGGCCACCTGCTCGAGCACGCCGTTCATCCGGCCACGGGCCACGGCGGCGCGCACAGCGACGATGCGGGCATCGGAATCGGTGAACCCGTCGTCGCCCGCACCGCAGATGGCGTCGAGCGCCGAACGGTGGTCGTCGGGCAGCGCGGCCACTCGGGCATCGAGTTCGGCGTCGGTCATGGCTGCCATCGCCCGGTCGAGCAACGTGAGCGCCTGCAGGCGGTTCTTCATCTGGTTCACGGGCCGCAACGCTACCGACTGGTAGGGGCAAGGGGCGCGACACGGACGAACGGCTGGCGCCCCCGGAAGGATTCGAACCTCCGACACATGGTTCCGGAAACCATTGCTCTATCCCCTGAGCTACGAGGGCGGGATGCGACGAGGATAGCGACTGCAGCCGGGAAAGCCAGCGGCCGCATGAATCGACCGGAACGTAACGACCGCCTGAAGGGCGCGGAATGAATGGATCGGAACGCGGCAGGGGTGGGCCGGTACCATCGGCGCACCATGGCTGATCCTCTCGTCGTCGTCGCCGACCTGCTCGCGCCCGCCTTCGCCGAGGTGGCGGGCCGTCCTGCCGACCCGGTGGTGCGCCCGAGCGATCGCGCCGACGCACAGGCCAACGGCGCCCTCGCCCTTGCCAAAGAGCTCGGTCGGACACCGCGCGACGTCGCCGCCGATGTGGTGGCGGTGGCAGCCGATTCGCTCGTTGGCGTGGCCGACCTCGAGGTGGCCGGCCCCGGGTTCATCAACGTCACCTTCACGCCGACCTTCGTGGCGGGCCAGGTGGCCAGCGTCGCTGGCGACGAGCACCTCGGCGTACGCCGCGCAGCCACCGCTGAACGGGTGGTGGTCGACTACTCGGCGCCCAATGTGGCCAAGGAGATGCACGTCGGCCACCTGCGCACCACGGTCATCGGCGACGCACTGGTGCGGATGCTCGAATTCGTCGGCCACGAGGTGATCCGCGAGAACCACCTCGGCGACTGGGGCACGCCGTTCGGCATGCTCATCGAGCACCTCGTCGACGTGGGCGGTGTGGAGGGCGCGGCATCGCTCGACGTGCGCGATCTCGACGCCTTCTACAAAGCGGCGCGCGCCAAGTTCGACGCCGACGACGAGTTCAAAGAACGCGCCCGCAGCCGGGTGGTGCTGCTGCAGAGCCGCGACGACACCGAGACGGCGCAGTTGTGGCAGGCGCTCGTGGATCAGTCGACCCGGCACTTCAACGAGCTCTACGGCAAGTTGGGCATCCTGCTCACCGACGACGACCTCGCCGGCGAGTCGATCTACCAGCCGATGATGTCCGAGGTGCTCACCCGGCTCGACCAGGCCGGGCTGCTGCAAGAGTCGGACGGGGCCAAGGTGGTGTGGGTTCCTGGCTACACCAACCGCGAGGGCGAACCGTTACCGCTCATCGTGCAGGCCCGCACCGGAGGCTTCAACTACGCCACCAGCGACCTCGCCTGCGTGATCGACCGTGTCGAGCGCCTCGATGCCACCCTGCTCGTCTACGTCATCGGCACCCCACAGTCCCAGCACCTGCAGATGGTGTGGAAGGTGGCCGAGATGGCCGGGTGGCTGCAGCCGCCGGCCCGGGCCGTGCACGTGAACTTCGGCAACGTGTTGGGTACCGACCGCAAGATGCTGAAGAGCCGCAGCGGCGACCCGATGAAGTTCATCGACCTCGTCGACGAAGCGATCGAACGCGGCCGCGTGTCGGTGGCCGATCGCAGCCGCGACCTGCCCCTCGATCTGCAAGCCGAGGTGGGCAACCAGATCGGTGTCGGCGCACTGAAGTACGCCGAACTGTCCACCGATCGCATCAAGGACTACGTGTTCGACTGGGACCGGATGCTCGCCTTCGAAGGCAACACCGGGCCCTACCTGCAGTACGCGCACGCTCGCATCTGCAGCATCTTCCGGCGCGCCGAGGTCGACCGGGCCTCGGTGCGCGGTGTCGAACCGCAGCTCGACATGCCCCAGGAGCGTGCGCTGGCGCTGAAGCTGTTGGCCTTCGACGGCGCGCTGGCCGAAACGCTCGAGCGCTATGCGCCGCACCGGTTGTGCACCTACCTGTTCGAACTGGCGCAGGACTTCACGGCCTTCTACGAGGCCTGCCCCATCCTGCGCGCCGACAGCGACGAACAGCGCACCAGCCGCCTGGCGCTGGCCGACCTGACCGCGCGGGTGCTGGCCTGCGGCCTCGACCTGCTGGGCATCGCCGCGCCCGAGCGGATGTAGGCACACCCGTGTCGGGCCCCACCTCGCTGCCACTGAACCTGCTGCCCGACACCGCCGAGGTGCGCGCCGACGGGTCGCTCGCCATCGGCGGTCTCGCGCTGGCCGACGTGGCCGCCGACTTCGGCACCCCGCTGTTCGTGTACGACGAGGCGCACCTGCGCAACCGTTGCCGTGAGGCGGTCGACGCGTTCGGGCACCAGCAGGCGGTGTACGCCACGAAGGCGTTCCTCTGCACGGCCATGGCCCGTCTGGTCTACGAGGAGGGCATGTTGCTCGACGTGGCCAGCGGCGGCGAGATGCACGTTGCGCTCGCCGCGGGTGTGCCGGCCGATGCGCTCACCCTGCACGGCAACAACAAGAGCCTCGCCGAGTTGCGCACCGCCATGGCCGAGCGCATCCGCTACATCGTGGTCGACAGCGACGAGGAGTTCGATCGCATCGAGCATCTGCACGCCACCGAGGGCCTGCCGGCGCCGAACGTCGTGCTGCGCATCACGCCCGGTGTGCAGGCCCACACGCATGAATACATCGCCACCGGCCAGAACGACTCGAAGTTCGGGTTCAACCTTGCCAACGGCGGCGCCGCAGCAGCGGTCGACCGGGCCCGTCGGTCGGCTGCGATGCAGTTGGTGGGCGTGCACTGCCACATCGGCTCGAACGTGTTCGCTGTCGAGAGCTTCGCCCGTGCGGCCGAGGTGATGGCCGGGTTCGCTGTGCCGCTCGATCTGCCCGAGCTGGTGCTGGGCGGTGGCCTCGGTGTTGCCTACGTGGCCGCGGAAGAGGCGCCCACGATCAGCGAGTGGGGTCGCGTGGTGCTCGACGCCTGTCGTTCGGCCGGGGTGCAGTCGCGGGTGAGCGTCGAGCCGGGCCGTTCCATCGTGGCCGCGGCAGCCGTCACCGTCTACACCGTCGGCACGGTGAAGCACATCGAGGGCGTGCGCACCTACGTGGCCGTCGACGGCGGGATGAGCGACAACCCACGCCCGGTGCTGTACGGCTCGGGGTACGAAGCGTTCGACCCGCGGCAGGTGGCTGCCCCGCGTCCGCTGGCGGCCCGCCTGGTGGGCAAGCACTGCGAGAGCGGCGACGTGCTGATCTTCGAGGCACAACTGCCCGCCGACGTGGGCCCAGGCACCCTGCTCGCCACCCCGGTGACGGGCGCGTACGGCCACTCGATGGCCAGCAACTACAACAAGCTCACGCGGCCGCCCGTGGTGTTCGTGCGCGACCGCGAGGCGCGTCTGGTGGTGCGGCGCGAGACATATGAAGACCTGCTGCGATGCGACGTGTCCTGACCGCCATCCTCGAGCTGATCTTCGGCACCGAGCAGAAGAAGAAGGGTCGTCCGGCCCGACCACCGAAGAGGCCCACCCATCGACCGGGAACTGGGCGACCCGGCACTGGGCGACCCGGCACCGACGTTGTCGTCGGCGACGTGATCATCGAGTACACCCCATCGCTCGACGGCGACCCCGACCCCGGCGAGGTGGTGTGGACCTGGGTGCCCTACGAGGACGACCCCAGCCAGGGCAAGGACCGGCCGGTGGTCATCGTCGGCCGTCGCGGCTCGGGCCTGGCCGGATCGGGCCTGGCCGGATCGGGCCTGGCCGGATCGGGCTTGGTGGGCGTGGCGCTCACGTCGAAGCAGCACGACCGCGAACCGCAGGTGGAGGTGGGCACCGGACCGTGGGACCGCGAGGGCCGTACCAGCTACGCCAAGCTCGAACGACTGCTCGCCGTCGACCCGAAGCAGGTGCGCCGCGAGGGTGCGGTGCTGGGCAAACGTCGCTTCGACGAGGTGATCGCCGGGCTGGAACAGCTGCACGGACCGCTCGGTCCGCGCCGGGTGTGAGCCGAACGGCCCATTCGGAGTAGGAGATCGGCCCGTGTGGCCGACGGCTGGCACACTCAGGATCTCGCGGGAACCTCAGCAGGCCCGGGCGACCGACCGTTCCGGTCAGCGCCCGGGCCGTTCCGCGAAATGACTCGTTTCCACCGTGGCGAGTCCGTAGCCTCACGGCGTGGCTCTTCAGGGAAATGTGGTCCGCATCGGTCTGCTCGGGTGCGGCAACGTCGGCGCCTCGCTGGTGCAACTCGTCGGTGAACAGGCGGGCGCCATCGAGGCCCGCACCGGGTTGCGGCTCGAGATCGGTGCCGTGGCGGTGCGCAACGTCAGCCGCGAGCGGGCGGTCGCCCTGCCCGACGGCGTGCTCACCCGCGACGCGCATGCCGTGGTGGCCGACCCGACCATCGACATCGTGGTGGAGGTGATGGGCGGTATCGAACCCGCCCGCGAACTCATCGCCACGGCGATGGCCAACGGCAAGCCGGTCATCACCGCCAACAAGGAACTGTTGGCGAACGTAGGCACCGAACTGTTCGCCGCTGCCGACGCTGCGGGTGTCGACCTGCTGTTCGAGGCCGCCGTGGCCGGTGGAATCCCGCTCATCCGGGCCCTGCGCGAGAGCCTGCGCGGCGAACCCATCACGCGTGTGATGGGCATCGTGAACGGCACCACCAACTTCATCCTCACGAAGATGACCGAGGAGGGTGCCGAGTACAGCGATGTCCTGGCCGAGGCCCAGGCGCTGGGGTACGCGGAGCGCGATCCAACTGCCGACGTGGAAGGCTTCGACGCCGGCGCGAAGTCGGCCATCATCGCCACCATCGCGTTCGGGGTGAAGGTGGTGGCCGGCGACGTGTACCACGAGGGCATCAGCCGCATCACCGGGCACGACATCGCCATGGCCCGCCGCCTCGGCTACGTGGTGAAGTTGCTCGGTATCGCCGAGCAGATCCAGGGCACCGGTGAGGTGGCGGTGCGCGTGCACCCCGCCATGGTGCCGGTCACCCATCCGCTGGCCAGTGTGCGCGAGAGCTTCAACGCAGTGTTCATCGAGGGCCGCGCCGTGGGGCAGCTGATGTTCTACGGCCGTGGCGCGGGTGGCATGCCCACCGCCAGCGCAGTGCTGGGCGACCTCATCGACGCCGCCGTCAACCTGGCCAAGGGCACCCACGGTTCGCTCGGCACGTTCGGCAAGGCCACCACGTTGGCCATCGACGAGACCTCGTCGCAGTACCTGCTCAGCCTCGACGTGGCCGACCGCCCCGGTGTGTTGCACGCCGTCACCGGTGTGTTCGCCCGTCACGAGGTGAGCATCCGTGCCGCCGAGCAGGAGGGCAACGGCCCCGACGCCCGCCTGGTGTTCGTCACCCACGTGGCCAAGGAGTCGGCCGTACAGGCCACGGTGCGCGAGCTGCGCGAACTCGACGTGGTGCGCAACATCGGTGGGCTGCTGCGGGTGATCGGCTGAGCCATGCGCTACGTCAGCACCCGCGGTGACGCACCCGAGCTCGGTTTTGCCGATGTGCTCCTGGCTGGTCTGGCCTCCGACGGCGGCCTGTACGTGCCGGTCGAGTGGCCCGGTCTGCCCGACGACCTGCCGCCCGCGGCCGGCTACGCCCAACGTGCCGCAGCCGTGATGGCCCCCTACATCGAGCCCGACCTCGACCGCGCCACCATCGATCGGCTGTGCGCCGAGGCGTATGCCGAGTTCCGCCACGAGGCCGTGGTGCCGCTGGTGCAGATCGGCCACCGCCAGTGGGTGCAGGAGCTGTTCCACGGCCCCACGCTGGCGTTCAAGGACGTGGCCCTGCAGTTGGTGGGCCGCCTGTTCGACCACGTACTCGCCCAGCGCGGCCAGCGGGTCACCATCGTCGGCGCCACCAGTGGCGACACCGGCTCGGCCGCCATCGACGGGGTGAAGCACTGCGCCAACGTCGACATCGTCATCCTCTACCCGCACGGCCGCACCAGCGATGTGCAGCGCAAGCAGATGACCTCGGTCGATTCGCCGAACGTGCGCGTGGTGGCCGTCGAGGGCACCTTCGACGACTGCCAGGACATGGTGAAGGCGATGTTCGCCGACGCTGCGTTCCGCGACCGGATGAACCTGTCGGCCGTGAACTCCATCAACTGGGCGCGGGTGATGGCACAGGTCGTCTACTACGTCACCGCCTCCGACGCGCTGGCAGGTCGGGGCGAGGTGTCGTTCTCGGTGCCCACGGGCAACTTCGGCAACGTGCTGTCGGGCTGGATCGCCCGCCGCATGGGTGCGCCCATCGCCGACTTCGTCGTTGCGTCGAACACCAACGACATCCTCACCCGGTTCATCAACGACGCCGACATGAGCGCCCGCGACGTGGTACCCACGCTCAGCCCCAGCATGGACATCCAGGTGTCGTCGAACTTCGAGCGACTGCTGTTCGAGATGAACGGCCGCGATGGCGGCGTCACCGCCGAGCAGCTGCGTCGGTTCCGCACCACCGGCCGTCTCGTCATCGAGCCCGATCAGCGTCGCGAGTGGATCGACGGCAGCTTCCGGGCGGCACGCCTCGACGACCGCGACACGCTGGCCGAGATCGCCCGGGTCTACGCCGCCAGCGGCATGGTGGTCGATCCGCACACCGCCACCGGCACGGCTGCTGCCCGCCACTTCGGCGATGACCTGCCGATGATCACGCTCGCCACCGCGCATCCGGCGAAGTTCCCCGACGCGGTCGAGCAGGCCATCGGGCTGCGCCCGGCCCTGCCGCCGCACCTGGCCGACCTGTTCGAGCGCCCCGAACGGTTCACCGTGCTGCCCAACGACCTCGCCGCCGTACAGCACTTCGTCGAGCACACCCGCTGACCTGGCGTTGTCGGCCGCGGGCCGCGCTGGGTACAGTGCTGGTTCGCTCGGGTTCATCGAAGGTGCTGTCTTCATCGGTATCTCGCCCGACATCAGAAAGAGGTTCGTGATGGCTGGCGAGGCGCTCGAACAGTCGATGCTCGACGGCAAGGACAAAGACCAACTGCTGGCCATTGCGCAGGCGCTGGGCATCAAGGCGAATGCGCGCCTGTCGAAGGCGACGATCATCGACAAGATCCTCGAGTCGACCGGTGTGGCGGCTGCGTCGGCGGGCGGGTCCGACGGCGCCACGACGGGTGAGTCGACCGGCGAGCCTGCCGCTGCCGCGGCCGCTCCGGTAGCCGAGCCCGATGCACCCGTCGAGGACGATGCACCCACGGCAGCACCCACCGCCGACGGTGGCGACGACGACAGCGACGGCGACGGCGACGACGATGACGATGGCGACGACGACAGCGATGGTGATGCATCGGAGGGTGGCGACGGCGAGCAGGAGGGCGAGGGCAGCAGCAGGCGCCGTCGCCGACGCCGGCGCAAGAACCGTGGCGACGCCGCCAACGGCGACCGGGTCGAGCCGGGTCGCGACCGGCCCGAGCCGACAGCCGACGCGTCCGGCCAGGAGCCCGTCGAAGTGGCCGGCTACCTCGACCTGCGCGACGAGGGCTACGGCTTCCTGCGCCTCAGCGGCTACCTGGCCAGCCGCGACGACTCGTACGTGCCCGTGAAGTTGGCCCGCCAGTACGGCCTGCGCAAGGGCGACCATGTCACCGGGTTGGCGCGCCCGCCGGGTCGCAACGAGAAGAACCCGGCCATGCTCGAAGTGCACACGGTGAACGGCATCGACCCCGACGAGGCCCGCAACCGCCCCCGGTTCGACGACCTCACGGCCGTGTTCCCCACCGAGCGTCTCGTGCTCGACGACCCCACCGATCCGGCCAATGTGGCCGCCCGGGCGATCGATCTGCTGGCACCCGTCGGCAAGGGCCAGCGCGCCATCGTCTCGTCGGCACCGAAGGTCGGGCGCTCGACGGTGCTCACGGCCATTGCGTCGGCCATCGAGCACAACCACCCCGACGTCACGCTCATCGTGCTGCTCGTCGACGAGCGGCCCGAAGATGTCACCGCCGTGCGCAACGCGCTGCAGTGCGAGGTGGTGTCCAGCACGTTCGACCGGCCCAGCGACGAGCACACCCATCTCGCCGAGATGGTGGTCGAGCGGGCCAAGCGGCTCGTCGAGTCGGGCGACGACGTCGTGCTGGTGCTCGACGGCATCACCCGCCTCGGTCGGGCCTACAACCTGTCGGTGCAGCCCAGCGGCCGCACACTGGCCTCAGGCATCGACGCCTACGCGCTGCTGCCGCTGAAGCGGCTGTTCGGTGCCGGGCGCGCCACCGCCGAGGCCGGCAGCCTCACCATCGTCACCACCGCTCAGGTCGAGTCGAACAGCCGCATCGACGAGGCCATCTTCGACGAGGTGCGCAGCGCCTCGTCGATGGAGGTGCGTCTCGATCGACTGCTCGCCGAGCGCCGCCTGTACCCGGCGGTCGATGCGGCCGCCACCAGCAGCCAGCACGAAGAACTGCTGTTCACCCCGGCCGAACTGGGCCAGGTACGGGCCCTGCGCCGGGCCATGGCCGACGCCTCGGCCCAGGGCGGCGCCCACCTCGGCCTCGAACTGCTGCTCAGCCGTATCGCAGCCACCCCCGACAACGCCGCGTTGCTCGCCGCCATCGCCCCCGTGTGAACCGCAGCCCGAACGCTGTAGAGTGCACCGTCCGTTCGTCACCCCGGAGCATCTGATGAAGACCGAAGTCCACCCCAAGTACGGCGAGATGACCGTGAAGTGCTCGTGCGGCAA
>JBIKLX010000040.1:0-19837 GCA_044359565.1 Ilumatobacteraceae bacterium
CGGGCTCTACGCGCACAGGCGACCTGAACGTCGAACTGTGCAACCAGTGCCACCCGTTCTTCACCGGCAAGCAGAAGCTGGTCGACACCGGCGGCCGCGTCGAGCGCTTCAACAAGCGCTACGGCGAGCGCAAGGGCAAGTGACCAGCGCCCTGCGGGGCACCTCTCGTCGAACGACCCGGCCCGAAGGCCGGGTCGTCGCCGTTTTCCGCCGCTGTTGTCCGCCGCGAGCGGTGACGGCCTTGTGTTTCTCACGTGGAAAGTCGGACGGAACCCTGACTCAGTCGCGCCAGGCGCCGTGCCGATATCCGATGTGGTCGTGAGGGTGCGGCCGCCGACCCAGTGCGGAGGGGGGTGCATCGTGGCTGCTGTGGCCGACATCCAGCACCTCCTGCGCCGCACCGAGTTCGTCGCCCGCCCGGCCCGCGTGGTCGAACTTGCCCCGTTGTCGCTCGAACAGGCGGTCGACGACGTGCTCGACTTCGCTCGCAACGGGGTGGCCGCGGTGCCCGCCGACCTGCAGGTGCACGACGAGAACAACGGTTGGGACCAGTACGTCGCCGCGGTCGCCTGGTGGCTGGGGCGGATGACCACGGTGGCCCGGCCACTGCAGGAGAAGGTGACGCTGTTCTGGCACGGCCACTTCACGAGCGCGTGGAGCAGCGTGAACCGCGCCGACCACATGATGCAGCAGAACCAGCTCTACCGTGAGTTGGCCGTGGGCGACTTCGTCGCGCTCACCCAGCGCATGGCGATCGAGCCGGCGATGCTCGTGTATCTCAGCAATGCGAACAACCGCAAAGGGTCGCCCAACGAGAACTTCGCCCGCGAGTTGATGGAGCTGTTCACCCTCGGGGTGGGCAACTACACCGAAGACGATGTCGTGGCCGCCGCACGGGCGTGGACTGGCCACAACGCCGACTGGCCGGCGCGGCGCTACCAGTTCTTCCCGAACCGCCACGACACCGGGAACAAGACGTTCTTCGGCACGACGAAGAACTGGGACGGCCCCGACATCATCAACGAGATCCTGCGCGACAACCCGGCCAAGCGGCTCGTTGCCGCCCGGTTCATCGCCAAGAAGATGTGGTCGTTCTTCGCCTACCCCGGCGCTGCGGCAACGGTGATCAATCCGCTGGCCGATGTCTTCCTCGCCAGCAACCTGAACATCCGGGCGTTGCTGCGCGCCATCTTGCTGCACCCCGAGTTCTACAGCACCACCGCCCGGCAGGGCCTGGTGCGCAGTCCGGTCGAGTACGTGACGGCGTTGTGCGTGCACACCGGCTTTCCCGCGGCCGAGATGCAGATGTCGTGGATGGGTGAGCAGATGGGGCAGAGCCTGTTCGACCCGCCCAATGTGGCCGGGTGGAAGCCCAACGCTGCGTGGCTGACGACCAGTTCGTTGAGTGGTCGGGCGAAGATGGCTCGCGGGGTCACCTGGGCCCTGCGTCGCGACGACGGCTTCGGGTTCCTCAACACGATGTCGGTCGAGGCTGCAGTCGACCATGTGGCGGGCTACTTCGGTATCACGTCGATGTCGGCCACCACTCGTGCCGCGCTCGTGAACGCCCAGCGCGCCGAGCGCAGCGCCCAGCGCTGGGCCAGTTGGTGGGCCCCCACGAACCTGTTGACGATGACGATGCTCGCCCCCGAGTTCCACCAGGCCTGACCGGAGCCCGCATGCTCGATCCCGACATCTCCGCCCGCCAGGCCCGACGACTTCTCAGCCGCACCGTGCCCGGCGCAGCGTCGGGCGACACCCGGCCCGAGGGGCCGCACGGCTGGACCCGCCGCTCGTTCCTGCAGGCGGTCGGCCTGGGCCTCGGCGGCGGCGTTGCGCTGGGCACGCTCGGCGACGGGCCGTTCAGCGCGCTGCTCGGCGGCGAGGTGCGCAACGCGTTCGCCGGGGCACCGCTCGGGCCCGACGACCGGATCCTCGTGACGATCATGTTGTACGGCGGCAACGACGGCCTGAACACCGTGGTGCCGTACACCGACAGCTCGTACTACGCCCAGCGCGGGTCGGTGTCGATCCCGGCGAGCACCGTGCTGCCGATCGACGCCAAGGTGGGCCTGCACCCCGGTTTGGCGTTCACCAAGTCGCTGTACGACGCAGGGCAGGTGGCGATCGTGCAGGGCGTCGGCTACCCGGGTGCCGATCTGTCGCACTTCACGTCGATGGCGATCTGGATGAACGGCCGGTTCGGCGGTGGAGCGGCGACGAGCGGTTGGATCGGCCGCTGGCTCGACGGGCAGTCGGCGGCGATCGGCGATCTGGGGGCTGCGACGATCGACACGTCGGTGGCGCTGCACCTGGTGGGCGAGCAGCGCCGTGCGGTGTCGGTGTCGCCCTACGGCGACATGTTCGGCACCGAGACAGCGGCGCCCGACGCGCGCATGTACGACGGGCTGCGGGCAATGGCGGCGAGCGCTGGCCGCGGGCAGTGGCACGACATGTTCAGCCGCACACTGCGCACCCAGCTCGATGTGGCGCGCGATGTGGCGCCCGCGTTTGCCGACGACGTGCCCGAGGGCGAACTCGTCAGCCGCCTCACGATCGCGGCGCGGCTGATCAACGCCGACGTCGGTCTGCGCGTGCTCGACGTGTCGCTCGACGGCTTCGACGACCACGACGGCCAGTTGCCGAATCATGCCGAGCTGTTGGCCGAGCTCGATGCGGCACTCCGCGCGTTCTACGCCACGTTGAATCCGCAGTGGCGCGACCGTGTCACCCTGCTCACCCAGTCGGAGTTCGGGCGCACACCGTGGTCGAACGCCTCGGGCGGCACCGACCACGGCACGGCGAGCGATCTGTTCGTGATCGGCCCCAAGGTGCGCGGTGGCCTGTACGGCGAGCAGCCCTCGCTGCGCAACCTCGACCGCTGGGACCGGGTCGAGCACTCGGTCGACTTCCGCAGCGTGATCGGCTCGGTGCTCGACGGATGGATGGGCGGCGGTGGCAGCACCATCGTCAACGGCTCGTTCGAGGATCTCCGGTTGTTCACCGGCGCCGGATCCGGCGGGTCCACCGGCGGCTCGGTGGTGCTGCCGCCGTCGCAACCGAGCGGGTATGTGGCGGTCAGCCCTACCCGACTGCTCGACACCCGCGACGGCACGGGTGGCCGATCGACGCCGCTCGGCCCGCAGGCCTCACACCGTCTCGGGGTGGTGGGCGTGGCGGGCGTGGCGGCCGATGCTGTGGCGGCGGTGTTGAACGTGACGGCTGTCGACGCCAGCGCGGCGACGTTCGTCACCGTGCACCCGAACGGTGTGCAGCGACCGCTCTCGTCGAACCTCAACCCTGTGCCCGGCCGGGCGACCCCGAACCTGGTGGTGGCGCGTGTGGGGCCCGACGGTGCAGTGGCGCTGTTCAACAACGCGGGCACGGTGCACCTGGTGGCCGATGTGGTCGGTTACTTCGCGCCCAGCAGCACCACCGGCCTGCTGGCGCTCGACCCGGCGCGTCTGCTCGACACCCGCGACGGCACGGGCGGGGCTGCCGCCGCGCTGGGGCAGGGGGCGTGGATCGACGTGCAGGTGACCGGTCGTGGCGGGGTGCCGGCCGGGGCACAGGCGGTGGCGTTGAACGTGGCTGCCACCGAGCCGAGCGCGACGAGTTACCTCACGGTGTGGCCGGCGGGCGAGGCACGCCCCGTGGCGTCGAGCGTGAACATGGTGCCCGGGTCGACGGTGTCGAACATGGTGTTCGCCCGCGTCGGCGAGGGCGGCAAGGTGCGCGTCTACAACAACACCGGCAGCACCCATGTGGTGATCGACGTGCTCGGCGCGTTCGTGCCGGGTGCGTCGTCGCGGTACGTCGCCGTGTCGCCTGCCCGGGCGCTCGACACCCGCGAAGGGGTGGGCGCGCCCCGTGCCCGGCTGAGCGCCCGACTGAGCGGCGGCGCACTCGACGTCGGGCTCACCGGGCGGTGTGGCGTGCCGAGCAGCGGTGTGTCGGCGGTGCTGCTCAACGTCACCGCGGTCGCGCCGTCGGTCGGTACGTACGTGACGGTGTTCCCCAGCGGGCGGGGCCGTCCGCTGGCGTCGAACCTGAACGCCGACCCCGGGCAGGTGGTGCCCAACATGGTGCTCGCCCGCCTCGGGTCCAATGGTGCGGCATCGATGTACAACAACACGGGCGACGTCGACCTCGTCGGCGACGTGATGGGCTACTTCACCACCTGATCGCCGAGGCCACCCATCGGCTGGGTCGGCGGCGGGGGTGGCCCCGCTAGCGTCGACGGCGATGGCGATCGATCCTCCTGCCGGTGCCGAGCGGCGCGCTGCCCTGCTCGGGGTGAAACTTCGCGCCCTGGTCGATGGCGGTGCCGAAGCGTCGGCCCCGGCGGGCCTGGGAATCGGCGTGGGCCTGCTCGCGGAGGGCACGGCGTGGGTGCTGGTCGATGTCGATGCGGCGCACCCGGCCGACCGGATGCTGGGGCCGGCGTTGGCCTGGGCGGTGCGCCAGGGTGCCGACCGGCTGGTGGTGATGAGCGACCATCCGCTCGGGGTGGTGGCCCGCCGGGCAGGGCTGTTCGACATACCCATCGAGGTGCGCCGGGTCGACGGTCGCTCGCTCGTCGGTGTCGAGGCGGTTCCCGTCGTCGCCGAGCCGGCAGTGCCCGACGAGCACCTCGGGTTCGCCGCTGTCATCGCCGCGGCGGGAGCCACACCCATCAGCGAGCACGGGGTGCTCAGCGGTGAGGTGGCCGGCCTCGAGGTGTGCCGGGCGATCACCGACGCCCACACCGGCGAGCCGCGCCTCGAGGTGGGGATCGGCGCGCACGACCGCGAGACGTTCCAGATGCTGCACGGCGCACGCCCCACGCTCGACGCGCTACGCGATGTCGTCGACCATGTGGCCGCGCATCGCGCAGCCGGGGCACCGCGGCACCCGCTGAACCTCATCGCTGCCAGTCGGCTGCTGCGGGCCCGGCTGGTCGAGCACCCCGGCCTGCTGGGCGACCACGAGGTGACCGACCTCACCCCGGTGTCGCCGCCGATGCCGCGCACGAACCTGAAAGACGAGTTGCCCTGCGCCGCGATGGCGGGCAATGGGCGCACCCTCGTGGTGTGCAGCTCAGGCGTCGACCTCGACGTGGTGCCGTTCGCTGCCGATGCGGCTGCCATGCACGGTGCGCACCGGTGCCTGATTGCCGTTCCTGCACGCGACATCGTGGCCATCCAACAGCGTCTGGCCGCCCTGGTCCGGGTGCCCACCCACTTCGTGCCGATCCACTTCTCCCCGGTCGCGCCCTAGCCTCGTTCCTTGTGTTCGAACGCTTGGCTGCGGTGGAGGACGAGTACGTCCTGCTCGAGACCAGCCTTGCCGACCCTGCGGTGCTGGCCGACCAGGCCGCGCTGCGCGACGCCACCAAGCGGTACAAAGACCTCACCCCGCTGGTGGAGGCATTGCGGCTGCACCGCACGCGGGTGGCCGATGTCGACACGTCGCGAGAGTTGATGAACGCCGCCTCGGGCGACGAGCGCGAACTCTGGCGGGCCGAACTGGCCCAGGCCGAGTCAGAACTGGCGCAGCTCGAGGACGAGATCCGCACGCTGATGCTGCCGAAGGACCCGAATGACGGCAAGGGCGTGATCATCGAGATCCGCGGTGCCGAGGGCGGCGAAGAGGCCAACCTGTTCGCCCGCGACCTGTACGAGATGTACCGGGGCTATGCAGCGGCGAAGGGATGGAAGGTCGAGGTGCTGTCGAACGATCCCAGCAGCCTGGGTGGGATGAACGAGGTGATCTTCGTGGTGCGCGGCGACACGGCGTGGAGCCATCTGCGCTTCGAGGGCGGGCCGCACCGCGTGCAGCGGGTGCCGGTGACCGAGAGCCAGGGTCGCATCCACACCTCGTCGGCCACGGTGCTGGTGCTGCCCGAGGCCGACGAGGTCGACTTCCAGATCGACGACCGCGATCTCGACATCGACGTCTACCGATCCAGTAGCGCGGGCGGCCAGAGCGTGAACACCACCGACTCGGCGGTGCGCATCACCCACCGACCCACCGGGGTGGTGGTCACCATGCAGGACGAGCGCAGCCAGTTGCAGAACAAGGCCAAGGCGATGCAGGTGCTGCGGTCGCGGTTGTTGAAGTTGGCCCAGGACGAGCACGACGCGGCCATGTCGGTCGAGCGTCGGGCGCAGGTGGGTGGCGGTGGGCGCAGCGAGAAGATCCGCACCTACAACTTCAAGGAGAACCGGCTCACCGACCACCGCATCGGCTTCACCATCTACCGCCTGGCCGATGTGTTGGCCGGGAACCTCGACGAGATCGTCGACGCCCTCATCGCCGACGACCGGGCGCGCCAGCTCGCCACCGACTGACATGACGGGCACCATCACCTGGCGCCACCTGTGGGCCGAGACGACGGCGCTGGTGGGCGACCGGGTGATGGCGCGGTGGCTGTGCGAGGAGGCGAGCGGGGCCGAACGCGACGACTTCGTCGACGAGCTCGACCAGCCGGCCACCGAGCGCACCGTGCACCACCTCGACTCGATGACTGCACGGGTGCGTGCCGGCGAGCCGGTGCAGTACGTGCTGGGTCACTGGTCGTTCCGCCGCCTCGACCTGCTCGTCGATGCCCGGGTGCTGATCCCGCGGCCCGAGACCGAACTGCTGGTCGACCATGCGGCGCGGGCGGCGGCCGGCCGGGCGCGGCCGCTGGCGATCGCCGACCTGGGCACCGGGTCGGGCGCGATCGGCCTGTCGCTCGCCGCCGAACTTTGGCACGACGCGCTGGCGGTGTGGCTCACCGATGTGTCGGCCGATGCGGTGGCCGTCGCCCGGGCCAACCTGGCCGGTATCGGCCGGGCCGCCGCCAACGTGCGCATCGCCGAAGGGCCGTGGTTCGCGGCGCTACCCGACGAACTACGCGGTCACCTCGATCTGGTGGTCAGCAACCCGCCCTACATCGCGGTCGACGACCCTGCTGTCGAGCCGATCGTGCGCGACTGGGAACCAGCCCTCGCACTGTTCGCCGGGGCAGACGGCCTCGATCATCTGCGGACGATCGCTACCGACGCACCGGCCTGGCTTGCGCCCGGGGGCACGTTGTTGCTCGAGATCGGCGCCGATCAGGGTGCGGCCGTATCGGCACTGCTGCGCGACGCGGGCCTGATGGCCGTCGAGGTGTTGACCGACCTGACGGGCCGCGACCGCTTCGTTCAGGCGAAGCGTGCCGCCACCTGAACCAGCAGCGACTCCTCGTCGGCGTCGAGTTCGTCGTCGGCATGGGCCACGTCGCGGGCGGCGGCGAACAGCGAGTGGCGCAGCACGGTGCTGGTGATGCGCCGATCGATGTCGTCGAGCAGTTCGTCGGTGCCGCCGTTGGCGAGGGCGCGGTGCACCTTGGCGAGTGCCCACGGGAGGTACTGCTGGAAGTTGAAGGTGTCGGACTCGAAGCCTTGGTCGGTGCTGATGGAGCGGATGGCCTCGAGTTCCTGGCCGTCGACGCGGTGGTCGGCCGCCATCACCAGCAGCAACAGTTCGACGGCCGCCTGGTGCTCGCGGTCGGCCGTGGCGTGCACCGACACGTTGGTGTAGAGGTCCTTCAGCGCCTGGCTCATGGTGCGACCGTAGCGGAGGCGAGGGCGCGGCGAAGGAAGTCGAGTTGGTGCAGCAGGAGGTTCTCGGCCACCACCTCCTGCGGAGTCATGTGGCTCACACCCACCAGCGCCAGGAACTCGTGCGGTTTGCCGGCAGCGAGCAGGGCGGAGCTGAGCTGCAGGCTGTGGGCTGCCACCACGTTGTCATCGGCGAGGCCGTGCACCAGCAGCAGCGGACGGGTGAGCTGAGCCGCAAGTGGCAGCAGACTGGTGGCCGCGTAGGGCGAGGAGTCGACCGTGGGGTCGCCCAGGTACCGCTCGGTGTAGTGGGTGTCGTACAGGCGCCACTCGGTGACGGGAGCGCCGGCCACCGCGGCGTGGAACACGTCGGGTCGGCGCAGCACCGCCAGCGCGGCGAGGTAGCCACCGAAGCTCCAGCCGCGGATGGCAACTCGCGAGAGGTCGAGTTCGGGGTGTAGTGCGGCCGCAGCGTGGAGTGCCTCGACCTGGTCGTCGAGCGCGGCCGTGGCCAGATCGAGGTGCACCGATCGCTCCCACTCGCTGCCGCGGCCGGGGGTGCCGCGTCCGTCGGCCACCACGACGGCGAAACCCTGGTCGGCGAACCACTGCGATGAGGCGAAGGCGTTGTACGAGTGCACGACGCGCAGTGCGTGCGGGCCGCCGTACGGGTCGAGCAGCACCGGCAGGGGCGAGCCGTCGTGATGCTGTGGCAGCAACACGGCCGTGGCGAGACGCCGCTGGCCGAGGTGGTGAATCGTGGGGCGCGGCTGCACGAGCGGCGCTTCGGCGAACGAGGTGAGGGTGCTGCCGTCGGGCAGGCTGGTGACCCCGCCCGGCGTGTCGAGCACGGCCGAGCGCACCATCACCGGCCTGACTGCCGACACGGTGTGCACACCGTCGGCCTCGGTGCGTCGGGTGGTGCCGTGCTCGGGGTGCCAGTCGTACACGTGCTGCACGGTGGCGTCGTCGAGCGGGTTGCCGAGGAAGGTGACCGTGTCGCCGCCGCAGGCGATCGACCGCACCTGCACATCGGCCGGGGTGACGACCTCGCCGTCGACCAGCAGGCAGCGTCGACCGTCGCGGTCGGCGGCCACCACCAGGCGTCCGTCGGTGAGGCGGGTGGGGCTGCCGGGCACCAGTTCCACCCAGGCGTCGTCGCGGTCGGTGAACAGCGGCCAGGCGCCTCCGGTGACGGGGTCGGCCTGCAGCACCGACAGCGTGCGCTGATCGCGCGACTGCGCGGTCACCAGCATGCGCTCGGCTTCGGGCCAGCTCACATCGGCCAGATAGGGCAGCGCCTTGCGGTCCCACTCGATCTCCACCGACCCGCCGTCGATGGCCAGCACGTGCAGGCTCACGTCGGGGTTGGCGGTGCCCGCCGCCGGGTAGCGCACCACGGTGGGCGGCTCGCCCGGCTCTGCCGGGTTGGCGATGTGCCACTGCTGCACGGGCGAGTTGTCGACGCGGCAGGCGGCGATGGCGGCGCCGTCGGGGCTCCACCAGAAACCGCGGAAGCGGTGCATCTCCTCGGCGGCCACGAAGTCGGCGCTGCCCCAGGTGACGTCCGGCGTCGACTCGCCGGCCAACTCCCAACTCGAGCCATCGAGTTCGGCGATGCGCAGGGAGGCACCGCTCACGTAGGCGATGCGGCGAGCGAGCGGATCGGGCCGCGGGTCGAACACCGGGCCCTGCACGGGTAATTCGCGGGCGCGGGCGCTGAGCAGCCCGGCGGTGAACAGCCGACCCGCCAGGGTGAACGCCGCCACCGTGACTGCTGCATCGGTGGCGTACGCGGTGATGCCACCGGCGCCCTCGCGCATGCGTTCGCGGCGGGCGCGTTCTTCGGCCGACAGGGTGTCGTCGTCGGCTGCGTGGCCGGCCAGCAACGCCACCGGGTCGGCCACCAACTGCTCGCCGCCCGTGGCGAGATCGGCGACCCACAGGCAGTTCACCGGATCGTCGCCCGCCCTGCTCCGCAGGAACACGACGCGCTGTTCGTCGGGCGAGACGGTGAGGTTCCGGGGCTCACCCAGTGTGAAGCGCTGGGTGCGCGCGTACTGCCGCGGGAACGTGTCGGTCATGGCACCACGAGGATCTTGGCGTGAGCTTCGGGGTTGCCGAGGTCGGCGAACGCCTGCGGGACGCCGTCGACGTCGACCGTGCCCGTGAGCCACGGCGACAGGTCGACCTTGCCCTCGGCGATGGCGATGAGCGACGCCCCGAACTCGTCGGGCGTGTAGCCGAGCGCGAACTGGATGCTCAGCTCGCGGCCGATGCCGAGCATCGGGTGGATGCGGTCTTCCTGCATGCAGGCGCCCACCACCAGGATGCGGGCGTCCTTCGGAGCCATCCGCATGGCCTGCTCGATCATGCCGGGCACACCGACGGCTTCGAAGATGACCAGCGGCTTGCTGCCGTCGACGCGCCGCCAGGCGTCGATGGCGGGCGTGTCGCGAGGGTCGACCACCACATCGGCGCCGAGTTGCTCGGCGAGTTGGCGGCGCTTCGGGCTGAAGTCGGCGGCCACGATGGGGCCGATGCCGCGCATGCGCAGTTCGGCGATGCAGGCCAGGCCCACCGGGCCACAGCCCAGCACCAGTGCGGCGTCGCCGACGGCGATGCGGCTCTTCGCCACGGCGTGCACGCCGACGGCCAGCGGCTCGGTGAGCGCTGCCATGTGGGCGGGAAGGCCCGACGGCACCTTGATGCCGGTGAGTTCGTTCAGCACCATCAGCTCCGCGTACCCGCCGTTGTAGGTGTTCGAGAAGCCGATGCCGTGGAGACCGGTTGCGTCGAACGCCACCGGCAGGCTGACCACCACGTCGCCCACCTTCAGGTTGCTCACCCCGGGCCCGAGGTCGACCACCTCACAGCAGAACTCGTGGCCCATCACGGTGTCGCGCGACGGGTCGAACATCTGCATCGCGGCGGGGTCGGCGGGCCGACCGGCGTTCAGTTCCTCGGTGAGGCGGCGGCTCTCTTCGCCGTGCACCAGCAGGTGCAGGTCGCTGCCGCAGATACCGCAGGCGAGCACCTTGGTGAGCACCTGACCGGGGCCGGGTGTGGGGTCGGGGAGGTCGTCGACTCGGAGTTGCCAGTCACGCATCACGGCTGCACGCATGGCGCAACCGTACCCAGTGCGACCGGTCAGTGTGAAGAGTGGGCGATGGCTTCGTTCACCAGCGCGAAGCCGGCGTCGGCGTCGACCGTGGTGAGGAGCGAGCAGTTGGGGGCGAGGCGTTCGACGAGACCACGGTTGTCGATGACCGTCATGCCACGGGTGAGTTCGCCGTGGGTCTCCACCATCACGTGGGCGTCGCGCCAGCCGAACAATTCGGGGTGGGTGAGGCACATCACGGCCAGTGGGTCGTGCACCGCAGCACCCTGCATGTTGTCGTGCCGGGTGGTGTACGTGTGGCTGAAGAACACCAGCAGATCGGCCAGCACGGTGGCGAAGCGGCCGCCCAGGTCGCGCACTGCATCGATGCGTTCGGGTGTGGCCTGGAACTGATGGGTGACGTCGAGACCGGCCATGATGAGCCGGCCGCCGTAGCCGAACACCGCGGCAGCGGCGTCGGGGTCGCACCAGATGTTGAACTCGGCTGCAGCGGTGCGGTTGCCGAAACTGCCGCCGCCCATCAACGAGATGCCGGCGATGCGGCGGGCCAGGTCGGGCGCGGCACGCAAGGCGAGGGCGATGTTGGTGAGCGGTCCGGTGGGCACCAGCCACACACCCTCGGTGGCACGGCACGTCTCGATGATGAACCCCACCGCGTCGGCGCTGTCGGCCGGTCGGGAGGGCTCGGGAAGGTCGGCGCCGTCCATCCCGCTCTCGCCGTGCACGTAGTCGGCGTGCACGGGCTCGGCCACGAGCGGCCGCTCGGCCCCGGTGTGCACGGGCACGTCGACACCCAGCAACTCGCGCACGATGAGCGCGTTGCGAGTGGTGGCGCTGAGCGGCGCGTTGCCCGCGACGGTGGTGATGCCGAGCAGGTTCGTGTGCCGCGCGGCCATGACGAGCGCGATGGCGTCGTCGTGCCCGGGGTCGCAGTCGACGATGATCGGCAGGGGAGCGGTATCGGTGCTCACGGCTGCAGTGTGCCAGCCGCGTCGAGGGTGACCGAGCGGCCCACCCATTCGCCCTCGCACAGCGCGGCGGCGATGCCTGCATCGTCGTTGGTGCCCCATGCCCGGCGGCCGTCGGCCAGCAAGCAGGCGGCGATGGCCCGCTCGGGTTCGCCGTCGCGGCTGTGCATCACCGTGTACGCCTCGATGGTGGCGGTGCCGGCTGCCTCCGTCGGCTCGGCCAACTCGCGGCGCGGCATCGCGTCGATCTCGTCCTGTGGGTGCGCGTGGCGGAAGCCGTGCGCCGGCGGGGTGGTGCTGTACACACCGAACGCGTGCTTGGTGGTGTAGCCGCCGTTGGCCCACACCAGGCCGTTGCTGCCGGGCTGTTCGCGCACATCGGTCATCGTGGTGGCGATGGCGTGCATGACGTAGTTGTTCCACGGGCCACCGGCGAACGACAGGCCACCGGTGCGGGTGAGCTGCCGGTCGAGCGACAGGCCCAGGCTCTGCGCACCCAGTTGCACCGCGGCCGGGAAGCACGAGTAGAGGTCGACGATGTCGATGTCGTCGATGGTGAGGCCGGCAAGTTCCAGCGCCCGGCGGCCGCCCAACGCCACGGCGGGGGTCTCGTGGAACGCCCAGCGGTTGGAGATGTACTGGTGCTCGTGGCAGTCGGAGCCGGCGTGGATGAAGACCCACCGGTCCGACGGCACGCCCAGCGCTTGCGCCTTCTCGACCGAGCAGATGATGAGTGCCGCGGCCATGTCGACGTCGTTGTTCGAGTTCATGTACTTCGGGTAGGGCAGGCCCACCATGCGGTTGCCGGGCCCCGGGGTGCGGATCTGCTCGGCGGTGAGCGCGGTGCGCAGCCAGGCGTTGGGGTTGTGGCTGGCCACCTCGCTGAAGCGGGCCCACAGTTCGCTGATGTGCACGAGGTGCTCGTCGGGCGTGCGACCCGCGGCCGACCGGATGGCCGTTTCGAACATCGGGTACACCTGCACGGGCATCACGATCTTCTGGGCCAGTTCGGCGGGATGGTTCATCACCAGTTCCTCGCCCACCAGCCGCGGCACCGACTCGTCGGGCGCCTTCGGCCAACCGAGGTCGACGTCGAGCTTGCGGGCCTTCATCCGTGTGCGGAACGCCTCGCCGCCGGTGAGGATGGCGATGTCGAGGTCGCCGCGCTGGATCTCGCCGGCCGTCAGGTTCACCAGGCTCTGCGGGCTGTTGCCGCCGTTGGTGGTGTAGGCGGTTTCGCGGGGCGACACGCCCAGGCGCTCGGCCAGCACCAGCGCGGGGTTGCCGTAGCGCCAACTCAGCAGGCTGACCACGCGGATCGAGTCGACGGCCGGCACGCCGCGCAGCCCGGCGTCCTCCACGGCCCGGTCGACCGCGGCGGCCATCAGGCTGACGGGTTCGAGCGCGTCGTCGAGGCCCTCGGCACGGTGCAGGAACTGGCCGGAGCCGATGAGGACGGGGGTACGCGGATCGATGGTCACCGGCGCAGGCTACGGAATCGGCCGGACGTCACCCCAACCCTGGACCCAACCCTGGACCCAACCCTGGGCCCAACCGGGAGCACGTCGCGCCCCGCCTCGTAGACTCAGTCCCCGTGTCACGCATCGCCATCGGTTCCGATCACGCCGGCTACGACCTGAAGCAGCACCTCATCGACGTGTTGCAGGGCGACGGCCACGAGGTGGCCGACCACGGCACCCACTCGACCGAGAGCTGCGACTACCCGCCCATCTGCGCCGCCGTGGGCCGTACCGTGCGCGACGGCGACGCCGACCTGGGCATCGTGCTGGGCGGCAGCGGCCAGGGCGAGCAGTTGGCCGCCAACAAGGTGCGCGGTGTGCGCGCCGCACTGTGCAACGACCTCTACACGGCTCGTATGGCCCGCGCCCACAACGACGCGAACGTGCTCAGCATGGGTGCGCGGGTAGTGGGCATCGGCCTCGCCGAAGAGATCCTCGCCACGTTCCTCGCCACCCCCTTCGAGGGTGGCCGTCACCAGCGCCGGGTCGACCAGCTCACGGCGCTCGAGCAGGAGTTCTGACCATGCCCTTCCCCAGCGACACCAACCCCGACACCGTCGTGTTCGACCTCATCGATCGCGAGGTCGAACGGCAGACCACCGGACTGCAGCTCATCGCCAGCGAGAACTTCACCTCGCCGGCCGTCATGCGTGCGGTGGGCAGTGCGCTCACCAACAAGTACGCCGAGGGCTACCCGGGCAAGCGCTACTACGGCGGCAACGCCATCATCGACGACATCGAGTCGCTGGCCATCGAGCGGGTGAAGCGCATCTTCGGCGCCGACCACGCCAACGTGCAGCCGCACAGCGGTGCCAACGCGAACATGTGCGTGTACCAGGCGCTGCTGAACCACGGCGACACCGTGCTCGGCCTGAGCCTCGACCACGGCGGCCACCTCACCCATGGTTCGCCGGTGAACGCCAGCGGCCTGCTGTACAACTTCGTCGGCTACAAGGTGAAGCCCGGTGACGAGCGCATCGACATGGACCAGGTGCGCGACCTGGCCCTGGAGCACCGGCCCAAGCTCATCGTCGCGGGCACCACCAGCTACCCGCGTCGGCTCGACCCCGAGCCGTTCAAGGCCATCGCCGACGAGGTGGGCGCCTTGCTGATGTTCGATGCGGCGCACATCGCCGGGCTCATCGCCGGTGGTGCGCACCCCAACCCGGTGCCGTACGCCGACGTCGTCACGTTCACCACCCACAAGACGCTGCGCGGCCCCCGTGGTGGCTGCATCCTGTCGAAGGCCGAGCACGCGGCTGCCGTCGACAAGGCCGTGTTCCCCGGTTGGCAGGGTGGCCCGCTCGAGCACGTCATCGCCGGTAAGGCGGTGGCGTTCCACGAGGCACTGCAGCCCAGCTTCCGCGACTACGCGCACCAGATCGTCGCCAACGCGTCGGCGTTGGCCGAGGCGCTCGTGCAGCAGGGTTTCCGCCTCGTCAGCGGTGGCACCGACATCCACCTCATGGTGGTCGACCTGCGCCCGTTCGATGCCGACCTCACCGGCAAAGAGGCACAGACCGTGCTCGACCAGGCGGGTATCACGCTGAACAAGAACAATGTGCCCGACGATCCGCGCAGCCCGTTCGTCACCAGCGGTGTGCGCGTGGGTACGCCGTCGGTCACCACCCAGGGCATGAAGGAGCCCGAGATGGCGCAGATCGCCACGCTCATGGCCCGCGCCCTGCGCCAGCGCACCGATCCGGCTGCGTTGGCTGCTGTGAAGGCCGACGTCGCAGCCCTCTGCGGCCGTTTCCCGGCCTACGCCTGACCGGCCCCGGCCGACCGGCGTACCATTCCCCACCGTGCCATCACTGGGCGGCTATCTCATCGTCGGCGCGGTCGCCGCGCTCATCACGTTCGTCGGCACGCCGCTGGTCGGGCGACTGGCCCGACGGCTGGGGTGGATCTACGAACCCAGCGAGCGCACGGTGCACACCTCGCCGGTGCCCGATGTGGGCGGCATCGCGCTGTTCGTCGGGTTCCTCGGTGCCTTTGCCGTCGCCCGGCTGATGGATGGCTTCGACCCACTGTTCGCCCGGAACTCCGAACCGCTCGGCGTGGTGCTGGCGGCCACGGTCATCTTCGGAGTGGGCCTGCTCGACGACGTGCGCGACATTTCACCGCCGGCCAAGGTGGTCGGCACCGTGGCGGCGGCGATGGTGCTGGTCTGGTTCGGCGTGACGATGTACTACTTCCGGCTGCCGTTCCTGGAAGTGACCATCCTGTCCGACGACCTCATCCCGTTGGTCACGGTGCTGTGGTTGCTCGGGATGACCCAGGCCATCAATCTGATCGACGGCCTCGACGGGCTCGCGGCGGGCATCGTGGCCCTCGGTGCGTTCAGCTTCTTCCTGTACAGCCAGAAACTCGCCGACCTCGATCGGCTGACGCAGCCCAACATCGGGCCGCTGGTGGCCATCATCGTGGTGGGCGTGTGCATCGGGTTCCTGCCGCACAACTTCAACCCGGCGCGCATCTTCATGGGCGACGGCGGCGCGCTGCTGCTCGGCTTGCTGATGGCGGTGAGCACGAGCGTGGTGGGCGGTCGCGCCGAAGAGACCCAGCGCACGCCGGGGCAGACCTACTTCTTCCTGGCGCCGCTGTTCATCCCGCTGTTCATCCTCGGCGTGCCCATTCTCGACACGCTGTGGGCAATCATCCGCCGCGCCCGTAACGGCCAGGGCGTGGCAACGGCCGACAAGGGGCACCTGCACCATCGACTGATGGAGATGGGACACGGCCAACGCCGCAGTGTGCTCATCTTGTGGGGTTGGACCGCGCTGCTCAGCGCGTTCGTGCTGTACCCGGTGCTCACCGACGGTGATGTCGCGTACGTGCCGATCGGCGCGGCGATGCTGGTGCTGGTGCTCTACACGGTGCTCCACCCGCAGATACGGGCGCAACGCAACGGCGATCACTGACCGCGCCCATCGCGTGAGAATCGCGGTCTTCGGTTTGCTGCTCGCGTGTCGAACTGTCTAGATTGTGTGCGCGTTCACAAACTCCCACAACGGTGTGGTGAGTGCTCGCCCCCTGGACCCCCGTGAAGCTGATCCGCCGACCCAACTTCAACCCTGACGACCAACTCGGTCGGGGCATGGACCTGGCTTTGGTCACCCTGGTGTTCACGGGAATCGGCTACGGCATCGACAGTTGGCTCGGAACCCGCCCGGCGTTCACCATCGGTCTGTTGGTGGTGGCCGTCATCGGGCAGTTCGTCAGCATGCGCTACAAGTACGAGGCGGCCATGCAGCAGCACGAGGCCGCCCGCCGCGAGGACGCCGCCGCAGCCCCGCGCCGCAGTCCCGACCGGAGCGCCGCATGAGCGACGCCGCCGCGCCGTTCACCACCCGTCTCGAGGGCCCTGCCCCCGAGGTGAGCGTCAGCCGCGACATCGTGCGCCGTGGGCTCATCGTCGCTCCGGTGCTCGTGGCCATCTGCGGTGTCATCTGGGGTGTCGACGGCGCCTGGTCGAGCGCCTACGCCATCGCCATCGTGCTCCTCAACTTCGGGCTCGCTGCCGCGCTCATCGCGGTCACGGCTCGGATCAGCCTCACGCTGATGATGGCCGCCATCTTGTTCGGCTACCTCGTCCGCCTCGGTCTCATCTTTCTCGCAGTGTTTCTCGTCCGTGATGCCAGTTGGATTTCACTTCCGGCACTCGGAACGAGCATCATCGTCACGCACCTCGGGCTCCTGATCTGGGAGATGAAGTACGTGGCCATCTCCCTTGCCCACCCCGGCCTCAAGCCCGCCCGCCCGTAACGACCCACAGGAACGGTTCCCCGTGATCGCTTTCGAGTTCCCGCCCATCAACGCCATCTTGCGCTGGGACGATTTCTTCCCGTCGTTCAACAAGATCGCCCTCATCACGGTGCTGTCGGTCGTCATCGCGTCGGCGCTCTATCTCGTGGCCGCCCGTCGCGATGCGATGAAGGCGCCCAAGGGCGTGCGCAACGTGGCCGAGACCTCGGTCGAGTTCATCGAGAACGGCATCGTCATGCAGACCATGGGCCGCGACGGCCTCGGCTGGACGCCGTTCCTGCTCACGCTGTTCGTCTTCATCTACCTCTGCAACGTGCCGGGCATCATCCCGGTCCTGCAGATGCCGGCCACCGCCCGCATCGCCATCCCGCTGTTCTTGTCGCTCATCGTGTGGGTCACGTTCATCGTCACCGGCTTCAAGCACCAGGGCATCGGCTACCTGAAGAGCACCCTGTTCCCCCCGGGCGTGCCGAAGGCGCTGTACATCCTGGTCACCCCGATCGAGTTCATCTCGACGTTCCTGGTGCGCCCCTTCTCGCTCACGGTGCGACTCTTCGCCAACATGCTGGCGGGTCACATCCTGTTGGTCACCTTCGCCCTGCTGTCCGAGGCGCTGTTCCAGGCGAAGACCAACCAGCCGTTCCTCAACATCATGGGCGTGCTGCCCTTCTTCATGCTGTTGTTCCTCACCGCGTTCGAGGTGCTGGTGGCCTTCTTGCAGGCCTACATCTTCACCATCCTCACCGCGGTGTACATCGGTGGTGCCATGCACCCCGAGCACTGATCACCCAGTACCGATCACGTAATCCCGATCTCAAACATTCTCCACCTACCCAGAACACACACAGGAGACGTCAACCCATGGAAGCAATGAGCCGCCTGGTTCAGGAACTCACCGGCGACGAGGCCAAGGCTGCCAACGCCGCCATCGGCGCTGGTTTCGCCTATGGCATCGCTGCCATCGGCCCCGGCATCGGCATCGGTTACCTCGTCGGCAAGTCCGTCGAGGCGATGGCCCGCCAGCCCGAGGCCGCCGGCATGGTGCGTACCACCATGTTCCTCGGCATCGCCTTCACCGAAGCCCTTGCCCTCATCGGCTTCGTGGTCTTCATCCTCATCGGCCTCTGATCGGCCTTCCCGTTCCCCATCCACACGAATGGAGTTGATGTGTTGACGGCAGTCATCCATCTCCAAACGCTGCTACCGATGGCCGAGGGCGCCGAGGCGGTCAAGGACGGACCTGGTCCGATCCTGCCCGAACTCAAAGAACTCGCCTGGGCCTTCGGGTCGTTCGTCTTCTTCCTCATCGCGATGCGCCTGTATCTGGTGCCTCAGTTGAAGAAGGGCATGGACGCCCGGTACGGCAGCATCCGCGACAAGCACGAGCACGCCGACGCCGCACGGGCATCGGCCAAGGCCGACGTCGCCGAGTACGAGCGTCAGCTCGCCGCGGTGAAGGCCGAGGCAGCAGCTCGTGTCGACGCGGCTCGCCAGACGGTCGAGGCCGAGCGCCACGAGCGCATCTCGGCGCTCAACGCCGTGCTCAGCGAGCAGCGGGCAGCCGCAACCGCCGAGAACGAGGCAGCGAAGGCAGCGGTGCGCGACCAGATCCACTCCGCAGTGGCCGATGTGGCCGCACGGGCAGGCGAACTCGCCACCGGTCGTCGTCCCGACGGCGCCGTGGTGAGCCGAGTCGTCAGCGAGGTGATGGCACGATGAATGTTCTGGGAGTCATCATCCGCCCGATGGCCGAATGTGGCATCGACGCCAACGGCGAGTGCGTCACCAGCAGCGCGCTGCTGCCCGAGACCGCCGAGCTCATCTACGGCGGCCTGGCATCGCTCATCATCTTCTTCGCGCTCTACAAGTTCGGGTGGCCGCAGATGAAGAAGGCGCTCGACGCCCGCACGGCGCGCATCCAGAAAGAACTCGACGACGCCGACGCGGCCGAGACGGCAGCCACCACCGAGGTGGCCCACATCCGCCAGGCGCTCGGCGACATCGAGTCCGAGCGTGCCCGCCTCCTGGCCGACGCCGACGCACAGGCTGCCGCCGTGCTGGCCGACGGCCGGGCCCGTGTCGAGTCCGAGGTCGCCGACCTGCAGACCAAGGCAGCGGCCGATATCGCCGCCGCCCGGGGCCGCAGCACCGACGAACTGCGCGGCGAGATCGCCCGTCTGTCCAGCGCCGCTGTCGACCATGTGGTGCGCGGTTCGCTCGACGACAGCACGCACCAGGAGCTCATCGAGGGCTTCATCGCACGAGTCGGAGTCGGATCATGAGCGACCCTCGCATCGACGGATACGCACGGGCCCTGTTCGAGGTGGCCGCTGCCGAAGGCACGATCGACGAGGTGGAGGACGAGCTGTTCCGGTTCGCCCGCAGCTTCGAGTCGAGCGACGCCCTGCGCACGGCCCTCACCGACGAGCAGATCCCCGTCGCCAAGCGTCAGGCCATCATCGAAGACCTGCTCGGTGGCAAGGCCACCACCACGACGACACAGCTCGTGTCGATGGTGGTGGGCTCGGGCCGTGGCCGCGATCTGCCGGCCATCATCGACCAGCTCGTGGCCCGCGCCTCGTCGGCCAAGCACCTCGAGGTCGCCGAAGTGCGCACCGCGGTGGCGCTCACCGACGAGCAGCAGGCCCGTCTGGCGGCGGCGCTCACCAACGCCACCGGCAAGCAGCTCAACCTCAAAGTCGTGGTCGACCCGTCCGTTCTGGGCGGCATCGTGGCCACCGTGGGCGACACCGTCATCGACGGCAGCGTCCGCACCCGCATCGACCAGCTGAAGTCCCGCCTGTAGGAGACACGAGAACACCATGGCAGAACTCACCCTGAGCGCCAGCGACATCGCAGCTGCGCTGAAGAACAACCTCGAGGGCTTCG
>JBIKLX010000134.1:0-8945 GCA_044359565.1 Ilumatobacteraceae bacterium
AGCACGGCATCGGTCGACAGGGGAACCGGTGTGAATGCCAACGGAATGGTGGTGTCGTCGACCAGGCCGGGTTCGAGGCGGGCCAGCCACACCCACCGCTCGGAGACAGGATTCCCATACACGGTGATCGCCGTGGCGGAGTAGACAAATGCAGCGACGATGGGGTCTCCGTCGGTCGCCTGCGACGAGAGCAAGGCCATACCGCCGAGCAGTTCGGGCACGCGGTACGTGAGCCGGTCGTCGACCAACTGGGGTCGGTCGCTCTCGAGGCCGATCGATGCCGCTAGAACGATGAGCTCGTCGGGGGTGAGACCCCAGCCTTCGAGCCGGAACAGTCGGTCAGCGCGTTCGAAATCGGCGGCGACCGTGAGTGTGCTCACGCTGTCGCGGGCGGTGGTGAGCACGCCGATGCGCCCGTCGACGTCGACTCGCACGGAATCGGACAGGATGGCGTCGCCCCATCCGAACGGCGTGATCGAGACCGCCACCCAGCGGCCACTGGTGCGCGTGGCGCCGGGCGTGGCCCACACGTCGCCCCACCCGCGATAGGACCGCGTGCCATTGGTTGTGAACGCGCCGGTGAGCTGGAGGCCCGACGAAGGCGTCACGAGGAACCCGGGCGTCTCGCCGGCATAGGCGTCGAACAGACCCGGGTCGTCGATGCCGGCCGACCCCGAGTAGCTGGGCAGCGTGACGGGCAGGCTGGTTGCGGGCAGGCTGGTGCCGGGCGTGCTGGTGCCGGGCGGCGCGGCGTCGCCACCCCACGGGCCAACCACGGCAGTGCCCGCGGCCACCAGGGCGAGCAGGCCCACCGTGGCCACGATGCCGGCCCGGCGAGGCGCGGGGAGGGGTTCGTCAGCCGATGGTTCCGGACCCGAGTCGGGCGGCAGGCCCACCGCCACCGCGGTGCCGGCAAACGCGTTCGGGTCGGGTGCCAGGAACTCGATGCTGCCCGCATCGCCGTCGCTCGCCCGTCGCGCCACGGCCCCAGTGTCGCGCCCGCCGGGCCGGCGACGGGTGCGCGACGGGTGAAATCTCCGTTAGCACTCGCCCCTTCCGGTTGCTAACGCGCCCCGCCTCCGCGTAGCCTTGGCACTCGCGTAGGTCGAGTGCTAACCGATCTGCCACCTGTGTCCAAACATCCGTGCAACATGCCAATGGAGGCTGCACCCATGAACCTCAAGCCCCTCGATGACCGCATCGTCGTGAAGCCGAAGGAAGCCGAGCAGACCACTGCCTCGGGCCTCGTCATCCCCGACACCGCCAAGGAGAAGCCGCAGCAGGGCGAAGTCCTCGCCGTCGGCCCCGGCCGCTGGAGCGACGACAAGGGCGCCCACACCCCGCTCGACGTGAAGGTCGGCGACACGGTGCTGTACAGCAAGTACGGCGGCACCGAAGTGACGGTGGAGGGTCAGGATCTGCTGATCCTCACCAGCCGCGACGTCCTCGCCATCGTCGGAAAGTGAGCTGAGCCCACATGGCCAAGCAACTCAAGTTCCACGATGAGGCGCGTCGCGCCCTCGAAGCCGGCGTCAACAAGTTGGCCGACACGGTCAAGGTGACGCTCGGGCCCAAGGGCCGCAACGTCGTGCTCGACAAGAAGTTCGGTGCACCCACCATCACCAACGACGGTGTCTCCATCGCGAAGGAAGTCGAACTCGACGATCCGTTCGAGAACATGGGCGCCCAGTTGGTGAAAGAAGTCGCCACCAAGACCAACGACGTGGCCGGCGACGGCACCACCACCGCCACCGTGCTCGCCCAGGCGATGGTGAACCAGGGCATGCGCAACGTCGCTGCCGGCGCCAACCCGATGGGCCTGAAGAAGGGCATCGAGAAGGCGGTCGCCGCTGCGGTCGAGTCGATCAAGTCGCAGGCCCGCGAGGTCGACGACAAGAGCGACATCGCCGCCGTCGCCACCATCTCGGCCGCCGACGCATCGGTGGGCGAGGTCATCGCCAATGCCATCGACAAGGTGGGCAAAGACGGTGTGGTCACGGTCGAGGAGAGCAACACCTTCGGTACCGAACTCGAGTTCACCGAGGGCATGCAGTTCGACAAGGGCTACCTCTCGCCGTACTTCGTCACCGACGCCGAGCGCCAGGAAGCGGTCATCGACGACCCCTACATCCTGTTCAACAGCGGCAAGATCTCCACCGTCCAGGCCATGTTGCCGGTGCTGGAACTGGTCATGAAGTCGGGCCGCCCGTTGCTGATCATCGCCGAAGACGTCGAGGGCGAAGCCCTCGCCACGCTCGTGGTGAACAAGATCCGCGGCACGTTCAACTCCACCGCCGTGAAGGCCCCCGGCTTCGGCGACCGTCGCAAGGCGATGCTGCAGGACATGGCCGTCCTCACCGGTGGCACGGTCATCAGCGAGGAAGTCGGCCTGAAGCTCGACGGTGTCACCCTCGACCTGCTGGGCCGCGCCAAGCGCGTCATCATCACCAAGGACAACACCACCATCGTCGATGGTGCGGGCAGCTCCGACGATGTGACCGGCCGCGTGAACCAGATCAAGGCCGAGATCGACAACACCGACTCCGACTGGGATCGTGAGAAGCTCCAGGAGCGTCTCGCCAAGCTGGCCGGCGGCGTGGCCGTCATCAAGGTCGGCGCCGCCACCGAGGTGGAGCTGAAGGAGAAGAAGCACCGCATCGAAGACGCGGTGTCGGCCACTCGTGCAGCCATCGAAGAGGGTGTGGTCGCCGGTGGCGGCACCGCCCTCGTGCGTGCCCGTGGTGCTGTCGCCGAAGTCGTCGCCAGCCTCACCGGCGACGAGGCCACCGGTGCCCGCACCGTGTGGGAGGCGCTCGTCGCCCCGTGTCGGCTCATCGCCGACAACGCCGGTCTCGAAGGCGCTGTCACCACCCAGCAGGTCGAAGCCGCTAGCGGCTCGATGGGCCTGAACGCCGCAACCGGCGAGATGGTCGACCTGGTGAAGGCCGGCATCATCGACCCCGCCAAGGTCACCCGCGCCGCGCTGCAGAACGCAGCGTCGATCGCGGCCCTCGTGCTCACCACCGAGTGCCTCGTGGCCGACAAGCCCGAGAAGAACCCGCCGGCCATGCCCGGTGGCGGTGGCGGCATGCCCGGTATGGGAATGATGTAAAGCCCGTCGGCGTCACCGCCGATACACGATCACGACAACAGTCCCGGTGCTGCCCGCGAGCCGCCGGGACTGTTGCCGTTTTCGGGCGACGACGGACAGTCGTGTCGCCAACTGTTCCTCAGGTGCGGCGTCCGCGTCGGCGCCAGCACTACGATGCAGCGGCGAACCACCGAAGCCATGAAGATTCGAACCTTTGACGCCCTGACGGGCCGCAAGATCACACTCGAGAGCGAAGACGGCCTGCAGTCGTATCGCTTCGTGCTCGAGTCGATCTTCGCCGGCATCGCCGTGATGGGGCCCGCCGACAAGCGGGCCATGGCATTTGCGCGTGAACTCGCCCCGAAGACGCCGTTGCGTGTGGTGGCCTCGGTCGACGACGGCATCTTGTCGGCCGGCGCTGAAGTGGAGAAGTGGTCCGAGCGCGCTGGCACGCTGCGCATCCTGCGGCCGAGGGTGATGGACTTCGCACAACGGCGTCGAACGGTCCGTCTGCCTGCCCGCATGGGTATCGAGTTGTCGGTACTCCGCGACGGCAGGATGGTGTCGATACACGGCCGCACGGAAGACATCTCCATCGGGGGATTCGCTGCCACCATCGACGAGTCCATCGAGCCGGGCGAGCCGGTGGTGGCGCTCATCCATCTGCCGGGTGAGTCGGTGGTGGTCACCGCGCAGGTCACCGTGGTCGAGGCGCTCCGCCGTCGGCTGATGCACGCCCGCACTACGGCTATCAGCCCCGACGACTATGCGGTGCTGGCCGCATCGCTGCGGGTGATCGAGGCCGATCTCGAAAAGCAGGGTGTGAGAATCTGACATGGGTGTCCGCGTCACGCTCACCACCGAACTGTCGGGCGCATTGGGCTACGCCGAGGGTGAGCTCATCGCCGAGTCGGGCCCGGTGCTGACGGTGCGGTGTAACAGCCCGCTCGTCGTGCCGCCCCGCGAGGGGATGGGGGTGGCGGTGTTCGTCCACCTCGACGAACCGGTGTTGCTCCTCGGCGTGCTCGAGGGGCCACCCGACGCCGACGGTGTCGTCCGCCTCCGTCGCGTCAAACAGCGAAGCTGAGATGACCGGCGCGAAGCGTCCGTTCTGGATGCATCAGCTCGTCGAGTACATCCTCGGCATCTTGCTGGTGGCACAGGCCTTGCAGAGCGAGACCCCTGCGCTGCCCGCCGTGGCCGGTGGCGCCATCGTGCTGAACGCAGCGTGCACGCACGGCCCATTGGCCGCCTTCCGCGTGATCCCTCGCCGGGTGCACCGCATCCTCGATGTGGTGGTGGTGGGCCTCACCGTGGCGCTCGCCGCGCAGCCGTGGGCCGAGATCGAGTCGGGTGCCCGCGTGGTGATGCTGGGTCTGGCGGCCGTGCTGGCGTTCGTCTCGTGGCAGTCCGACTTCAGCGAGAAGACCAAGCGGCCGCCGGTCGACACCAGCGACGACCGCAGCACCGAGATCGGCCGGGTGGCTGGCCGGGCGGTGGGCGGTGGCGTGAACATGGTGAAGCGCTGGACCAAGCGCTGATCGGACCCCTGCTGGGACCCCTGGCAGCAGCCCCAAGAGCAGCCCAGATACGCGGTCGGTTCGTCGTGCCGTTGTGCGATCGCCGGCCGTAGCCTGCACGACATGGCGTTCGAGACCCCAGCCCCCGACCTGACCAAGCTCATCACCGCCTGGGACGAGTGGGAGCGCGGCGAGGAATCGCCCGGCAAGGTGCTGTCGAAGCTGAAGACTGCCGGCCTTCCCGCCGTGCTCGCCCAGTTGCGCGAGCAGGGCTGGGCTCCCACCGCCCGCTGAGTCCGGTATGTCCGAACCGGGCCCCACGTGGCGCGTCGGGGGGAGTCAGCACATCCCGCGGCCCGCAGCGTGGCGCCTCGGCGACCTACCTCCCTGGCACGGCGCCCCTGCACCGCTCGCCCTCGACGACCTGGTGCGGGTGGTGCGCGAGCGCCACGTGCCACCAGGCCCCCCGCCGTTCCCCGACGCCCGTCAGTCGGCCGTTCTGGTGGTGCTGCATGACGGCGAGGAGGGCCCCGAGGTGCTGGTGACCCGGCGGTCGATGAGCCTGCGCAACCACCGCGGCGAGATCAGCTTCCCCGGTGGCCGGGTCGACCCGGGCGAGACTGCCGAGCAGACGGCGAGGCGCGAGGCGTGGGAGGAGGTGGCGCTCGATCCTCGTCTGGTCACCGTGCACGGTGAACTCGACCATCTTGTCACCGTGGTGAGCCAGAGCTACATCGTGCCCGTGGTGGCGTCGGTGTCGACCCGGCCGTCGCTCACCCCGTCGCCCGACGAGGTCGACCGCGTGCTGTGGGTGCCTCTGGCCGAACTCGCCCATCCGGCCACCTACCGCGAGGAATGGTGGGGGCAGCCGCCCGCCGAACGGCCGATCCACTTCTTCGAACTCGCCGACGAGACCATCTGGGGTGCCACGGCGCGAATGCTGCACCAACTGCTACGACTGGCCCACGGGGTGGCCGGGGCCGAGCCACCAGCGTGGTGACGCGGTACCCCGCTGTGGCTCAGGGGCCGCCGAGGGCGCGCACCGCGCCGTAGAACGTCTCGGCCCAGCCGCGACAGGTCGACTCCTCGTACCAGGGCCGCGGCCGGCAGTGGGTCTTCATGTCGGTGAGGAACTGTCGGTCGACGCGTTTGCGGTTCGCGGCGTTCCAGTACGTCGAACCGGTGCCGTAACGATCTTCGAGCGTGCGGAGGTTGCGGTAGCCGAAGTCGTGGCGACGGCAGGCGTCGTGGAAGTCGAACGACCGGCCCGTGGTGCCCACGAGCGGAGCCGAGCAGAAGTCGGTCGACCAATCGAACCACGGGTCGCCGCCCTTGGCGGTAGCCACGAAGGTGGTGATGGGGGTGGTGTAGAGCATCTGCTCGACGTAGGCCAGGTCGGTGCGGGCCGAGTGGGTGGAGCCGGAGGCGATGGCCCGGTCGACGACGGGCGAGAGGGCGGTCGCTACGGTGGCGACGGCGATGAGCAGGCGGAGGCGGATCCTCATCGATGCTCCTTGCAGGATGCGCCGCTATTCGGCGCGACGCAGGATTCAAGCGCGCCGCACGTTGCGATGCAACGCGCCCCTCGTGACTGCGTCGCTGCACCACAACGTCGCGAGCCGTCATCCGGCCGGGTGCGGAACCAACTCGATCTCGAGGTCGGATCCGAGCATGCGGACCGCCTCGATACGACCGCGCCACACCTCGGCCATCGTCGCCGCACCGAGTCCGCGCAGCATCGCCGTGCCGTCGTCGCCTCCCATCAGAGCCGGAGCGAGGTGGAACAGATACCGGTCGACGAGTCGCTCGCGATGGAACGAGGCCGCCACCGTGGCTCCTCCCTCGACGAGGACCTGCAGCACGCCGAGACCACCGAGGTGGTCGAGCAACGCTTCGAGCGGCCCGTGCCACTCGAGACACGGGTGCACCTGGGCGTCGGGCGGCGCAGTGCCCAGCACCACGCGCAGCGGATCGGGGCCTTCGACATGGCGCACGGTGAGCGATGGGTCGTCGGAGCGCACGGTGCCGGCTCCCACCACGACGGCACCACTCTCGGCGCGGCGGCGGTGCACGGAGGCTCGCGCCTCGGGCCCGGTGATCCATTGGCTCGTGCCGTCGGCGGCGGCGGTGCGCCCGTCGAGTGTGGCCGCCAACTTCAGCACCACGAGCGGGCGCCCGGTGCGACGATGGTGGAGGTAGGGCGCGAGCTGTTCGGCTGCATCGTCGGTCCCCACGCCCTCGACGACCGCGATGCCGGCAGCGCGCAGCCGGTCGAAGCCGCTGCCGGCAACCCGCGGGTCGGGGTCGGCGAGTGCGCTCACCACCGTGGCGACCTTCGCCGCGATGAGAGCATCGGTGCACGGCGGCGTACGGCCGTGATGCGAGCAGGGCTCGAGGGTGGTGTACACCGTCGCTCCGGTGGTATCGGCCCCGGCGGCAATCGCCAGATCGAGAGCCACCCGCTCGGCGTGCCGCTGCCCGGGCGCCTCGGTGGCGCCGCGGAACACCGTGCCATCGGTGCACACCACGACGCAGCCGACCCACGGGTTCGGGGCAGCCACGAGCCGCGCCGTGGCTGCGATGTCGATCGCCTCGCTCATGCGCTCAGGGTGGGTCATCGGGGGCTCGTCGTCTGCAGGGGAGCCGGTGGCTCGAGGCGTTGCACCGCACACCCTGCCGGGTGGCAGAACGCTCAGGCTAGGCCAGGCTCTGGATCAATCCCCAAGCAGAGTCGACGTGATGGGCCTCGGTACGCGCTCCTCCGACCGAGATACGCAGTGCGCTGGCTCCGTCGAGCACGGTGCGCGTGAACAGCGCCTGGCCGGTGCGGTTGGCCTGCTCGACGAGTCGGTCGGTGGCCTCGTTGCCATCGACGTGGGCGATGCAGAGCAGGTTGAGGGGATGCGGTGCGACGATGCGGAAGCGCGGGTCGGCATCGACCTGCGCGGCCAGCTGCTGCGTGGCGCCGACATGGCGGCGGATCATGACGACCGCTTCGGCGGCGCCTCCGGAGCGGATGGTGAACCAGAGCTTGAGCGACCGGAACCGCCGGCCGAGCGGGATCTGCCAGTCGCGGTAGTCGATGGCGGCCCCGGTCTCGGCGGCCGCCGAGCGCAGGTACTCGGGCAGGATGCTGAGGGCGCCGAGCAGTGCGGTGCGGTCGGCCGTCCAGAACAGGTCGCAGTCGAAGTTCACACCCATCCACTTGTGCGGGTTGGTGCAGTAGCTGTCGGCCAGGTCGAGTCCGTCGTTCACCCAGCGGTGCTCGGGGGCCAACGCGGCGATGCCGCTCATCGCTGCGTCGACGTGGAGCCACATGTCGTTGGCGTGGGCCACGGCGGCGATGGCGGCGGTGGGGTCGAAGGCCATGGAACTGGTGGTGCCGTGGGTGCTGCACACCCAGAAAGGCCGCAGTCCGGCGGCCCGGTCGGCCGCCACCAGCGCAGCGAGCGCGTCGACATCCATCGCGAACGACGCGTCGTGGGGCACCACCCGTAGCCGGTCGGTGCCGATGCCCGCGATGCGCAGCCCTTTTTCGATGCTCGAGTGCGCCTGCGCGGTGGCGTAGGCCACCAGGTGGGTGGTGTCGCCGTCGTGGTTGATGGAACCACCGGTGGCCCGCCAACGCGCCGCCAGGATGGAGGCGAGCGTGGCCTCACTGGCCGAGCCATGGATGACCCCGCCGCCCGTGTCGCTCTGCGAGTGGAATCGGCCGGGCAGGCCGAGCAGCTCGACCATCCAGTCGAGCATCAGCGTCTCGACCTCGGTGCATGCCGGGCTGGTGACCCAACTCATCCCCTGCACGCCGAGGCCCGCCGATACCAGCTCACCCAGAATGGATGCGTACGACGAGTTGCCCGGGAAGTAGGCGAAGAAGCTGGGGTGCTGCCAGTGGGTGAGACCGGGGACGATCACCCGGTCGAGGTCGGCGACGACGGCCTCGAAGGGCTCGGGCGCCGTGGGCGGGTGCTCGGGCAACTGCCGGCGGACATCGCCCGGCAGTACCGATGACGACACGGGGTGCTGCTCGACATGCTCGAGGTAGTCGGTGATCCAGTCGATCAGGGCGTGGCCGTGGGTGCGGAACTCGTCGGGCGTCATCGCCGTCGACGCTAGCCCTCGCTGATGGCGCGAGGGTCGCCCACGGCACCGAGGTACTGCACGACCACTGCGTCGCCGGTGTGCAGGGGGCCCTCGACCACCGGTCGCTCGATCTCGCGGACGAACAGGTGGGTGAGGCCCGCCAGTTCCTGCTGCAGGCGGGTGCCCGAGGGCAGCATGTCGGGGTCGCTCGGCCCGCCGGTGCCGCGCCCCACCTGGGCCACCGAGTACGA
>JBIKLX010000013.1:0-30908 GCA_044359565.1 Ilumatobacteraceae bacterium
GTTGGCGCTGCCGCCGGGCTGGTGGCGTACGTGCGGGCGCTCGAACGCTCGCGGGTCGACGAGATCGGTGTCGCCAATCTGTTCCTGCTCACCGGCCGTACGGCACCGGTTGGGGTGAAGCGCACGATGACAGCGCTGCTCACGGTGCAGGTGGTGGTGGGCCTCGGTGCCGCCATCGTCGGCGCCCTCGGCCTCACCGACGACGAGGTGAACACGCTGGCATTCGGCATCCTGGTGCCCATGTTCGGCATCGGGCTGAACGGCGTGTGGGCCGTGCTCCACGGGCGCTTCGGGCCCCGCCTCGAGCGACCTGTCCAACCTTCGAAGCGTCAGATCGACTAGAAAGACCAGTCATGGCAGAACAGGCCACGCAGACCACCATCATCGCCGCACCGCTCGACACCGTGTGGTCGATCGCGACCGACATCGAGCGCTACCCCGAGTGGGCGAAGGATGTGAAGGAAGTCGCCATCCGCGAGCGCGACGAACAGGGGCGTCCCGCCGAGGTCGAGTTCCGTGCATCGGCACTGGGCCGTAGCACGCACTACACCTTGGCGTACGACTACTCGCAGGCCCCGGCGGCCTTGAGTTGGCGGCTGGTGCGGGGCGACATCATGAGCCGCATCGACGGTGCCTACCACTTCTCGCCCACGGCCGATGGCGGTACCGAGGTGCGCTACGACCTCACCATCGACCTGGTGGTGCCGCTGCCCGGTTTCGTGAAGCGTCGCGCCGAGGTGCGCATCCTCAACACGGTGCGCGAACTGAAGACTCGCGCCGAGTCGTGACCGCCTCCGCCGCGCGGCGGGTGGGCATCGATGTCGGAGGTACGAAGTGCCTCGGTGTTGCACTCGGTCCCGACGGCACCGTGCTCGATCAGCGGCGGGTGCCCACACCGAACGATCCCGAGGCGCTGGTCGAGACCCTGGTGGCCATCACTGACGCGCTCGGTGCCGACGGTGCGGTGGGTATCGCCGTGCCGGGTCTGGTGAACCGCGATGGTGTGCTGTTGGCGGCACCGAACCTCACCCGGGTGACGATGCTGCCGTTGCGCGACCTGGTGGCGGCGCGCAGCGGACTGCGCGTGGTGGTCGACAACGACAACACCGTTGCATGCCTCGCCGAGTGGCTGCTCGGTGCCGGCCGAGGGTGCGACGACATGGTGCTGGTGGGCCTGGGCACCGGTATCGGTGGTGGCTTTGTGTCGGGTGGCCGACTGCAGCGGGGCCACAACGGGTTCGCCGGCGAGTTCGGCCACATGGTGGTGCAACCCGACGGGCTGCTGTGCCCATGTGGCCAGCGTGGCTGTTGGGAGCGGTACGCCTCGGGCAGTGGGCTGGCCCATCTGGCGCGCGAGGTGGCTGCCGAGGGCCGCCTGGTCGATGTGGTCGCTGCGGCGGGTTCCGTCGAGGTGCTCCGCGGCGAGCACATCACGGTGGCTGCGCGTGCAGGTCATCCCGATGCGCTGGAGGTGCTCGCTCGGTATGCCGATTGGGTGGCGGTGGGTCTGGTGAACCTCACCAACCTGTTCGACCCGGGGCGCATCGTGCTGTCGGGCGGTCTGTCGGCAGAGCCCGAGCTCTACCTCCCGCCCATTGCGGCCGCGTTCGAACGCACCCTGTTCGCCGGCGGCCTGCGGCCGCGGCCGACGGTCACCTTCGCCGAACTGGGCCCGTTGGCGGGTGGTATCGGCGCGGCGCTGCTGGTCGATCTCTGAGCGACATCGCTCAGCTGGGCCGGTAGTTCAGGCGGGCCTGTTCGATCTCGCGCCAGGCCGCATCTCGGCCGGCAAGGCCTGCAGTCGAGGCGCTCTTTCCTGGTTCGAGTGCCTTGTAGACCTCGAAGAAGTGCTGGATCTCGGCGACCAGTTGGGGTGTGAGGTCGTCGAGATCGTGCACATCGGCCCAGCGCGGTTCGCGGGGTGGCACGCAGATGACCTTGGCATCGTCGCCGGCCTCGTCGTGCATGTAGAGCACGCCGACGGGACGGGCATGCACCCACACACCGGGATACACCGGGTCTTCGAGCAGAACGAGTGCGTCGAGCGGGTCGCCGTCGCCGCCGAGCGTGTCGGGGATGAACCCGTAGTCGGCCGGATAGGTGGTGGCGGTGAACAGGCGACGATCGAGGTAGACCCTGCCGGTCTCGTGGTCGATCTCGTACTTGTTGCGGCTCCCGCGGGGGATTTCGATGACGACGTGGATGCAGCCGTCGGGCAGGGGATTGGCCATGCGCCATGATCGCACACCTCCCGGCACCCAAGGGCTGTTCACACAGCCGTCACATCCCCGTGACCGGGGGTGACGTGGTGATCGGTACCTTCACCGAGGTGAACGCCGACGAGACTCCGGTGACGTGCGTGGTGCGGCTGTGGCTGCCTGACCGCCCGGGTGCACTGGGCCAGGTGGCCAGCCGGGTGGGTTCGCTACGCGGCGACGTGGTGGGTATCGACATCCTCGAACGCGGTGGCGGCCGGGCGGTCGACGAACTGACGCTCAGCCTGCCCGACCCCGGGCTCATCGACCTGCTGCTCACCGAGATCGGCCAGGTCGACGGGGTGGCGGTGGAAGACATCTGGGTGGTCGACGGTGAACGGCCCGACGCCGGTGTGGTGGCCCTCACGGTGGCGGCCGAGTTGGCTGGAGCGCCGGTTGAGCAGCGGTTCGAGGTGCTCGGACGTGGATTGCTCGGTGCCCTCGGTGCCCAGTGGGCCGTGCTGGTCGATGGCGACGCGCCGCTGGTGACGATGGGTCCGATGCCCGATCTGGGCTGGCTGTCGGCGTTCTTGGCGGGCAGCCGTCATCTGGTCGCCGACGCAGCACCGGGCGATCTGGCCTGGGCTCCACTGGGTGACGACTCGTCGGCGACCGTGGTGCTCGGACGGTCGGGGCGCCCGTTCCATGCCCGCGAACGCCAGCACGTGGCACTGCTGGCCCGGATCGCCGGCACGCTGACGGCCGATCTCAAGGTTTCTTGACACGACGCGGCGTGGTCGGACACATTTTTCGTTGACATTCACCCTCGTTGCCGGACAGTTGTCTGCAGCAACGAGCAAAGGACGATGGTGTGGCGCTGAGTGGTCCACGGATGGGACGCCTCCTCGGTTTCTTGGCTGGTACGACCGGCCTCGTTGCAGTCGCGCTCGAACTCGCTGCCCGCGGCCAGATCCATTGGCTTCTCTTCGTTCCGGCAGTGCTGCTGCAAGTGTTCATGCTGTTGCGCATCGGCCTGTTGGTTGCGGTGTCGCGACCGGTCCGCGGCGACCGGCGACCCCGGCTGAGCGAGACTCAGGCTGCAAAGGTGGTGGCCGCCACCGAGGTGGCCGTCATCGCCGCCGGCGAGTCGGCTCCGACCATTCGTACCGCGCTGGTCGCGGCCATCGACGCCGTCCCGGCGGGCCGGGTGCTCCTGGTGAGCGCCGATCCGCGGCACGAGGAGATCGCTGGTCGCCTGGGGGTGCGGTGGTGCCCGGCTGATCCCGGCTGGCACGCCGGTGTCGAAACAGCGATCAACTCGGCTTCGACGACGTTCCTGGCCATCACCTCTGCCTCGACGGCCGTGGTGCCGCGCACCGTCACGGCACTGGCGCGCTACATCGATCGCCGCTGCGCCTGGGTACAAACCCTGGCGGTGGCGCCCGAGCAGCGGCGTCCGCTCGAGCATCTCGACCAACTCATGGTCGGACCCTCCGTCGACGCCCGCCGGGCTGCGGCCTGGACGGGCGCCGGATCGCTCGTCGTGGTGGCGGCTATCCGCTCGGTGGGTCTCGAGCAGGGCACCCTCGGGGCCACCATTGAACTGCAGTCGCGCGGGTGGCACGGCCGTGGCGTGCGTGGCACGTTGGCGTTGGCGCAGGGCGATCCGTCGGTGGCTGCCGCCGCCGAGCAGTCGATCGACACCGTCGCTCGCCGCCTCCGGGTGCTGGGCACTCGCCGGTCGCCGCTCTGGGCACGCCGCCTGCCGCTCGGCCAGCGCCTCGTCCATCTCCGTACGCTCGTCGACGATCTCGCCGGGTCGGCCTACGCGGTTGCGGTGGCCGTGACCGTCGGTGCTCTGTTGACGGGCATCATGCCCGTTCCGGTGAACGCCAACGTGCTGCTGGCGCTGGCGGTCACCGCGGCACTCGCGGCAGCAGCGCGCTGGATGCTGTCGGCGGGGCTGCTCAGGCCGGGCACGTTGCTGCAATCAGCCGCCGACGACCTCGTCGTGTCGATCGCCGCGCTGGTTCGTGCCATCGGCATCGGTGGTCGCAGACCGGTCGCCGCGGTCGAGTTCGACAACGTGGCCGGCCGCGACCAGCGAGCCGCGATGCGCACCCGTCGCGGGGCGATGGTGGCCGTGGTGGCCCTCGAGGTGGCACTGGTGGCGCGCGCCGTGCTGTCGATCGTGGGTGATGCCGAGGGGACGAAGGGTGTCGACCTGGCGCTGCTGGTAGGTGGTGTGGCGGTGCTCGTGCCATTGCTCACGGCGGTGAAGCTGATCGTCCGGGCCCGGTTCCTCCGCTCGAGCCGCCGTGCACCGGCCCCGATGCGAGCACTGATCGGACCGCACCAGGCACAGGTGGTCGACCTGGGCGCCGATGGCATCGGCCTCGTCACCTCCGCAGTGGTCGACCTGCTCAGCACCGTCACGGTGCGGCTGATGCCCGGCGACCGCGCGCCGATCGACCTGCGCGGCCAGGTGGTGCGGGCGCGTTCGGTATCGGGCGGCACGTTGGTGGGCGTGCGGCTGCTCGGCGGTATCGGTCGGCGAGCGATGGACGAGTACGTCCGGCTGTGGATCGACCGGGTGTCGCGAACGGCAATCGAGTGGCCGCATGTGCAACGCGATGCGGGCGAGCGAGCGAAGGTGAACCCGCCCGGGCTCACCTTCGCGCGTGTCGCCACCGTGTTCACCCTGCTGACGGTCGGCGTCGCCAATCTTCCTCCGTACGGCACCGGTGTCGCTGCGCCTCCCGCCGGTGGGTTCACCGTCTCGGTGCGGAGTTCGTCGACCGTGTTGTACGGGTCGGAGCTGACGGTCTCGGTGAACGCCTGCAACGGCAGCGCCGAACCGCTGTACAACACGGCGGTGCGCGAGGTGCTGCCGGTCGGCGTGTCGTACGTCGCCGGGTCGGGTTCGCCGGCGCCCACTCGCACGCTGGTGAACCAGCCCTCTGCAGGTTCGACGACCTTGATCTGGCAGCCGCTCGCCGATCTCCCGGTCGGTGCTTGTGTGCCGCTGTCGTTCCGGGTGTCGCACAATGCGGTACCGGCCGACAACGGTGTGCTGCGCGTGGGCAGCGTCGTCACCGACGGCGTCGGCGTGTACGCCAACACCGATTCCGCCATCAGCCCGCAGTTCAATTCGGGCAATGGCACGCCCTCGACAGCATCCGCCACGCAGCGCATCGCCAGCGGTTCGATGTCGTCGAGCATCGTTCCGATCACCATCGCGAAGGATGTGACGAGTGGGTCGACCAACGTGCTGCGCGGCGTGCACGCGCAGCCCATCGAGTACCGGCTCCGGGTGACCAACAACTCGGTGGCGGCGACCAACGCGGTCACCGTCGACGACTACCTGCCGGCGGAGCTCGAGTTCCTCGGCTGCGGTACGGTCGACTCATCTGCACCGGGCTTCGTGGAGTACGAGGGTGCGCCTCGACTCGACGCGAGCACGCCCGATGTGACGAGCAACTGCGTCGTGCCGACGCTGGTGCAGCACGAGTCGGTCGACCCCGATGGCGCAGGGCCGCTCGCTGCCGGCTACTACACCCACCTGCGCTGGACGCTCGGCGACCTCGCCCCCTCGGCGTCGGTGACGATCCGGTACGCGGCCGGCGTGCCGAACCGTGCGAACGCTGTGCCGACTGCACCGACCACGACCGTGCCGGCAACGACGACGACGGTTGCGCCGACGACGACAGTTGAGTCAACGACGACGACGGTTGAGCCGACGACGACGACGGTTGAGCCGACAACGACGACGGTTGAGCCGACGACGACGACGGTTGAGCCGACGACGACGGTTGAGCCGACGACGACGACGGTTGGGCCGACGACGACGGTTGCGCCGACGACGACCACGACGACGCTGTTCCTGCCCACTGCGAACCTCGAGAACAACACGGGCCCGAGCACGGGTGGCGCGCCGCGGACACTCGTGAACGTGGCGTCGGTCAGCGGCACCTACACGGGTTTCAGCCCCACCGACGGCGGAGAGCGGCAGTGGGGGTCGTCGAAGGTATCGATCATCAGCAACGATGCACTGGTCGCCCTGACTGCGTGCAATGCCACTCCCGCGGCAGTCGGCTCGACCATCACGACCGGATGCCCCAACGGGGTGACCGACGGAGGTGTCACGACATGGACGTTGCAGGGGAGACCGTCGGAGTATCGGCGCCTCGACAGCGCCGTGGTGCGATCTGCGCTGGGCGACGGCCTCGCGTACCGTGCGGGCACGGCGCGGTTCATCATCGGCGCAACGACCGTAACGGCATTCGAACCAGTCGTCGAGAACAACGCCGACGGCACACAGTCGCTCGCGTGGAATCTCGCTGCACTACTCGACGAGTCGGCGCGGACTGCTGTTGCGCAGGCCGATGCAACGTTCAGCGTGCAGTTCGACACCACGACGCTCGCCGCGTACCGGGCGTCGGCTCGTCCGGTGCTGGTGTTCGACCAGTTGTCGGTCGCCGCCACGGTCACCGGTAGCACCACGGGTATCCGGGCCGATGCCGACGGCCTGCCCACCGCAGTGACAGCAACGGCGTCGGCGAGCATCGGCTCGACCTGGGCGAACAACCTGGCCGGGTCGGGGGTCGGTGCTTTGCGGATCGACCGGCTGCTCGGCACCTCGGCGGCGGCGGTGACGGATGGCGAGCAGTGCGCAACGGGCGATCCAGGCGTGTCCGGCGATATGGCACCTCGCTCTCGACCCGGTGATCTGGCGTGCTTCGACGTCGCTCTCACCTTCCCCTCGGGGGCGCTGGTGCGCAATGCGGAGGTGGCGGTGACGTTGCCGGGGAACGCGGCCTACGAGTGGTACGGAACCTTCCCCGACCACACCGCAGGCTCGGAACTGCTGGCCGTCGGCTCACCGACGCTGGGCAGCACGGTGGTGTTCCGGGTTGGCGCCAGTCCATCGGCCGCTCCCCGGTACAGCAGCTCGGGGCAGGTGTTCCACGTGCTGTTGGCAGTTCGCATCGATACCAACCCACTGCTCAACACCGCCGGCTTGTACACGTTCTCCGCGCGTGCATCTGCGGCAGGCACCGACGGCACCGCCACCTCGCAGCGACGCGACCTCACTGTCCGCACCGTCACCCCGAACGTCGGCGTCTCGATCGGTCTGGTGAACGTGGTACGCAATGGCACATCGCTGAGTGGTTTCCCGACCGCCGGGCTGTCGTCTTCGAACGCCCTGGGTAGGGACGATGTGATCACCCTTCGCGCCGACATCGGCAATGCCGCAGTGCAGCAACCCGACCCGGCCGCACCCGGGACGGCTCGTATCGAGCCCAGTGGTGGGCAGGTGGGTGATGCGCTCGACGTGCACATGCAGGTGAACCTGACGAGCACGATGAACTGCTCGATGCTGTCGCCGACCGACCTGGCGTCGAATGTGAGCGCGGCGTTCGTGCTCCGTTCGGGCGCGCTGCCTCTGGCGACCCCGCCGACAGCGGCGCTGGCCGATCTGACGTGCACCGATTCGGTGTTCAGGTTCACCATCCCGCTGCTGCCAGCCGGGTACGACCTACGCGTGTCGTTGTCGCTGTCGGTTCCGGGCGATGCCGGATCCGACTCGTGGTACGGGCTCGAGGCCGGAGTCCGACGGTTCACCGACCGAGCGACCACCCTCTATGTGCCGCAGTCGAACATCGATTCGTCACTCACAGCGTCGGCCAACTGGTTGAGTCTGAAGCAGTCGCGTTCGCTGTCGACGACGTCGGGATCGGTGACCAGGACGGTCACCAGCAGTGTCGTGGAGACCGGGAACTCCGCGTCGCAGGCCACCATCGGCGAGACGGTGACGTACACGGTGGTCCTGTCGTTGCCCGCGCGGTCGGCCGTGTACCAGTCGGTCGCCTCGAGTTCGCTGCCTACGAACCTCGACTACGTCGAGGGCACCGCAGAGGTCATCTCGTCGCCGCTCTCACCGTCGGCGTTCGGTGCGACCGGTGAGCCGATCGGGTGGGATCTCGCCGAGACGGCGAACGGCTGGTCATTGACCCTGCCGAACGACTCGACGGGTTGGCGCAACGACGGTGCGACTCCGATTGCGGTGACGATCCGCTACCAGGCGGTGGTGGTCGACGCGGTTGGCAACGTGGCAGGCGTCGCGCTGAACGATGCAGCGACGTGGCAGTGGAACACCCTGTCGGGCGCCGGGTCGGTGGCGGCGAAGGGTGCGCCCGCCACACCCGTGACGGTGGTGGAACCGGTTCTTTCGGTCGCGCGGTCGCTCGGTGGGTCGGCTGTTCTTGTCGGTGGCTCCACCCTCTCGGTGTCGCTGCTCGTCGTCAACGCGACCGGTCGCTCGCAGGCCAATGACTTGTCGCTCGTCGAGTGCGTCCCGTCCGGGCTGGTCACTCCGACGCCTGTGACACCGGCAGGGTGGAGCGCCTCAGTCGGCGTTCCCGGCTCGTGTACCGATGGCGGCCACCTGCTGACCTTCACAGCCGGCACCATGGCTCCGGCGAGCCAGGCCACGCTGGGCTACAGCGCCGCGCTCGAGGTGCCTGGTGTCGCCGGCAGGCAGTTGGCGCTGAGCGGCATCCTGTCGGCTAGGTCGTTGCCGAGCGGCTCGTCGGCCCGCAGGACCTACCAGATCACGCCCACCGGTACCGCGAATGCATCGATCAGTCCGCCGCTGTTCTCCGGAACGAGTTCGGCAGCTCAGGCTGCACGCGGCCAGACCGTCGAGCAGACGTTCACGGTCGTCGTGCCCGCCAACACGCGGGTGTTCGACGGTGTTGCCACGGTGACGGTGGCGAGCGATCTCACCATTGCCGGATACAGCGCCGTGGCCCCGGTGTACGGCCCCGGGTGCTCGGTCCCCGGAACGGTCGGCCACTCGATCACTCCGTCCGGCCAGGTCGCGGGATGGTTCCTGGGCGACGTCGTGGCAGGTGGTCAGGACTGCGTGGTCACTCTGGGCCTGCGCGCCGCGGTCCGGTCGGCGGCCACCCTCGGCGTGGCCCTGCCATCGAACGCCTCACTGGCCTGGGGCCTGGTCGACCGCGACAGCGATCGCACGACGCTGTCGACGTCGGGTCTCGACCGCAGCCTCGCTGCCGGCACGTCGCTGACGGTGGTGTTGCCCGCTGTCACGATCGGGCGCAGCGTCGATGACCCCGACCGTCTGGTGGAAGGCGGCCAGGCGGTGGTGCACACCATCAACGTGGCCAATGCGGGCAACAGCGCGGCCTACGACATCGAACTCACCGAGGTCGTCCCAGGCGGCCTGGCCGCAACCGACACGTTCGGTGGCACCTGCGAAGGTGCCACCGCGCCGGTGATCGGCGGTTCGCTGACGTGGACGCTCTACAGCGGTGGCACGGGCTTGGAGCCGGGTGTCTCCTGCACGATCACCTTCCGTTCGCAACTGTTGGCGGCAACAGCGCTCACCGACGGCCAGACGCTGGTGTCGACCGCCACGGTCAACCGCTACTTCGGAGTCGCTGGCGACGCAGCACTGCCCGCCGATCAGCAGGTGACCTACTCCGGGCAGTCGGCTGCCGTCACCCTGACGGCGGTCCGGCCCACGATCCGCATCGACCTCACGGCCGCCGACGGCAGCGAGCGGGTGGCGACCAAGTTGGGTGTGCCGACGGGATGGAAGGTTGTGGTGTCGAACGTCTCGACCGCCGGGCCCCGTATCGCCCGCGGTGTCGACGTGGTGACCACGCTGCCTCCGAACTGGACCTTCACCGATGTCACGGGCGTCTCGCCGGCGCGGTGCACGGTGATGCCTGTCCTGGCCACCGTCGAGCTGGTGCAGACCATCACCTGGACGAACCTGTGCGATCTCGCAGCGGGCGAGGTGCTGACCATCGACTACCGGGCCACGCCACAACTTGCTGCCGTCACCACCCCAGGACTGGTCGACGGTGCAGGGAACCGCATCGTGCACGACACTGCGGCCGTGCTGAGCGCCGAGGATGCCGGTGGCACCACGCTGGGTTCGGCCTCGAACGGGGCCGGCGCGACCTTGGAGTCGGTCGATCTGCAGGTGGTCACCACCGACGCCAGCGCTGCCGATGACGGCACCCCGGGCAGCCCAGGCTTCGTGCTGGGTGTCGCCGGCTCGTACTACGTCGACGTGAAGAACAATGGCCCCGATCCGGTCGCCGGTGTCGTCACGGTCACCGACACCCCTCCTGCCGGCTTCCTCGTCACGTCGGCCACCGGAACGGGCTGGGCCTGCAGTGTGGCTGCGACCGTCGTGTGCACGAATCCCGGCCCGGTGGCCGTGGGGGCGAGCCTGCCCCGCATCACCATCACCGGTGTACCCACCGACGCCTCGCTGAACGATGCGGATGGCGACGCCAACCCGCAGACCGGCCTGATGGTGAACTCTGTATCCGTGTCGAGTGGGCAGCCCGATCGTCGCTCGACCAACGACAGCGACACCGAGCCGACGCCGGTGCGCCGACTCAGCGACATGGCCATCAGCGCGGCCTGGTCGCCGACGACGCCGCTTGTGGCCGGCGCCGAGGTGGTTGCCGCTGTCACTGTCGTCGCCAACGGCCCATCGATTGCCGTTGGGTCGGTGTCGGTGGTCGATGACCTGCCCACCGGTCTGCGGCTGGTGCGCGTGCGCGGCACCGGATGGAACTGCAGCGCATCTCGCACCGGAACGGGCTACTCGGCCGAGGCCAACCAGAACGGCCGAATCGACTGCTCGCGCTCGTCGAACGGCGTGGTCGCCTCCACGGTGCTCGATCCCCTCGAGGTGACGGTACAGATCGACCCCGCAAGCATGTCGGCCACGACGCTCAGCGCTGTCGTGAACCATGCCAATGACCCCGAGCCCGGGAACAACGCGGTCACCGTGTCGGGAGCGACCACGACGACGTCGGGTCTGACGGTGCGTGTCGACGACGGCGGCGCGCGGTTCACCGTCGGCCAGCGCGACGCAACGGTGATGGTGACCGTCACCAACCAGGGACCCTCCGTCGAGCCCGGGCCGGTGGTGGCCCGCACCGACTTGCCGGTGGGCCTGGTGCCACAGCGGGTGGAGGCCGACGGCTGGTCGTGCACCACGACGAGCCGAGCCGTCGATGGTGGTACTGCCGCACGTGTGTCGTGTACCTGGGTCGGCTCCGACTCGACGCCCGACGCAGTGGGTGTGGGTGAGGTGTTGCCGACGATCGCAGTCGTCCTCGCGGTGCAGCCCACCGCTGCAGTGTCGAGCGACCCCGATGCCGCCAACCTCGTGCGGGCCGAGACCACGCTGACGGGCACCGCGACCCCGACCACCCAGACCGACGGAGTCGATACAGCGGTGTCGGCGAAGGCCGATGTGACGGTCGCCGTGGGACCTGCCGACCCCGACCCCTGGCAAGTGGGTGACACGGGCGGCTATGCCGTCGTCGTCACCAACAACGGGCCGAGCCCGGAGTACGGTCCGGTCACCGTCAGCAAGCCCATCCCGGTGGGTGCGACGTTCGTGTCGGGTCGTGGCGACGGTTGGTCGTGTCAGGTGGATCGCGGCGCGGCCGAGGTGGTCGACGTGGTGACCTGCACCCACGGCCGACCGGCCGGTCTGGGGCGGAACGAGGGGTTGCTTGCGGCAGGCGAATCGTTGTCGCCGCTGGTGATCGATGTGGCGGTGGGGCCCGGGTTGCTGCCGGGCGCATCAGCAAGCCCGGTTGCGGTCAGCGGCTCGGCGGCGGTGAAGGGCGCCACCGACTCGGTGTGGGCGTCGGTCAGCGACCTGGTGTCGGTGGTGGCTGTTGCCGATCTGTCGGTGGAGCGCAGTGGAGAGGCGAACACGCTGGCCGTCGGCGAGCAGGCCACCTACGCGTTGCGCATCACCAACCGCGGTCCGAATCCGGCGGCCGCCGGCGCCGTGGTGACCGATGTCCTCCCGGAAGGGGTCGACCTCGTCGCGTGGGCAGGGGAGGGGTTCACCTGCTTGCCGTCGCCGACGGGACCCACATGCACCTATGCCGAGCCGATCGCCGTCGGCGACACCCGCGCTGTCAGTCTCACCGTTGCAGCCAGGCCTGCAGCGTACAACGCGGCTGCTGATGGCGCCGGTGCGATGTCGGTGACCGGGCCGAACATCGACCGCAACCCTGGCGACAACGACCAGGACTACTCGCTCGTGATCGAGCCGCTCGTCGATCTGGCGGTCGAGTACACCCAGGTCGAACGCCTGGTGGTGGGCCGCACGACGTCGTTCCAGTTGGCCGTCGAGAACCTCGGCCCGAACGACCCGGCGAGCGAGGTCACACTGCGCAACGACCTGCCCGAAGGGCTCGAGTACACCGAAGCAGTGGGCGACGGCTGGGAGTGTGCGACGTCGGGTCAGCAACTCGAGTGCTCGTACCGGGAGGACCTCGTCATCGGTGAGCCTCTCCCGGTGGTGGAGGTGGGCGTGCGGGTACTGTCGGCCGACGCCGACGGGGATGAGATCGTGAGCAGCGTCTCGGTGGCAGTCCGCGACGCCGACGCCGCCAACAACGAGGCCCGGACGGTGCTTGTTGTGCGGATGCCCGACAGCGTGGTACCCGAGCCGGCGGTCGTGACCCCGCCGTCCACGACGCCGGCTCCGTCCACCACACAGCCGTCCACCACGCAGCCGGACGAGGCCGACCCGGCCGAGCCTGCTCCGGCCGAGACGGCCCCCGACACTGCTGCGCCCATCACGGTCGAGGCCGGCGATGTGGCCGGCGATGTGGCCGGCGATGTGGCCGTCGCACCCGTCACCTCGTCGTCGTCGCCGGTCGTTGAGGTCGTCTTGGCCACTGGCGACGCCGCCGAACGAGCGCCGAACCTGGCTATCGGTATGTACATCGACGGGGTGGCGACCTTCGGTGGTCGTGCGATCTGGCATCTCACTGTCGCCAACACGGGTGCTGGCGATGCCTACGACGTGCTGGTCAGCAATGTTCTGCCGCTCGACCTGGCACCTGTCGATGTGATCTCGGCCGACGGGATCTGCGCCGTCACAGGGCAGCTCGTGCGCTGCTCGTTCGATTCGCTGCGCCCTGATGAGACTCGGCTGGTCGAGGTGTCGACCATGGTGGTCGGTCGTGGTGTCGACGCCGTCGTGCGCAACACCGCCTCGGTGTCGGGCACCCGTCCCGAACAACGGGCCGACGACAACGTCGTCGAGGTGGCCACTCGGCTCGGTGCCCCGTCGGCGGAGCGCAGTGGACAAGACGCTGTCGACCGGGGTGTCGACCTGCCGAGCGGTTGGGCACGACTCTGGGCCACGGTGCTCGGCATCTGTGGAGCACTCGGTGCAGTGGGGCTGACCTACCTGGTGCTCGTGCGGCCGCGGCGGGTGTTCCGCCGTCGGCAACCGACGGCCTGAGCCGGCGCAGGTACCGGGTGAATCAGTGCTCGACCCAGTCGCGTGAGCGTTCGACCGCACGCAGCCACTGAGAATGCAGCGCGTCGGCCATCGCACGGGCGTCGTCGCCTGCCGGTTCGAACTCGGCATCGAGTTGCCAGCGTGCCGCCAGCGACTCGAGTGAGGGCCATACGCCCTCGGCGAGGCCGGCCAGAAACGCTGCGCCGAGCGCCGTGGTCTCCTGGTCCTTCGGCCGCCGCACGGTGACGCCCAACTGATCGGCCTGGAACTGCATCAGCAGGTCCATCACCGACGCACCGCCGTCGACTCGCAGATCGCGCACCGGCACGCCGGCCACCGCCACCATGGCGTCGATCGCGTCGCGGGTCTGGTACGCCATCGCCTCGACGGTGGCGCGGGCGATGTGGGCGCGGGTGGTGCCACGGGTGATGCCGAGGATGGTGCCGCGGGCGTAGGGGTCCCACCACGGGCAGCCCAGCCCGGCAAATGCCGGTACGAGGTACACCCCGCCCGAGTCGGCCACGCTTGCCGCGAGCGGACCCACTTCGGCGGCGGAGTCGATGATCGACAAGCCGTCGCGCAGCCACTGCACCGCTGCTCCGGTGACGAAGATGGCGCCCTCGAGGGCATAGGTGGTGGTTCCATCGGCCAGGGTCCAGGCAACGGTGGTGAGCATGCCCTCGGCGACCGGAGGGCACTGCGACCCCACGTTCATCAGCACGAAACTGCCGGTGCCATAGGTGTTCTTCACCATGCCGGGGGTGAAGCAGGCCTGGCCGAAGAGGGCGGCCTGCTGGTCGCCGGCGATCCCCGAGATGGGGATGCCCGCAGCGATGCCGCCGTCGCCGCTGGTGACACCGAATCGCCCGCTCGATGGGCGCACCTCGGGCAGTGCGTGCATCGGTACTCCGAGCAGGTCGCACATCTCGGTCGACCAGGTGAGCGAGGCGATGTCGAACAGCATCGTCCGGCTTGCGTTCGATGGGTCGGTGGCGTGCACCGCACCGCCGGTGAGCTTCCACAGCAGCCAGGTGTCGATGGTGCCGATGGCGAGGTCGTCGTCGATCGGGATGTCGCGGTTGCGGAGGAGCCACTCGATCTTGGTGCCCGAGAAGTACGGGTCGAGCACCAGGCCGGTGCGTTCGCGCACCAGGGGTAGCGCCCCGGCTGCGGTGAGTTCTTCGCAGCGGGCTGCGGTGCGGCGGTCTTGCCACACGATGGCTGTGCCGTAGGGGCGGCCGGTGCGACGGCTCCAGGCGAGCACGGTCTCGCGCTGGTTGGTGATGCCGATCGCGGCGACCACGCCACCGCGATCGTGCACCTGCTGCAGCACCTCGCGGAGTGTGTCGGCGATGCGTTCCCAGATCTCGTCGGCATCGTGCTCGACCCATCCGGGGCTGGGGTAGTGCTGGGTGAACTCGCGGTACGACGAGCAGGTGGTGTCGTCGGTGAACACCGCCCTGCTGCGCACGCCGGTGGTGCCGGCATCGAGGGCGATGACGCAGGTGGGCTGATCAGACATCGCGGCCGATGGTATCCGTCGGCCGGGCCGGGCCGGGTCGTCAGCGGCGTTTACGCGACGACGAAGGTGGGCGGTTCTTCCCACTGCCTGCGGTACGGCTGGTGGGCGCCGGTTTGGCTCTGGGCGCCGGTGCGGAACTCGAGGGGCTTGCGGCGCGCCGCTGCGCATCGCGCTGGCGGGCGTTCTCGCGGGCCTCGCGCATCGTGGTGCGCTGGTAGCCGAACTTCGCCAGCACCGCACCGAGGGCCAGGTAGACGGGTCCGCTGAGCAGCAGGCCGATGAACGGACCGGCCGACAGTTGATCTCGCAGGAACAGGACGAACACGGCCACCATCACGGCCGTGTAGATGACCCATTCGCGGATGAGGCGGCGCCACGGCACCGGCCGGTTTGAATCCCACGCCATGCCCTGTTCCTATCATGTCCGATTCTGGGCATGTCGGGTTCCGGGCGGGTCGGCCCGAAGCCTGCGGGGATCGGTCGGGTTCCTCGTCGTACACTTGCGGTCGTGCGCGTCGGCATTCTCACCGGTGGGGGCGATTGCCCCGGGCTGAATGCGGTCATTCGCGCCATCGTGCGCAAGGGCGAGGTCGTCTACGGCGACGAACTGCTCGGCTTCATCGATGCCTGGGATGGTGTGATGGAGCAGCGCACGATGCCGCTCGATGTGGCCTCGCTGCGCGGCATGTTGCCTCGGGGCGGCACCCTGCTGGGCACTCGTCGAGGCAGTCCCTACGATCGACCTGACGGTCCCGAGCGAGTGTCACGCGCGTTCGACGACCTCGGACTCGACGCCTTGGTGGTCATCGGCGGCAACGGGTCGCTGAGCGTTGCCTGCCAGTTGCACGCCGACCTCGGCCTGCCGGTGGTGGGTGTTCCCAAGACCATCGACAACGATGTGGTGGGCACCGACATCACGTTCGGTTTCACCACCGCGGTGCAGATCGCCACCGATGCGATCGACCGTCTGCACACCACCGCCGAGAGCCACGACCGGGTGATGGTGGTCGAGGTGATGGGTCGTCATTCGGGATGGATCGCCACCCACGCGGGCATCGCCGGCGGCGCCACGGTCATCCTCATCCCGGAGCAACCCTTCGACATCGAGGAGGTGTGCGCGATCCTGCAGCGACGGCACGATCGAGGCCGGTATGCGTCGATCGTCGTGGTCGCGGAGGGCGCCGAACCGGCTCCCGGCACGTTGCCGGCGGGCGACAAGCAGTACGACCAGTTCGGCCATGTCCGTCTTGGCGGTATCGCAGATTCGATCGCCCGCGAGATCGAACACCGCACCGGCTTCGAGGCGCGTGTCGTGATGCTCGGCCACGTGCAGCGCGGCGGTACGCCCACGGCGTTCGACCGGGTGCTGTCCACTCGCTACGGGGTGGCGGCGATCGACGCCGTGCACCACTCCGAGTGGGGAAAGATGGCCGCCGTACGCGGGAACGACATCGTGATGGTGCCGCTGGCCGACACCGTCGGCCGTACCCGTCCGGTCGACCTCCACCTCTATCGCGACATCGCCTCGGTGTTCTTCGGCTGAGCCGGGCTCAGCCGTCAGCGCTGGGCTCGGCGGTTGGTGCTGCCGCGCGCGGTTCGATGTCGCGTGGCGAGTCGTCGGTGGGGATGCCGCAACCGGCGGCGACAAGTGACGACGCGACAAGGGCCACCAGCCACCGGATGAGCACCGTCTTGTTCATGTCAGCTCCTCGGCGGGCAACTCGATGACGAACCGTGCGCCCGGCTCGCCATCGGCACGGTCTTCCACCCACACACGCCCGCCGTGCAACCGGATGTGCTCGTCGACGAGGGCCAGTCCGAGGCCGGCCCCGTCGCTGGCGCTGCGTCGGCCCGCCACGGCCCCACGGGCGAAGCGCTCGAACACGAGATCGCGCTCTTCGGGGGGAACGCCCGGACCGTGATCCTCGACGGCGATGCGCACATGGCCGATCGGTTCGCCCTCAGCGGCCGACTCGTGCACGAACACCGTGGCATCGCCGCCGCCGTGCAGTCGGGCGTTGTCGATGAGGTTCGCGACCACGCGCGCCAAACGTCGCCGGTCGCCTTCGATGAGCACGTGTTCGGCGGCTTCGCTCACCTCGATGGGAGTATCGGGGCGACTGCTCACGGCGACGGCCTGGCGCACGAACTCGGCGACGAGCAGTTCCTCGCGGTGCAGTCGCACGGCCCCGGCGTCGAAACGCGAGATCTCGAGCAGGTCTTCGACGAGCCCCTGGAAGCGGGCGATGTCGGCCACCATCAAGTCGAGCGCCGCCTGCGCGCGTTCGGGCATCTCGGCCCGACGGCTCTGCAGCACCTCGGCGCTCGCCGCGAGCGTCATGAGTGGCGAGCGCAACTCGTGGCTCACATCGCTGGCGAACCGGGCGTCGCGTTCCACGCGCGTCTGGAGTGCGGCGGCCATGTCGTTGAACGACGCTGCCAGCAGCCGCAGATCGGGGTCGTCGGTGATGTCGAGGCGGGTGTCGAGTCGTCCGCCGGCGATGAGCTGCGCGGCCTGGGCGGCTTCGCCGAGCGGGCGAACGGCGCGTGCGGCGACGATCCAGCCGAGCAGCACGCCGAACATCGTCGTGATGAGTCCGGCGAAGAACAGCGACAGCGCAACGCTCGACAACGTGTCGGACACATCGGCCAGGCTGAAGAACTCGAAGTAGCTGCCATCGACGTCGTCGAGCGGGACACCGACCACGACGAACAGTTCATCGCCCACCTTGGTGATCATCCGTGCAGCCTGGGCGTCGGTGAGCACGCGGTCGATGAGGGTGGGGTCGATCTGGTCGCTGCCGTACCGCGAGCCGACCGTCCATGTCGAGCGGTAGTACACCACGGGATAGTCGACGGCGAGCGACGTCAGGCGGTCGAGCGCGCCCGTCGCGTCGGATGGCCGGCTGCTCAGCTCGGCGCGCACGATGCCGGCGTGCGATGTCGCCTCGGCCACGGCGGCGCTGTCGCGTTGCTTCACGAGGCTGCTGCGCGTGAAGCTGTACGCCGCAGCGGAGAGGAAGGTCGCCAAGAGGAGCGCTCCGAGCGAGAACATCAGCAGGACACGGGTGCGCAACGACAGCCTGCTGATGCGCCAGCTCCTGGCGATGTCGCCCGAACGGGCTGCCAGGCGGGAGAGGACCGACCGGTCGTCAGCGTCGACGCCGACTGCCGGTGCCTGATCGGTCACGATTGCAGGCGGTACCCGAGCCCGCGCACGGTGACGACGTGGCGTGGGTTCGCCGGATCGGCTTCGACCTTGGTGCGCAGGCGTCGCACGTGTACGTCGACGAGTCGGCCGTCGCCGAAGTAGTCGTAGCCCCACACCTTGTCGAGCAGGCTCTCGCGGCTGAACACCCGGCCTGGGTTCTGGGCCAACTCGCACAGCAGCCGGAACTCGGTCTTGGTGAGGTGCAGTTCGACGCCGTCGCGCAGCACCTTGCCCTCGTCGGGCACGATCTCGAGGTTGCCGAAGGTGAGCTTGGCGTGTCCGGCCACGATGGGCCGCGCCCGGCGCAGCAGCGCCCGGATGCGTGCCGACAGCTCTTTCGGGGCGAAGGGCTTGGTGAGGTAGTCGTCGGCGCCGGCCTCCAGGCCGGCCACGACGTCGTGGGTGTCGTTGCGGGCCGTCACCATGACGATGGGAACGTCGCTGTGGCGACGCAGTGTGCGGCACAGCTCGAACCCGTCGATACCGGGCAGCATGATGTCGATCAGCACCACGTCGGGGGCAGCACGAGCGAACTTGTCGATGGCTTCCTCGCCACTGCCTGCCTCGTCGACCGACCAGCCTTCGTCCTCGAGAGCCAGTTTCACCGCGGATCTGATCCGCTCGTCGTCTTCAATGGCAAGGATGTGCGTTCCCACGGCGACAGTCTGCCAGGAACGACGGGCGTCAGGCGACCGGTTGCGAGGCGGTGCGCAGCAGGGCCAGCATGGGGCCGAACAGGGTGGGGTTGCAGACCAGCACCTCACCCGGCCGGGCCGGACCGCCGCCGAAGTCGCCCGTTCGGCACCCGGCCTCGCGGGCGATGAGCTCTCCGGCGGCCAGGTCCCAGGGTCCGAGGCCTTCCTCGAAGTAGGCGTCGAGGCGTCCGGCAGCGACGAAGCAGAGATCGACTGCCGCCGCACCGAGACGGCGGATGTCGCGCACCGAGCCGATGAGGCGCGCCACCCGGCGGGCCTGCGCGGCGCGTCGCTCGGGGTGGTACGAGAAGCCGGTCGCCACGAGGGCGGTGGCGGGATCGGCCAGTGTGCCGCACGAGATGGGCAGGTCGTTCAGCGTCGCCCCGCCGCCACGTTGCGCCGAGAAGAGTTCGCCGAGCGTGGGGATGTAGACAGCGCCCACGAGGGCGCCGTGTTCGTCGGCGGCGGCGATCGATACGGCATAGCCGGGCAGCCCGTACAAGAAGTTGGTGGTGCCGTCGATCGGGTCGACGAGCCAGCGGATGCCCGACGAACCCTCGGTGTCGGTGCCCTCCTCGCCGACGATGCCGTCGTGAGGACGCAGGGTGCGGAGTCTGCCCACGATGAGGGCCTCCGACGCACGGTCGAACTCGGTGACCATGTCGGTGCTGGTCGACTTCGTCTCGCTGGAGCGGATGCCGCCGGCTCGCCCTTCAGCCACCAGGGTGCCGGCCTCGACGGCGAGCGATCGGGCGAGGTGCAGCAGTTCGGCACTCATCGTCGACGTGCCCGCTCGGCCTGATCGGCCTGCACCATCCGCCATTCACCCTGTGCCCGCAGCACGAGCACGGCGACGATGCTCATACCGATCGCTGCCACGATGGCGCCGACGAACAGTCCGATACCGAGCGGGAGCGCGCAGTCGCCCTCGCACTGCACCTTCACCAAGGTGTAGCCGATCAGTGCGCCGGCGCCTCCTCCGAGGAGGATGGCCACAAAGGCCGCCACCCGTGCGGCAGGGGAGGGGATCGCGGACAGGGGTCGCTCAGGGGTCGCCACGGCACCAATCTAGGGTGGTGGTCGCCGGCCGCGGTGACTGCGGGCAGGACCAACGCCGTGGGGATAACCTCGACGGTCATGCGCGTCACGGTGGTCGTACCCACCTTCAACGAGGCCGGCAACATCGAGACGCTCGTCTCGGCCGTTCGACAGGTGCTGCCCCGCGCTTCGATCCTGGTGGTCGACGACGGCAGCCCCGACGGCACCGCCGACCTGGCCGATGCGCTCGGTGCCACCCTCGGCAATGTCGAGGTGGTGCGTCGTACCAGCAAAGACGGCCTCGGTGCGGCCTATCGCTTCGGGCTGCGCCATGCCATCGAGCAGGGGGCGGAGATCTGTGTCCAGATGGACGCCGACCTGTCGCACGATCCGGCCGCGCTGCCGGCACTGGTGGCGGTGGTCGAGCACGGGGCCGATCTGGCGGTGGGCAGTCGGTATGTGCCGGGCGGCATCACGCTGAACTGGCCGCGCCGCCGGCGAACGGTGTCGCGGTGGGGCAATCGCTACGCGGCCGGGGTACTGGGTCTGGCGGTGAACGACGTGACGGCCGGCTATCGGGCGTATCGCTCGACGGCGCTCGAGCGCATGAAGTTCGATTCGGTGCAGGCCGAGGGCTACGGCTTCCAGATCGAGATGACCTACCGGCTGGTGCGCCTCGGTGGAAGCATCGTCGAGTTCCCCATCACGTTCCGCGACCGGATGGCTGGCGAGTCGAAGTTCTCCGGCTCGATCATCCGTGAGGCGTTCGGCCTGGTGCTGCGCCTGTGGGCGGCCGACTTCGGTGGGCGTCGGCGCCGGCGGGCGATGGGCGGCTGACCGGCGTGGCCGATGTGCTGCCCGAGCTCGGCGCTGCCGGTACGCGGGCGGTGCTGCACATCGACATGGACGCGTTCTATGTGAGCGTCGAACTGCGTCGGCGGCCCGAGTTGCGCGGACGACCGGTGGTGGTGGGTGGCACTGGGCAGCGCGGTGTGGTGGCGGCTGCCTCGTACGAAGCTCGGCGTTTCGGCGTGTACTCGGCGATGTCGTCGGTGGTGGCGCGCCGCCGTTGCCCCGACGCGGTGTTCCTGCCCGGCGACCACGATCTCTACGCGCAGGTGAGCCGCGAGGTGCACGAGATCTTCCACAGTGTCACCCCGCTGGTTGAGCCGCTGGCGCTCGACGAGGCGTTCCTCGACGTCACCGGGGCCATCCGGCTGTTCGGGTCGGCGCGGGCTATCGGCGATCACGTGCGGTCGCGGGTGGCCACCGAACTCGACCTGCCGTGCTCGGTGGGTGGCGCCACCAACAAGTTCCTGGCCAAGCTGGCATCGAAGGGGGCCAAGCCGCGTGTGTCGCCGCATCGCATCGATCCCGGCCCGGGCGTGTTACTCATCGCGCCGGGCGCCGAGCTCGAGTTCCTGCACCCGCTGCCTGTCGAAGCGCTCTGGGGTGTGGGTCCGGCCACGTTGAAGCGGCTCACCCGGTTCGGGGTGAAGACCGTTGGTGATCTGGCGTTGCTCGACCCGAGTTCGCTGGTGGCAGCGCTCGGTCAGGCCCAGGGTCGCCATCTGCATGAACTGGCCTGGGGCCGCGACGACCGGCCGGTCGAGCCCGATCGTGAGGCCAAGTCGATCGGCCACGAGGAGACCTTCGCCCACAACAAGTTCAGCCACGACGAACTCCGCCGCGAGGCCGTGCGGCTGGCCGACGCAGTGAGCACTCGGCTGCGAGCCGCCGACACGGGCGCGCGCACCATCACCATCAAGGTGCGCTTCTCCGACTTCGTCACCATCACCCGGTCGCGCAGCGTCGCCGTGCCGGTCACCACGGCCAAGGCCATTGCCGACATCGCCGACGGCCTGCTGGCGTCCATCGACGTCGGGGCGGGGGTGCGCCTGTTCGGTATCAGCACCAGTGGCTTCGGCGACGTGGTCGAGCAACTGACGCTCGACGACCTCGCGGGTACGGCGGGCCAGGGCCGCAGCGAGGCCGACCGCACCGAGTGGGTGTCGGCCTCGGGGGCGATCGACGCAATTCGCGAGCGCTTCGGTACCGCCGCCATCGGCCCGGCCAGCACCGTTTCGGCCCGCGGTCTGCGAGTGGTGCGTACCGGTGCACAACAGTGGGGCCCCGACCAGCAACCGCCGCCCACCACTGACACCTGAGGGCCGACAACCCGGTGCGGCCGGCAACTCGGTGCGATAGGCCGATCGGCCCGATCGGTGTGCCATCGGGCGGCCGAAGCGTCGACGCGTTGTCAGGGTGCCGCGAACGTGAAACAATGGCGACGGCCCCTGCTCAGGAGATTTCATGCCGCTCTCGGAAGACGAACAGCGCATCCTTCGCCAGATCGAAGAGCAACTCCAGCGCGACCCGAATTTCGCTCGCGATCTGGCTCCCGAGCGGCGTGGCTCGCGGCGCTCGCTGTTCATCTCGGTGCTGGGTACTGTCGCTGCCATTGCAGTATGCGTGCTGCTGCTGGCAGTGAGCCCCTACGTGGCGTTCGTCGCCTTCCTCGTGGCCATGGTGGGTGTCGTGCGCGCCGAACAGCACGCACGACTGCTGGGCGACGAGGCACTCAGGCAGGTGTCGGCGATGCGGCGCCAGCGTCCGGGGAGCGACGCTTCACACTGACCCGCCCGGTGCCCACCAGGCGTTGGCGCACCACCCGCGGATCGATCCGGCAGCGCCAGCGCCGCAGGAGCGGCATGGTGTCGTCGCAGGCCTCGACCACCTGCATGCGCAGAACAGCCGCGCGCAGCGCAGTGGGTTCGGCCACACCGGCGGGCGAGTAGATGGCGCGGGTGACGAACCGCGCCAGTTCGTCGAGAGGTCGGGCGTCGATGTCGAGTGACGCTCCTGCCTGTCGAGCGAACTCGAGCGGGGTGGCGCCACCGGGCGGCGGGACGCCGGCAGCCACCATGGCACCAACGGCTCCGTGCCACGCCGAGACCACCTGTTCCGACGGGGTGTCGCCGACACGGGTGAACCGCCGCACGATCGTCGGCATCAGCATCATCCAGGCGCCGCACAGAGCGAGGCCCAGGAGCACCCAGGTGACGGTGCCCGGGCCGTCGCCGTCGTCACCTGAACCCGCCTGGGGCAACGTGGGCACCGTGGTGGTCGTGGTGGGCCGGTTCGGCACGGTGGTACCGGTCGGTCTCACCGTGGTGGGTGGTGTGGTGGTGGCGGTTGCGGGCTCGTCGGTGGCGGCGTTGCCGGTGTCTTGTGCGGCGGCGACGCCCGTGACCGCTTCGCTGCCGGGAGCGCCTCGGCCTGGGGTCGGTTCGAACAGCACCCAACCGATTCCGTCGAACCACACCTCGGGCCAGGCGTGGGCGTGTCGGCCGAGCACGTGGTAGCTGCCGTCGCTGCGCAGTTCGCCGCTGGTGAAGCCGACCGCGACGCGTGTGGGCAGGCCGACGGCGCGGCCCATCGCGGCGAACGTCGCCGAGAACTGCTCGCAGTAGCCGCGCTGCTCGCGCAGGAAGCTGACGATGGCGCTGTCGCTGTGCCCGCGCTGGACATCGATGTCGTAGACGAAGTTGTCGCGGAAGTAGTTCTGCAGCGCGAGCGCCTTCGCGTACGGCGACGCGGCATCGGCTGTGATGGCACCCGCGAGTTGCACGACCTCGACGGGGAAGTCGGCCGGCAGGGCGATGAGATCGGCGGCGGGAGGTGACGAGGAGGTGGCAGTGGCGAGCACCTCGGGCGTGGGTAGCGCGATGTTCGCGGCGATGTTGAACGTCTGTCCGAGTGCGAGCGGGCGATCGGCCAACAGCAGGCTGCCCGTCTCGTCCTGCCACCCGATACCTGGTTGGGCCACCTGCACCGGCTCGTACGCCGAAGGAACCAGCCGGCCGCCGAGCCGACCTACCACGACGTACTGCTGCAGGATCTGGACCGGTTCGGTCGGCTCGTTGAACGACCCGGCGGTGTCGACCAGATCGGCGGCGGTGAGGGACCAAGTGGTGCCGTCGAAGTCGCTCAGCCCGCTCAGCCGCCAATAGCGCCCGATGGCGGCATCGACCGTGAACATCTCCACATCGGACCGGTTCACCAATCGGGCACGGATGTCGACGAGTGGGCTCAGCACGGCTCCGTCGTCGTCGGCGGTCTGGCGGGCGTCGATGATGGGTGCCTGGCCGGCACCGGGGAGGAGCGGTCCGACGAGTGCAGCGCCGAGTGCGCACACCGCTGCGCACGCCGCAGCGGCGGGCAGCGTTGACGGCGTGGCGGAGCGTCGGCGTCCGAGCCAGCCGTCGCCCGTCGAGCCGTGCAACGCCCGCAGCACCGCCACGACCGCCACTGCTATCGCCAGCCAGGCGCCGGTGAGGACGATGCGGTTGCGGTCGACGCCGAGTGCGGCGGTGAAGATGAACACCACCGCCGAGGGCACCAGCGCCTCGGCCCGTCCGAGGGCCCGGAACGCGAACGTGTCGGCCGACAGGGCCACCAAGCCCAACGCCAGGGCCGCAACGGTGGCGAACGGACTGGCGCTGGGCACTGGGGCCACCGCGGTGGGGAACTGGGCCCAGACGAGCCGGAGGTCGAGACGCACGTACTGCCACGTGGTGCCGGTGGGAAGTCCGAAACGCATGCTGCTGCGGTAGAAGACCAGGCAGAGCACCTCGGCGAGCACGATGGCGGCCAGCACGAGGGCCAGCACCCCCGGGAGACGGACCTGGCGGAGCAGGAAGCAGACGAAGTGCACCACGAGCGCCACGATGAGCACGGGGCGTAGATACTCCCAGCCGGTGAACACTCGCGACAGACCGAGCGCGGTGACGACAGTGAGCGCCGTCAGCAGCGATGTCGCCACCACATCGTCGAGGGTGAAGCGCCGCGGCGTGCTCATGGTTCCGTCCGATACGCGGCGGGTAGCCGCGACGCAATCCCGCCGTCGCCGACGAGCGCTGCCCACGAGGCGGTGAACGACCCGTCGTCGGTGGCGTCGACCACCAGTCGGCGGTCGCCGACCGTGCTCGTGGAATGGTGGCGGGTCGCGATGACCACCACCACGTCGTCGGGGCTGGCGTTGCCACGCACTTCAGCAACGAAGGGGCTGTCGACGGCGGAAGCAACGACCACGAGCAGGCCGAGACCCTCGGTGGTCTGCAACGCAGGCACCGCGGTGGTGTGCTCGCTCGGCTCGACGGTGGCCAGCCAACGCAGGGCCACAGGAGCGACATCGTGACCGCGCAGGTCGACATCGGTGGCCACCACCCGGGTGAGCAGACCCGCTTGCACCGCACCGGTGAGCACCGAGGCGGCAGCCGACACCGCCCGTTCGAAGGCGGCGTCGCCCGCGTCGCCGGTGTACCCGGATGCATCGAGGTCGAGTACCACCGTGCATCGGCGCAGCCCCTCGGGGGCGGTGTCTTTCACGATCAGGTCGGTGGAGCGGGCCGAGGCCTTCCAACTGATGCGCCGGATGTCGTCGCCCGGCACGTAGGGCCGCAGCGCGTGGAACTCGGTGCCGGTCTGGCCGAGGGCCTTCATGCGTACCAGGTCGCCCAGTACACCGGCGGCGGCATGGTGGCCCATCGACACCGGGCTGTGGTGCGGGGTCACCAACAGCTCGGCGTTACCTGGCACGACCGTGGAACGTGCGGCGATACCGAGTACATCGGCGCGGCGCACCCGCAGCGGTCCGGCCGTCACCAGACCGCGTCGGGCAGTGGGCAGCCGGTACGCCGCAGCGGTGCGTTCGCCGGCGCTGAGCGGAGCGAGGTGCATCACCGCCCCGGCACCGCCGACCGGTTCCCACAGGCGCATCACCGGGGTGCGGTGGTTTCCCGAGTTCGCGATGACGAGGTCGACGCGCGCGTCCTCGCCCACCATCACCGAGCCCGGGGCCACCCTTCGGTGCACCGCCAGGCGCGGCATCGGCCGCAGCACGGTGAGCACGGCCCAGACGACGGCGACGACGATGCCGCCGGCCAACACGTACAACTCGAGGATGCCGAACACCCGGCCGAGCACGGCAGCTGTGCCGGCTGCCGCCAATGCCCCCCAGCCGGCACGGGTGAGCATCAGCGCCCGGCCGGCACCGCGACGCTGTCGACCACTTCTCGCACGGCGTGTTCGGCCGTGAGACCACGCGACGCAGCGTCGGGTCGCACCACCACACGGTGGGCGAGCACGGCGCCGGCCACCACCTTCACGTCGTCGGGGGTGGCGTAGCCGCGACCGTTGGCCGCAGCCCGCGAGCGCGTGGCCCGAGCCAGTTGCAGCGTGGCACGGGGCGACAGCCCGAGCGCGAGCCCCGCATGGTTTCGGCTCGCCTCGGCGATCGACACCAGGTACGCCTTCAGCACATCGGCAAGGTGCACGTTGCGCACCACCTGCGACATGGCCGTGATCTCGGCCGCAGTGACCACGGGCCGCAGGGTGGTGAGCACCTCGTTGGCGCCGAGCGAGTCGAGAATCCGGATCTCCGCCTCGCGGCTGGGGTAGCCGAGCGACAGGCGCATCAGGAACCGGTCGAGTTGGCTCTCGGGCAGGCGATACGTGCCCTCCTGCTCGACGGGGTTCTGGGTGGCCACCACCATGAACGGGTGAGGGAGCCGGTACGTGCGCCCCTCGGCGCTGACCTGGCGCTCCTCCATGGCCTCGAGCAGGGCCGACTGGGTCTTCGGAGAGGCTCGGTTGATCTCATCGGCCAACACGATGTTGGCGAACAAGGGGCCGGGCTGGAACACGAAGCTCTCGGTGGCGCGCTGCAAGATGCTGACACCGATGAGGTCGGTGGGCAGCAGATCGGGCGTGAACTGCACGCGCTTCCACGAGCAGTCGACCGATGCAGCGAGTGCCTTGGCGAGACTCGTCTTGCCCACTCCCGGCACGTCTTCGATGAGTAGGTGGCCCTCGGCCAGCAGGCACATGAGCGCAAGGTCGATGACGTCGCGTTTGCCGTGCACCACCCGGGCGATGTTGCTGCTGATGGCGTCGAACAGCGACGCGAAGGTGGTCGCCGTGACGCTGCCCGCCGGCGGTGCCACGGCGCCGGGCACTGCATCGTGCTGGGCCGTCATGGAGTGGAGCCTAGGCGGCGGGACGTCGCCGCTACTGTCGGGACGTGCCCGATCTCTCACTCGCCATCGACATCGGTGGCACCAAGCTGGCGGCCGGCATCGTCGACGCAACGGGTGCAGTACTCGTGCGCGACCGGGTGCCCACACCGGCGCGCGACGTGTGGCCCGCTGTCACCCGACTGGTACGACGCGTGCTCGCCGCTTCGCCGGAGCCGCCCGTGAACTGCGGAATCGGGTGCGGTGGGCCGATGACCCCGGTCGACGGCACGGTGTCGCCGCTGCACATCCCGTCGTGGCGCAGGTTCGCGCTGCGCGAATACGCCGAACAGCTCACCGGCATACCTGTGGTGGTCGACAACGATGCCAAGGCCCTGGCCCTGGCCGAGGCCTGGCGGGGCGCGGCGATGGGTGTGAACGATTTCATCGGTGTGGTGGTCGGCACTGGAGTGGGCGGTGGCATCGTCAGTCGTGGGCGGCTGCTGCAGGGCCGACTCGGTAATGCCGGTCACATCGGCCACATCGTCGTCGAGCCCGATGGACGGCCGTGCCGGTGCGGTGGCTTCGGGTGCCTCGAGGCCTACTGCAGCGGCGTGGCCATCGAGACCGAGACCGGGCGAGCGCCGCAGCGGGCATCCAGCGTCATCCAGACCCGCACCGGCACGCTGGTCGGCCGCGCTCTGGCATCGGTGGGGGCGCTGGTCGACCTGCGCCTGGCGGTCGTCGGAGGTTCGGTGGCCCTCGGGTTCGGGCAGGCGTTCTTCGACGCGGCGCAGGCCGAACTCGACGCCCGGGCCAAACTGTCGTTCACATCGGGGTTCCGCGTGGTGCCCGCCGCGCTGGGCGCGGAGGCCCCACTGGTGGGTGCCGCAGCGCTCGCCCGGTTCGCATCCGGTCCGGCTACCGGCGGGTAGCATCGGCATCATGCGCCCTACGTACACCGCTGAAGCCGAGGCCTACCGCGAGAAGGTGCAGGCCTTCCTCGCCGAGAAGTTGCCGTCGAACTGGCACGGCATCGGTCGCCTCGAGGGCACCGATCTCGAGCACTTCGTGGGCGAGTGGCGCCAGACGTTGTTCGAGGGCGGCTACCTGGCCCCGGGTTGGCCGGTCGAGTTCGGTGGCGCCGGTCTGTCGGCGCTCGAGCAGGTCATCATCGGCGAGGAGTTCGCCAAGGCGGGTGTGCCCACCGGCGGCCCGAACGACGTGTTCGGCATCCAGATGCTGGGCAACACCCTGCTGCAGTGGGGCACCGACGAGCAGAAGCAGCACTACCTGCCGCGCATCTTGTCGGGGGCCGACGTGTGGTGCCAGGGCTACTCCGAGCCGAACGCCGGCAGCGACCTGTCGAACCTCGGTCTGCGTGCCCAGCTCGACGGCGACCAGTGGATCCTGAACGGGCAGAAGATCTGGACCTCGGCGGGCCATCTGGCCGACCACATCTTCACCCTCGCCCGCACCGATCCCGATGCGCCGCGCCACAAGGGCATCTCGTTCCTGCTCGTCGACATGCGCCAGCCCGGTGTCGAGGTGCGCCCGATCCGGATGATCTCGGGCGAGAGCGAGTTCAACGAGGTGTTCTACACCGATGCGGTCACGCCCAAGCACGAAGTGGTCGGCGGGGTGAACAACGGCTGGGCGGTGGCGATGACCCTGCTCGGCTACGAGCGCGGTGAGGCGGCGGCCACGCTGCCCATTCGCTTCCAGGCCGAGCTCGACCGCCTGTTCCTGCTGGCCAAGCAGTACGGCGTCGCCGACGATCCGCGGATCCGTCAGCGGTTGGCTCAGTGCTACGCGAAGGTGCAGATCATGCGCTTCAACGGCATGCGCGTGCTCACCCGCTTCCTCGGTGGCCATCATCCCGGCCCCGACGGCGCCATCTCGAAGCTGTACTGGAGCGAGTACCACAAGGAGATCTCCGAGTTGTCGATCGACATCATCGGCGCTGCGGCGATGGTCCCCGAGGGCCGCCGCCCGTCGAGTGCGTTCCAGGCCGACGACGCGGGTGCCCCCAACAGCACCTGGAGCTGGGTCGGCACGTTCCTCAACGCCCGCGCCGGCACCATCTACGCCGGTTCGTCGCAGATTCAGCGCAACATCATCGGTGAGATGGTGCTGGGCCTGCCGAAGGAGCCTCGCTGAGCTCGCGCCGTGTCGGCCTGCGGCACTGGATGGCCGTTGCCGGCGCAGTCGCAGCACGGCCGCGCCTGTGGCCCGAAGCGGTCGGGCAGATCACGCGCCTGGCCCGCACGGGGTGGTGGCGGCACCGACCGTTCCTGCCCCTGCCGGGCGGCGACTACCTCGAGTTCCGGTTGCTCACCCAGTACGGCGACGAGCATCATCCGCCCGCCCCGGCCGATGTGGTGGACTACCTCGCATGGTGCTCACGGGTCAGGCCATGACCGAGCCAGGCCCACTCGGCCGCGGCGGCAGGTAGGACGTCGTCATGTCGAGCGCGCTGGTGCTGAATGCCTCGTACGAGCCGCTCTCGGTGGTGCCCGCCCGCCGCGCTGTGTGTCTGGTCATCGCCGACAAGGCCGAGATCGTCGAGACCGACGGCTCGTTCCTGCACGCTGCCACGGTCGCCTTCCCCAGTCCGCTGGTCATCCGGTTGCGCACCATGGTGCGGGTGCCGTTCCACCGGCGTACCTCATTGTCGCGACGGGCCTTGTTCGCCCGCGACGAGCATCGTTGCCAGTACTGCGGCGCGGTTGCCGACTCGATCGACCACATCGTGCCGAAGTCGCGCGGTGGTGCCCATTCGTGGGAGAACGTTGCCGCCGCCTGTCGGCCCTGCAACCTCACCAAGCGCGATCGCACTCCCGATGAGGCGGGCATGCGTCTGGCCCGGCCGGCTCGTGCGCCGCGTGAACTCGCCTGGGTGTCGGTGGCGGTGCCGCGGGTTCCCGAGGCGTGGAAGCCGTACCTCGCCCTCGCGAGCTGAGTCGGGTCGAGTCGCATGAGCACGCCGGCAGGATGGACGATCGAGCATGCCTTGGGGTCGGCGGCAGCGTTCCATGCGTGGGAGCCCGAGACAGGCTCGGGTCGGCTCGCCCGCTGGTTCAGCGTCGACAGGCCGGCGCTCGTGCTGGGTTCCGCTCAGCGCGACGACGTGGTCGACGCCGACGCGTGTGCGGCTGCCGGGGTAGAGGTGGTGCGTCGGCGAAGTGGCGGGGGAGCGGTACTGCTGCTGCCCGGCGAGGTGACCTGGCTCGATGTAGTGGTGCCTGCGGGCGACCCGCTGTGGGTCGACGACGTGGGCCGGTCGATGCTGTGGTTCGGTGAGGCATGGGCCGACGCGTTGCGTGCGCTCGGCGAACACGACGTCGCAGTGCACCGGGGTGCACTCCGAGCGAGCCCGTGGTCGCGCCTGGTGTGCTTCGACGGGCTGGGGTCCGGTGAGGTCACTGTGGCCGGCGAGAAGACCGTGGGCATCAGCCAGCGACGCACGCGTGCCTGGGCGCGCCTGCAGGCCGCCGTGTACCACCGCTGGCGGCCCGAAATGCTGCTCGGGCTGCTCCGTGGGCCGGTGCCGGCCGTCGACGAACTGCAGTCGGTGCACGCCGTGCCCGACGCCGAGGCGCTGATGGCGGCGATGGTCCGCCAGTTGCCGCCCCTCGTGTGAACCTCGGTCACCGACCGCGCCCGACCCGGTTGCACCGCCGCCAAGCGGTGCTTCGGCGCGTGCCCGGTGGGGCTCGGTGGGGGAGGTTGGGGCGCGAAAAGGGGGAAAGTGGGGGAAAGAGTTGACAAGTGGGGGCTGTGGGGGAAGAATGGGGGCCATGTGGGGAGCCGTGGCGATCGCAGCGAGGTGGTGGTAGGTGCTCTTCGTCGGCACCCACGAGCGCCAGCTCGACGACAAGGGCCGCCTGGCCTTGCCA
>JBIKLX010000135.1:0-8891 GCA_044359565.1 Ilumatobacteraceae bacterium
GGCCGATGCACACCCACTCCTGGCCGAACAGCGCCGCACGCTCGACAGCCATGACGTCGGTATCGGTGTAGACCTCGTGCGGCAACGTCCAGGCGTCGTCGTAGCCCTGCTGTTCGGCAGCCACGAGCGCCCGCCTCACCGCGGCCAGCGCTGCCGAGGGCTGTGCCGTGCTCACGGAGCTGTCCGGCCGTAGAAGCCGAGGTTCTCGCTGTCGGTGAACACCACACCGGGCCGGTCGTAGAACGAGAACACGGCGACCATCCGTTCGAGCGAACCCTCGACGGTGGTGACCCGGTGGGCCGTGTTCATGCCGAAGAACACGTTCAGCGCACCGGGCTCGACCGCACGGCGGATGACATCGGGGTCCTCCCCCGCCACCATCAGGCCGACGCCGTCGTAGTTGGGGTCGGTGTCGGTGCGGAGTTCGCGCCGGTACTCGAAGATGCCGTCTTCCTCGGCGGCCTGCAACAGCAGCGTGGTGGTGAACACCGATCGGTCGAAGTGCCAGTTCAGCGCCTCGCCGGGGCGATAGCTCAGCACGTTCACGCGCGCCAGCGTGTCGTCCATGAGGTGCAGTTCGTCCATTCCCACCGTGGCGCCGATGAACTGACGGAACGGCTCCCACTCGTACAGATCGGTCAGCGCCGTGTCGAGCAACTGGTCGGCACACAGGGTGTGGTTCACCGTGAGAATGCGGTGCAGCGCCGGATGGTCGACCGGCAGACCCTCGACATGGTCGAGGAAGTAGATGTTGTGCATCCGTCGCTGCTCCCACGACTCGGTCGCCATCCGCGGCAGCAGACGTGCCGTGATGTCGGCCAACACGTCGGCGCGCAGGAAGCCGGGCAGCTCGAACATCCCCCGCTCCGCCAGTTCGGCACGGCACCGTTCGACGAGTGCGATCCAGTCATCGGACCCGACCTGATCGAGCGGATAGGACTCGAGATCGACGATCGTCGAAAGCGTTGCAGACATGTCCGGATGGTACTGTCTGCGCTGGGGCGTAGCCGCAGTTTGATCGCAACTGGGGTTGCTCTGAGCCAACACATCGGGTGTGTGCAATACTGCGCACACCAACGACCTCTGGGGGGATCATGAACAACAAGGACCATGCCCGTATCGACGGCATCCGCCGCACGCAGGGCGACGTCGCCAATCACGTGATCGACGAATTCGTGGCCGGCCGCCTGTCGCGGCGTGGCTTCATCCGTCGTGGCACGGTCGTGGGGCTCTCGCTGCCCGCGATCGGCGCCGTTCTCGCCGCCTGCGGCGACGACAAGGAGTCATCGTCCACCACGGCCGCACCCGGCACCACGGGCGGCGCCACCGAGACCACGGCTGGCGGCGGCACCGACACCACCGCTGCTCCGGTCGAGACCACGGCGCCCGCTGCCACGGGCGGCACCCTCCGTGTCGCCGGCGTCGCGCCGTCGGCTGCGTCGGCAACGCTCGACCCGGTGCTCGTCAACGACGGTGGCGGCCTCATCCTGCTCAGCCAGGTGGGCCAGTTCCTCACCCTGTCGAACCCCGACCTCACGCTCAGCCCCTCGCTCGCCAAGGAGTGGTCGGCCAACGCCGATGCCACCGAGTGGACCTTCAAGCTCGACCCGGCCGCCACGTTCAGCGACGGCTCGCCCGTCACCGCCGCCGACGTCGTGGCCACCATCGAGCGCCTCGTCGACCCGACGAACAACTCGAACTCGCTGTCGGCGTTCAGCACGGGCAAGTTGTCGCCCGGTGGCACCAAGGCCGCCGACGACACCACCGTGGTGTTCACCCTGAACGGGCCGTTCGCCAACTTCCCGTACATCGTGTCGAGCGACAACTACAACGCGGTCATCCTGCCCGCCTCGGTCACCGACACCTCCAACTTCGCCGCCGACGTGGCTGCCGGCAAGATCGCCACCACTGGTCCGTGGACGATCAAGTCGTTCGACGCCACCTCGGGCATCGTCTACGTGCCGAACCCCAACTACTGGGGCAAGCCGCTCACCCTCGGCGGCCTCGAGTTCACGTTCTTCAGCGATCAGGCCGCCACGGTGGCCGCCATGCAGTCGGGCGAGATCGACGCCATCCCGCAGGTCAGCTTCGCTGGCGCCGAGTCGCTGTTCGACAACCCCGACTACACGGTCTCGGAGATCCCGTCGGCGAACCACCGCCAGATCCACATGCGCTGCTCGGAAGGCCCCTTCGCCGACAAGCGCATCCGGCAGGCCATGGCGCTCGCCACCGACCGCAAGGCGATCATCGAGGCCATCTTCGGCGGCCGCGCCGCAGCGGCGTACGACACGCCTATGTTCTCGATGTACCCGTCGGCGGGCAACGTGCCCGAGACGCCGTACGACGTCGAGAAGGCCAAGCAGCTCGTGGCCGATGCCGGTGGTGGTTTCGATGCCACCCTCTACGGCATCACCTACTTCGAGGCTCCCGATCTGGCGGTCATCCTGCAGAACGCTGCCAAGGAGATCGGCATCAACCTCACGATCGAACTGCGCGACGACTACTACGACAAGAACTGGGTGCGCACCTACGACCCCAGCGTGCCGGGCGCCGACATCGGCATCACCGACTACGGCCACCGCGGTGTGCCCGACGTGTACCTGAACGCCGCGCTGAAGAGCTTCACGAGCGTGGAAGACGGTGCGGGCGTGTGGAACGCGGCCGAGTTCGCCAACGCCGACTTCGACGCTGCGGTCGACGAGTACTCGTCGACCCCCGACCTGCAGGGCCAGAAGGCCGCCGGCGAGAAGATCACCGGCATCCTGCAGGACGAGGTGCCGATGCTCATCCCGTTCGCGCTCAACTTCATCTCGATCACCACGGCCAATGTGTCGGGGGCCGTCGCCACGGGTATGGGGCACTACTTCACCGACAGCGCCGTCATCTCCTGACCGCGTCGGTCGCAACCACCAGAACCTGACCTCCAGCGATGGCCCGCTTCGTCCTCCGTCGGCTCGGCCTGGCACTCATCACGCTGTTCCTCCTCAGCGTGGTGGTGTTCACCATTGCCGCAGTGCTGCCCGGCAGTGTCGGGCGGGCCATCCTCGGTCCCTTTGCCGACCAGCAGTCCGTCGACAACCTCAACCGCGAGTTGGGGGTCGACGGACCGCTGGTCGGCCGCTATATCCGGTGGTTCACAAATGCGCTGCAGGGCGACTTCGGGAACTCCTACAAGTTCAAAGCACCCGTGATGGACTTCGTGCCGAAGGCACTGTGGTCGTCGCTGAAGTTGGCGGCGATGACGTTCCTCATCGTCGTGCCGTTGGGCATCATCGGTGGCACGGTTGCTGCGCTACGCAAGGGCAAGGCGGTCGATCGGGTCATCACGGTTGCCGGCCTCAGCCTGGCCGTCACCCCCGAGTTCGTCATCGGCATCGTGCTCATCATCGTGTTCGCGGTGAATCTCGGCTGGTTGCCGTCGGGCGGTTCCGCGAAGGGTTCGCTCTGGGAGCAGGTGCAGGTGCTCATCCTTCCGGCGCTCACGCTCACCGCCATCTTGTTCGGCTATCTGTCGCGCATGGCCCGGGCCGGCACCATCGAGGCGCTCTCGGCCGACTACACCCGTACCGCCATCTTGAAGGGCCTGCCCCGGCGCACCGTGTTGCGCAGGCACGTGCTGCGCAACTCGCTCGTGCCCACCATCGCGGTCATCGCTGTGCAGGTCAGTTACCTGCTCGGTGGTCTGCTGGTCACCGAGACCCTCTTCAACTACCGCGGTCTCGGCCTGCTCGTCTTCGACGCCGCCGGCGACCGCGACATCCCGATGCTGATGGGTTCGGTCTTCATCGTCGGTGCCATCGCGATGTTCCTGAACTTCATCGCCGACGTGCTCATCGCCTGGCTCAACCCCCGCGTCCGACTGGGGAACAAGCAATGACCATGCCCGCCGAACTCGAGCCGACAACCGCTGCCCCGACCGGCTACACCACCAAGGCGGTGCGCCAGGAGTTGCGCCGGCAGCTGTTCCGGTCGAAGACCTTCATCGTCGGTTCGCTCATCGTGCTGTTCTGGGTGGTCTGCTCCATCATTCCCTCGGTCATCGCCACCCACGACCCGTCGAAGCAGGATCCTCTCAGCAAGTGGATCCACCCGTTCTTCAAGGAAGGTCACTGGCTCGGAACCGACCGCTTCGGTCGCGACGTGTTCAGCCGGGCCATCTACGGCGCTCGCGAGATCATGATCGTCGCACCCGCCGCTGTCATCCTCGGCACGATCATCGGTGTCGTGCTCGGTCTGCTGATGGGCTACTTCCGGGGCCCGCTCGACGATGCCATCAGCCGACTGATCGAGGCCCTGATGAGCCTGCCGCTCATCCTTGTCGCCCTGCTGGCGCTCACTGCGTTGAGCAGTGGCCGCGGCACGATCATCATGCTCATCGGCATCCTGTTCGGCCCCATCATCGCCCGCACCGTGCGAGCCGCGGTGCTGGCAGAGCGCAATCTCGACTACGTGCGCGCCGCAGAGCTTCGCGGCGAACGCAGCAGCTACATCATGTTCGTCGAGATCCTGCCGAACGTGATGGGCCCCATCATCGTCGAGTTCACCGTGCGCCTCGGCTACGCCGTGTTCACCATGGCGGGTCTTGCCTTCATTGGCTTCGGTACCCAGCCCGGCTCGCCCGACTGGGGTCGTACCATCTTCGAAGAGCGCGCCGGCCTGCTGAGCAGCGCCTGGTGGCCATGCCTGGTGCCAGCGCTGGCACTGGCCTCGCTGGTGGTGGCCATCAACCTCATCGCCGACGGTATCCAGGGGCTGATCGACCGATGACCGAGGCAGCGCTCGAGTTCAACGATCTGCGACTGGGCTACATGGTGCGCGGCAACCTGCGCGAGGTGCTGCGCGGGGTGTCGTTCTCGGTCGCGCCCGGCGAATCGTACGGACTTGTCGGCGAGAGCGGTTGTGGCAAGAGCACCGCCGCCTACGCAGCGGTGCGGTATCTGCCCGACAACGCACGCATCATCGGTGGCACGGTGTCGCTCGCCGGCCGCGACATCATGGCGATGTCCGATGACGAGTTGCGCCTCGTGCGAGCCAACGACGCCTCGATCGTCTACCAAGACCCCGGCCAGGCCCTGAACCCCACCATCAAGGTGGGCCCGCAGTTGATGGAAGCCTTCGAGGTGATCGGCATCGATCGCGCCGAGGCTCGCCAACGGGCCCGCCAGATGCTCGACAAGGTGCAGATCGCCGACCCCGACTCGGTGCTGGGCCGCTACCCGCACCAGCTGTCGGGCGGTATGCAGCAGCGCGTGGTCATCGCGATGGCGCTGGCCTCGAACCCGCAGCTGCTCATCCTCGACGAACCCACCACCGGCCTCGATGCCACCGTCGAAGCCGAGGTGCTCGACCTGGTGCGTGCCCTGAAGCGCGAGTTCAGCACATCGGTGCTGTTCATCTCGCACAATCTCGGCGCCATCCGTTCGATGTGCGACCGCGTGGGCGTGCTGTATGCCGGCAAGCTCGTCGAAGAGGGTTCGGCCCAAGAGGTGTTCGACAACCCGCAGCACCCGTACACGGTCGGTCTGCTGCGCTGCCTGCCCCGCCAGGGATCGCGCCAGACCGCCCAGCGACTCGAGACCATTCCCGGGGTCCTCCCGGCGCTCGGGGCAGACCTGCCCACCTGCGTGTTCGTCGACCGCTGCCCGCTTGCCAGCGACCGCTGCCGTGCCGAGGTGCCGCCTGAGGTGGTGGTGAACGGGCGGATGGTGCGCTGCCACCACACCGATCGTGTGGCCGAGCTTGCGTCGTCGGAGTTCCCCGAGGGCACGGCCACGGTGGTCGACCGCAGTGTCTCCCCGCTGCTGCGCCTCGAGGGTGTGAGCAAGACCTTCCAGCAGGGCGGCAAGCAGATCCAGGCCGTGCGCGATGTGTCGCTCGAGTTGTACGTCGGCGAGACTCTGGGCCTCGTGGGCGAATCGGGCAGCGGCAAGACCACGCTCGCCCACACCATCCTGGGCGTCACCGCGCCCGACAAGGGGGCCGTCGTCACGCTCGACGGCAACCCGCTCGCAGCGCACACCAAGAAGCGCCCGATCGACCACATTCGTGCCATTCAGATCGTTTTCCAGAACCCCGACTCGGCGCTGAACCGGCGCCATTCGGTGCGGCGCATCATCGGCCGCAGTCTTCGCCGCCTGGGCCAGGTACCCGACAGCCAGATCGACACCGAACTGCACGGCATCACCAGCGCTGTACGCCTCACCGACCGCCATCTCGACATGCGGCCGTCGCAGCTGTCGGGAGGTCTGAAGCAGCGTGTGGCCATTGCCCGCGCGTTCGCCGGTAAGCCGCGCATCGTGGTGTGCGACGAGCCCACCTCGTCGCTCGACGTGTCGGTGCAGGCCGCCATCTTGAACCTGCTCGGCGACCTGCAGCGCGACAGCAAGACCAGTTACGTGTTCATCTCGCACGACCTGCGTGTGGTGCGCTACCTGTCGGATCGCATCGCCGTGCTCTACCTCGGCCGCATCATGGAGCTCGGCCCGGCCGAGCGGGTGTTCGACGGCCCGCACCACCCGTACACCGAGGCGCTGCTGTCGGCGGCACCATCGGTCGACGGCAACACCCGCGAGCGCATCCGGCTCGAGGGCGAGATCCCCAGCGCCGTGAACGTGCCGAGCGGTTGCGTGTTCCACACCCGGTGCCCACGGCGCCTCGAGGGCGATCTGTGCTCGACGGTCGAGCCGCCGCTGCTGGCCACGCCCGACGGTGGTGTGATCCGCTGCCACATCCCGTTCGAGCAACTCGTCACCTTGCAGGCCCGACCGTCGACGGCGCAGGGTGCATCCGCCCCCGATCATTCCTGAAACGTTCGTACAAGGAATCCGTCCAAAGGTGTACTGTCGATGACCGTGACCTCCCAGTCGATCTCTGCGGCCCGGATCGTGGTCGACGACCGGCCCCTCCCCTACGAGCCGGGCGACACCTTGGCCGATGCGATCATCCGCGCGGGCCAGCACCCCCAGCACGGTGGCACCCTGTGTCTGGCCGGCGACTGCGGTAACTGTTCGGCCGTCGTGGCCGGGGTGGGCTTCACCCGCACCTGCCAGACCGCCGCCGCGCCCGGCGTCGATGTGCGCCGCCACCCGCTGGTGGGCGGCCCGCCGCTGCGCAACGCGGTGCTGGCCGACCCCACCCGCATCGCGCCGCCGGTGGAGGTGGCCGTCCGCCGCGCCCATGTCGACGTGGCGGTCATCGGCGCCAGCGAGGCCGGTCGCGCCGAGGCCGATACAGCACACGCAGCTGGTCACTCGGTGCTCGTGCTCGACAGTGCTACCGGCGACGATGTGGTGGGTGTGTACCAAGGGCCCACCGTCATCGTGCGTCGCCCCGATCACATGCTGCACGTGCACGCTCACGAGGTGGTCATCGCCACCGGTGCCGCCGAACTGCACCCGGTGTGCGAGGGCAACATGCTGCGCGGCATCGTCACCCCCGATGCCGCGGCGCACCTCGCCGCGCGCGGCATCGAGTTGCACGACAGCGTCACGGTCGACCTCGACGATCTCGACCACTTCGAAGGTGACGACGGATGGGTCACCACCGTCGTCACACGCGACGGCACCCGTCACGCGTGCCGCAGTGTTGTCGTCACCAGTGCCCGACGCGCACCTCGCGACCTCCTGGCCCGCATGACCGACGAACCTGCTGTGCGGGTGGTGGGTGCCGCTGCCGAACGCTTCGACCTGCCGCCGGCACCCACGGCAGGCACGGTGTGCCCCTGCTCGAAGGTGACGGTCGAGGATCTCGACGGGGTGTGGCAGAAGGGCTTCCAGCACCTCGAACTGGTGAAGCGCGCCAGCCTCTGCGGCACCGGCACCTGCCAGGGCGGGGTGTGCATGCCGCACCTGCGCGCGTTCGTCGCCGAGCGTTCGGGCAGCGAGCCCGCACCGTTCACCGGCCGTCCGGCGTCGCGTCAGCTCACCATCGCCGAGGCTGCGGCCGATGTGCACCTCGACGCCTGGCGGCGCACCGCACTGCACGACGAACACCTCGCCCTCGGTGCCCACATGGACCGCTTCGGCGGCTGGTGGCGCCCCTGGAACTACGGCGACCACGTGCGCGAGTACTGGGCCGTACGCGAAGCGGTGTCGCTGGGCGATGTGTCGACCCTGGGCAAGATGATCGTGTCGGGTCCCGACGTGGTCGAGGCACTCGAGCGCCTGTACCCATGCAACGTGGCCGACATCCGCCCCGGCCGCAGCCGCTACGCCCTGCTGCTGAACGAGCGCGGCCACGTCATCGACGACGGCATGATCCTGCGCGAGAGCGACACCCGTTTCGCCCTCAGCTTCACCTCGGGTGGCGCCTCGTTCGCCGAGATGTGGGTGCGCGACTGGATCGAGACCTGGGGCCTCGACGTGCACGTACTCGACCGCACGTTCTCGCTCGCCGCCATCAACGTCACCGGGCCGTTCGCCGGCGAGCTGCTGCGCCGGGCGGGCCTGGCCGAGCCGCCGAAGATGCTGCAGCACGTGCACGCCGATGTGGCCGGGGTGCCCTGCCACGTGATGCGCCTGTCGTTCACCGGTGAGGCGAGCTTCGAACTGCACCACCTCACGGCGCACTCGGTCGAGTTGTGGCGCGAACTGATGCGCCTCGGTGCCGACCTCGGTATCTACCCGCACGGCCTACAGGCGCTGTTCGGCCTGCGCCTCGAGAAGGGCCACTTCCTGGTGGGCCTCGACTCCGAGATGGACTCCACTCCGGCACGCCTCGGCCTCGACTGGGCGGTGAAGATGGAGAAGCCGTTCTTCATCGGTCGCCCGGCGCTGGCCCGAACCGCACGCCTCGAGAATTCGCGCCAGCTGTTCGGCATGCGAATGGACGGCCCGGCGCCCATCGAAGGTGCACCCATCTTCGACCGCGAGGGCGGCGACGTGATCGGCCAC
>JBIKLX010000136.1:0-8788 GCA_044359565.1 Ilumatobacteraceae bacterium
GCCACGACGGCGCTCGCAGCGTGCGGCGACGACGACGATTCAGCCGGCGGTGCCGATCGGCAGGTCGTCACCGTGTACACCGGCCGGCACTACGGCATCGAGCCGGTGTTCGAGGCGTTCACCGCCGACACGGGCATCGAGGTGCGCTTCACCACCGGCAAGGACCCCGAGCTGCGTGAACGCCTCGTCGCCGAGGGCAAGAACACGCCGGCTGATCTGCTGATGGCGGCCGATGCGGCCAACATCGAACTGGCTGCCCAGGCCGGTGCGCTCGCGGCGATCGACAGCGACGTGCTCGACAAGGCCATCCCGGCGGAGCTGCGCAGCGCCGACGGCACCTGGTACGCCCTCAGCCGGCGGGCTCGCGTGGTGGTGTACTCGACCGAGCGCGTCACCGAACCGCCCACCACCTACGCCGCGGTCGGCGACCCGCAGTGGAAGGGCCGCGTGTGCCTGCGGCCGAGCACCCACCCGTACACCCAGTCGCTCGTCGCGTCGCTGATCGCGAACCTGGGCGAACCGGCGGCGCTGGCGCTCGTCGAGTCGTGGGTGGCCAACGATCCGCTCTTCATCGACAGCGACACCGACATCTACAAAGCAGTCGCCGCAGGCGACTGCGACGTGGCCATCGCCAACACCTATTACCTCGGGCGCCTGCTGACAGAGGACCCGACCTTTCCGGTGGCCATCAGCTGGCCCGACCAGGAGGGCAGCGGCACGCACGTGAACGTCAGTTCAGCAGCGGTCACCACCCACGCCCCCAACCCCGAGGGCGCCCGGCGCCTGCTCGAGTGGCTGGCCACCGACGGCCAGCAGCAGTTCAGCGACGCGAACTTCGAGTACCCGGCCGACCCCTCCGTGAAGCCTGTTGCCGTGGTGGCCGGGTGGGGCGAGTTCACCGCCGATCTCGACGCGGTGCTGCGCCTCGGCGAACTGAACCCGCTCGCCGTCGACCTGCTGTCAGAGGCCGGCTACGAGTGACGGTCACCGCCCGCTCCCTGCCGGGCTGGGCCGCCGTCACCGCTGTGGCGGCAGCGATGGCCGCGCCCGTGGCGGTGGTGGCGTGGTCGCTCACCGACCCCGACACGGCGATCTGGCAGCAGCTCTGGCGCACCCGGCTGCCCGGCATGCTGCGCGACACGGTCACGCTGTCGGTTGCGGTGCTCGCTGGCACGTTGGTGCTGGGCACGGCGCTCGCCTGGCTGGTGACCGCCTACGAGTTCCGCGGTCGCCGCGTGCTGGGCTGGCTGCTGGTCACCCCGCTCGCCGTGCCCGGCTACGTGCTCGGGTTCGTATGGCTCGACACACTGGCCGATCCGCTGGGCGCGCGAGGCGTACGCAGTATCTGGGTGTGCGCTGCGGTGCTCACGCTGACGCTGTATCCGTACGTGTACCTGTTCGCCCGCGCCGCGTTCCGCGACCAGACGCAGGCCGCGGTTGCAGCGGCACGCAGCCTCGGGGCATCGCGGCGTCGCACGTTCTGGCGGGTCGTCCTGCCTGCGGCTCGTCCGTCGCTCGCCGCCGGCGCTGCGCTCGTGGCGATGGAGGTGCTCACCGACATCGGCACGGTGCGCCTGTTCAACGTCAGCACCGTCGCCGACGGTGTGCTGCGGGTGTGGTTCGGTAGCGGCGATCGCGACGCGGCCACCGAGTTGGCGATGGTGCTGGTCGTAGCAGCAGTGGGGTTGATCGCCCTCGAGCGGGGCCTGCGCGGTGGTGCCCGCTACACCCAGCTCGGCGCGCGGCGCGGACCGCACACGCGGCCGTTGCGTGGTGCCGGCGCGGTCGCAGCGCTGGCGGGGGTGACGATCGTGCTGGGTGCCGCGGTACTGATGCCCGTGGCGCGACTGATCGGGTGGGCTACCGAGGCATACCGCGACGGGACCACGCAAACCGTCGCCGGCGGGCTCGGCCACCATCTCGCCAACACCCTGCAGGTGGCGGCGCTGGCCACCGTGGCGTGCGTGGGGTTGGGTACCGGGCTGGCGCTCGCCGCCCGGCGGCGCGGCCGCGCCGGCGCTGCGTTGGCCCGGGTGGCGAGCCTCGGGTACGCGGTGCCGGGGCCGGTGGTGGCCATCGGTGTCGTCGTCACCCTCGCCGCGCTCGACCGGCGCGGCTGGGCACCCGGCGGCGTCCTCCTGGTCGGTTCGCTCGTCGGGTTGGTCTACGGCCTGGCGGTGCGGTTCCTGGCGGTGGGCTACCAAGGCGTCGACGCCGGACTGGCGGCGGTGCCCGCGCACGCGGTCGACAGTGCACGCACGCTGGGTGCCCGACCGTGGCGGGTGGCGCTGCGGGTGGAGTTGCCGCAGGCCCGCGCCGCGCTGCTGGCTGCTGCGGCACTCGTGGCGGTCGACACGGTGAAGGAACTGCCCATCACACTGCTGCTGCGACCGTTCGGCACCGACACGCTGTCGGTGTGGGTGTGGCAGGCCACGTCGGAGAGCCTCTGGGTGCAGGCGGCGTTGCCGTCGCTCGCCATCGTGGCGGTGGGTATGGTGCCGGTCGCTGCGCTGCTGTGGGCGCTGGAACGAGGGGCGCGGGTGACGTCATGACAGCACCGGAGTCGATGGCCCTGCGGGTGGCCGGCCTCACCTGTCGCTACGGCACGCACGTGGTGGTCGACGACGTGTCGTTCGACGTGCGGGCGGGCGAACTGCTCGCACTGGTGGGCCCGAGCGGGTGCGGCAAGTCGACGCTGCTGCGCGCCGTCGCCGGGCTCGAACCTGCAGCGGCGGGGCGCGTGTGGCTGGGCGACCGCGATGTCACTGCGCTCGAGGCCGAGCAGCGGCGCATCGGTCTGGTGTTCCAGGACCATGCCCTGTTCGGCCACATGCGCGTCGATGCGAACGTGGCGTTCGGGTTGCGTCACCTCCCTCGCGCCGAGCGTGCGGCACGGGTCGACGAGGTACTGCACCTGGTGCGCCTCGCGCATACCGCCCGGCGGTACCCGCACGAGCTGTCGGGCGGCGAACAGCAGCGCATTGCGCTGGCCCGCGCGCTGGCACCCCGCCCCGCGGTGGTGCTGCTCGACGAGCCGTTCGCCAGCCTCGACGAGCAACTGCGCGACGAGGTGTGCGTCGAGGTGGCCGAGGTGCTGGCCCAGCAGGGCACGGCGGCCGTCCTGGTCACCCACGACCGCGCCGAAGCGCTCACGCTGGGCCATCGGGTGGCGGTGATGAACGCCGGACGGTTGGTGCAGATCGGCCCGCCCGACGAGGTGTACGAACACCCGGCCGATGCCTTCGTGGAGGGGTTCCTGGCCACCACGCGGTGGCGGGCGTGACGTCCGTCCGTCAAAGTTGACAAACTTGATCGGAATTATCAGAATGCGGCGGTGACCGCTCCCCTGTCCGTTCCCGTTCCCTCCGATCTCGAGGCGCAGCACCCGCTCGACATCATCCGCTGGGCCATCGACACCCACGGCGTCGAGCAGGTGGTGGCCACGGTCAGTTTCGAAGACGCCGTGCTCGCCCACCTGGTGCACACCGCTCATCCCGACGCCGACATCGTGCTGCTCGACACCCAGTACCTGTTCGCCGAGACGATGTGGCTGGTCGATGAACTGCGGCGGCGGTTCGGAATGCAGGTTCGGGTGGTGCGCCCGCTCGACGACGTGGTGCCCGACAACCGGTGGCAGCACGATGTGGAGGGCTGCTGCCAGGTGCGCAAGGTCGAGCCGCTGCAACGGGCCATCGCCGGCAAGGCGGCGTGGATCACGGGTGTGCGCCGCGTCGACGGGCCCACCCGCGCCAACGCCCCTGTGGCCGGCTTCGACGTGGGCCGCAACCTGGTGAAGGTGAACCCACTGGCCACCTGGGACGACGACGCCATGGCGCTGTACGCCCAACTGCACGACCTGCCCGCCAACCCGCTGAGCGAGCGCGGCTACCCGTCGATCGGCTGCTGGCCCTGCACCCGTCCGGTTGCACCCGGCGAGGACAAGCGCGGTGGCCGCTGGGCCGGCAACGCGAAGACCGAGTGCGGGTTGCACGGATGAGCACCGGCACCCGTCTCCAGCACGTCGGGCCGCAGCACGCCACGCTCACCCAGGCCGACGCGCACCTCGACTCGTTGGTCGACGAGGCCATCACGATCATCCGCGAGGTGGCCACCGAGTGCGAGAACCCGGTGCTGCTGTTCAGCGGCGGCAAGGACTCGGCGGTGCTGCTGCACCTCGCCCTGCTGGCGTTCGCGCCGGCGCGTCTGCCGTTCCCGGTGCTGCATGTCGACACCGGACACAACTTCCCCGAGGTGATCGACTACCGCGACGAGTTCGTCCGCGACGCAGGGGTGCGGCTGCTGGTGGCCAGCGTGCAGCAATCGATCGACACCGGTCGGGTGGTGGAAGACACCGGCCCACGCGCCTCGCGCAACCGCCTGCAGAGCGTCACCCTGCTCGACGCCATCACCGAACACGGCTTCGATGCGGCGTTCGGTGGAGGCCGCCGCGACGAGGACAAGGCCCGGGCGAAGGAACGCATCGTGTCGTTCCGCGACCGGCACGGCCGGTGGGACCCGCGCAACCAGCGGCCCGAGCCGTGGGACGTGCTGAACGCCCGCATCCGCAAGGGCGAGCACCTACGCGCCTTCCCGCTCAGCAACTGGACCGAACTCGACATCTGGCGGTACATCGCCGTGGCCGAGGTGCCGCTGCCCAGCATCTACTTCTCGCACCGCCGCACGGTGGTGCAGCGCGACGGGATGCTGCTGAACGTGGGCGGCCCGGTGGTGCTCGAGCCGGGCGAGGTGTCGTTCGACGAGACGGTGCGCTACCGAACGGTGGGCGACATGAGCTGCACCGGTGCGGTGCGCTCCGATGCGGCGACCATCGACGAGGTACTGGCCGAGGTGGCTGCGGCACGCATCACCGAGCGCGGCGCCACCCGGGCCGACGACACGTTCAGCGAGTCGGCCATGGAGGACCGTAAACGAGAGGGGTACTTCTGATGAGCGGCCTGCCCACCTTGCGCATCGCCACCGCCGGCTCGGTCGACGACGGCAAGAGCACCCTCATCGGCCGCCTGCTGCACGACACCAAGACCGTGTTCGAAGACCAGCTGGCGGCAGTGACGCGAGCCAGTCGCCGCTACGGCGACGGCGAGGTGAACCTGGCGTTGCTCACCGACGGCCTGCGCGCCGAACGCGAACAGGGCATCACCATCGACGTGGCCTACCGCTACTTCGCCACCCCGCAGCGCAACTTCATCGTCGCCGACACGCCCGGGCACCAGCAGTACACACGCAACATGGTGACGGGCGCGTCGACCGCCGATGTGGCCATCGTGCTGGTCGATGCCCGCCATGGCATCGTCGAGCAGACCCGCCGGCATGCCTTCATCGCGTCGCTGCTCGGCGTGCGGGCCATTGCCCTGGCGGTGAACAAGATGGATCTGGTCGAGTGGGACCAGGGTGTGTTCGAGGTGATCGTGAAGGAGGCCACGGCATACGTCGAGGGGCTTCCCGACCCGGTTGGCGTCACGGCTTTCCCCATCAGCGCGCTCGACGGCGACAACGTGGTCGACCGATCCGACCGGGCACCGTGGTACGCCGGACCGGCGCTGTTGTCGTGGCTCGAGCAGTTCGACGCCGCCGCGTCGGCCAACGGCCGAGGCAGCACCCGGCTCGATGTGCAGCGTGTGCTGCGCCCGCAGGGAAGCGACTACCGCGGCTACGCAGGGCGACTTGTCGATGGGTCGCTCGCCGTGGGCGACGCAGTGACGGTGCTGCCATCGGGCCGCCGCTCGACGGTGGTGGGCCTGCAGCGTCACGGAGCGGCGGTCGAGTCGGCCGCACCCGGGCATGCCATAGCGGTGGAGTTGGCCGACGACGTCGACATCGCTCGTGGCGACGTGCTGGTGGGCGGCGAGCACCGGGGGAAGGTGACCGAGGAGGTGACGGGCACGCTGTGCTGGATGATCGACATGCCACTGCGTGTCGGAACGCGGCTCTGGTTCAAGCACGGCACCCGTACCGGCCGCGCCATCGTCGATGCGGTGGTGCACGTCCACGACGTGGCGAGTGCGTCGACGGTTGCCGCCGACGAGGTGGGCCTGAACGATCTGGCCGTAGTGCGCCTCGCGCTCAGCGAACCGATCGCCGCCGTGCCCTACCGCAGCAGCCGCGAAGGTGGCCGGATGATCCTCATCGACGAGGCCACCAACGTGACCACCGGCGCGCTGTTGCTCAGCGAGTCGGTGCCGGCGCGCTGAGCAACTGCTCGACGCCGTCGGCCACACGCGCACCGCGGGCTTGCAGCGTCGCCACGAGGCGGGCGAGCCCGTCGCGGGTGGCGCCGTCGGCGAGCGTGGCAGTGTCGATGGCGACGGTGCGCAGTCCACGACCCTTGAACACCAGCGACAGCCGACCGTCTTCTTCGTAGAACGTGTGCACGCTGCGGATGCTGGCTGCATCGAGACGGCGGGCCACGCGACGCTGCTCCAGGCCGCGCTCGTCGGCCAGCACCAGTGAGTTCGGGATGGAGGCGGTGATGAGCATCGTGAGGTCCTGGTCGAGCGAGTTCCCGTATTGCCGATCAAAGTAGTCGGAATTAGGGAGGATCGCAACCCCGAGCCGCGCGTTAGGTTCACGAGGTGCGCCTGTCCCACAAGGTCGACTACGGCATCCGGGTGATGTGCGCCCTGGCCGAGATCGCGGCCGAGGGCGACGCCCGGCCCACCAGCAGCGGTGCGCTTGCCGAGACGAAGGACATCCCGCCCGGATTCCTCGACGACATCTTGCGCATCCTGCGCAACGGCGGCCTGGTGCGCAGCGTGCGCGGTAGCGAGGGCGGGTGGATGCTCGCCCGGCCCGCCGATGCCATCACCGTGGCCGACATCATCCGGGTCATCGACGGCCCGCTGGCCACGGTACGCGGCCTACGGCCCGACGAGATGGCGTCGTACGGCGAGCACGAGCCGTTCATCTCGCTGTGGGTGGCGGTGCGCGTGGCGTTGCGCTCGGTGCTCGAACGGGTCACCGTCGCCGATCTGGCCGCAGGACGGTTGCCCGACGAGGTGCAGGCCCTCGTCGACGTGCCCGATGCCTGGGAGCCTCGCCGACGCGGCAGCTGACGCCCGGTCAGTCGGCGACGAACCCCTTGAAGCTGGTGTTCATGTAGTCGACGAAGGCGGGTGACAGGCCCTCGGCCAACAGCACCTCGCGCGGTGCCGGTGGGCGACGCGGCACGAAGCCGGAGTCGGCGGCCAGCAGGTGCGGGTAGTCGTGGTGGAGGATGCCCACCCGGCCGAGGATGGCGATGTCGACACCCTGGTCGAGGACGCGCTGCACATCGGCCGGGTCGTGGATCTTGCCGGCTACGCCCAGGCGCACATCGCCGCGCGGCAGGCCGGCGAACACCTCGGTGAGGCTGCGTGTGTCGGGACCGTCGGGGGTGGGCACCCGGCTCACATCCCACAGGCTCATGTCGATCATGTCGACCTTGCCGCCGTCGACCAGACGGCCGAACACCTCGACGATCTCGGGCAACTGCATGCCGAACCGCTCGGGCGACAGGCGCACGGCGAGGGCGAGGTCGGGACCGCACGCTGCGCGGATGCCGTCGACGATGTCGAAGAGCACCCGGCTGCGGTTCTCGAGCGAGCCGCCGTAGCGGTCGGTGCGCTGGTTCAACTCGGCCGACAGGAACTGGCAGATGAGATAGCCGTGCGCTCCGTGCAACTCGACCCCGTGGAACCCCGCCTGCTCGGCACGGCGAGCCGCTGCCACGAAGTCGGCCACCACCTGTTCGACCTCGGCCGTGGTGAGTGCCCGCGCCCCGGTCGACGGGTCGTCGCTCGGGCACACCGGCTGGGCGCCGATCAGATCTTCGGGCGAGCGATTGCCGGCGTGGTGCAACTGCATGTAGCTGACGGTTCCGGTGGCGTTCAGGGCCACAGCGAGACCGGTGAGGCCGTCGAGGTGCTGGTCGCCGAACACACCGAGCTGCCCCCGGAACCCCTGCCCCACCGCCTGCACGTGCGCGGCGCAGGTCATCGTCAGGCCGAAGCCGCCGGTGGCACGCATGGTGAGCCAGTGGAACTCGTCGTCGCTGAGGGTGCCGTCGGCGTGGCTCTGCTGGTTGGTGAGCGGCGCCAGCATGAACCGGTTCGCCATCGCGGGCCCGTGCGTGAAGGAGAGCGTGTCGAAGGCAGTGACCATGGCTTCACTCTCGCAGAACAGATCGGTCAGCGCAGACCCTCGATGATGAGCAGCACACCGAACACGAAGAACGTGACGGCCGCACCGATCTTGATGACCCGCTCGGGCAGACGCGCGCCGAGCTGCTGACCGACGACGATGGCCAGCGCGTCGGCGGCCACCATGCCGACGGTGGAGCCGAGCCAGGTGCCCACTATGCCGTTGTCGGCAGCGAGGGTGATGGTGGCGAGCATCGTCTTGTCGCCGAGCTCGGCCAGGAAGAACGCGAACGCAACGGTGAAGAACACCGACTTCGATCGGCGGGCTGCGATGGCTTCGTCGTCCTCGTCGAGTTCGTCGCCGCGCAGGGTCCAGATGCCGAAGCCGATGAAGGCGATGCCGGCCAGCACCGACAGGGTGTGGGTGGGTAGTGCCACACCCAGCGCTGCGCCCAGCAGCACGCTGACCAGATGCACCGTCGCGGTGGCGGCGGTGATGGCGAGGAGGATGGTGACCGCCCGGTAGCGGGCGGCGAAGGTCATCGCCATCAGCTGGCTCTTGTCGCCGAGTTCGGCGATGAAGATGATGCCGGTGCTGAGGAGGAAGGCTTCCATGGCCGCCGCGACGCTAGCGGTGCGGCAACCCGGCGGCG
>JBIKLX010000137.1:0-8704 GCA_044359565.1 Ilumatobacteraceae bacterium
ACTCCGCTCACCCGGCTCGGCCTGGCGTTTCAGCGCGAGGAGGACTGAGGTGCACCGATTCGTCGGGGTCCTGCTCGAGTTCGACACGGCGGTGAACCCCGAGCCAGGTGTGGCGCGGGCACCCACCGCCAGCGAGCAGGCGATGGCGCTGGCGCGTCTGGCCGAGCGCCTGGGGGGCATCTTGGAGCCTGAACTGTTCATCGCTCGACGCGGTGAGGGTCTCGACGCTGCAGCGCTCGATCGGCTGGAGCGACAGTCGGTCGATGGGGTGCTGCTGTTCTCGCTCGACACCGTGCGCCACGGCAACCGGGTCGACCTCGAGGGGTTGCGCCGCTGCTGGCGCCTCGGTGGTCGACTCGCCCTGCTGGTCGAGGACCTCCAATTGCTCGACGCCGCCGAGTTCGCCTCGTTCGTCGACTTCGTCGTGGCGATGAACCTCGTGCGCCGCCGTGATGCCTCGGCGGCCTGGTTCGAACTCGTGAACGAGTTGGGTGCCGCATGAAGGTGAAGCGTCGTACGTGGTGGATCGCCGGTGGCCTGGTGGTGGCGCTGGCTGCCATCGCACTGATCGGCCCGTTCGTGTACTCGTGGCTCAGCGACGAGCCGGCGACGTTGGTGTCGCAGCGCATCGTGAACGACGGGGTGATCACCGCCGCCGAACTCGAGGGGGTCTGGCGCATCGGCGACAGCTCGATCGTCGGCTACCGGGTGGAGGAGAAGATCGCGCTCACTGATGTGACGGCCGTAGGCCGCACCTCCGACGTGACGGGTGAGTTCACGGTCGTGAACGCAGTGCTCGAGACCGCCGAGTTCACCGTCGACATGGCCACGTTCGCGAGCGACCGCAGCCAGCGCGACGGCCAGTTCCGCACCCGCATCATGGACGTGGCCACCTATCCCACCGCCACGTTCCGGCTCACGGCCCCGGTCGCAGTTCCGGTGTCGACCACCGTGGCGACGATGGAGCCGTTCCTCGCCACGGGTGATCTCACGTTGCGTGGCACCACCAAGCCCGTCACCTTCGAGATCTACGCCGTCATCGCCGATGGCCGCCTTCGCCTCACCGGTTCCACCGAGATCGTGTTCCGCGAGTGGGGCATCCCCAACCCGTCGGTGCCCGAGGCCTTCGTCTACACGGGCAAGACCGGCGTCCTCGAGTTCGACCTCGCCTTCGATCCCACCGACTGACCCTCACCCAAGGAGCCTCGATGCCCTTCGTCACCCTACCCACCGAGATGGAGATGTACTACGAGGTGGACGGCTCGGGGCCGCCCCTGCTGCTCATCATGGGTACCGCCTCCAGCCACGACACCTGGGACGGTCAGGTCGCCGCCTACCGGCACCGCTACACCTGCATCTCGTACGACGCCCGCGGTACGGGCCGGTCCACCCAGACCACCGACCCGACGGCCTACACGATGCGGTCGCTGGGCGACGATGCTGCAGCCCTGCTGCGCGCCATCGACTGCGGCCCGGCACACGTGTCGGGTCTGTCGCTCGGCTCGGCCACGGCGCAGGAGCTCACGATCAACCACCCCGACCTCGTCAGCACCCTGCAGTTGCACTGCACCTGGGGTCATTCCGACGAATGGTTCTGCCGGATGATCGACACGATGGAGGTGCCGGTGCTGGCCGGCGACATGGCCATGTACATCCGGCTGGCGATGATGTGGGTGTCGAGCCCGCACTTCGTGAACGAACGGCCCGACGACGTGGCGGCCTTCGAGCGCGGTTTCCTGCTCGAGAATCCCTATCCGCCGTCGCGCGAAGGCATTCTCGGTCACTTCCACGCCGACAAGACCCACGACACGCTCGACCGCCTCGGCTCGATCGCGGTGCCCACCCTGGTCACCTCGGGCGAGGTCGATTGGCAGGTGCCCACGCGTTACGGCCGCGAGGTGCACCGGCGTATCCCGGGTGCCGAGCTGCATGTGTTCCAGGGACCGCAGTCGAGCCACATCGCGTTCCACGAGATGCCCGACGAGTGGAACCGGTTCACCCTCGCCTGGCTCGACGCGCACGCCTGATCACACGGCGAGCAGCCGCCGCATCTCGGCCACCAGTTCGGCCACCCCCGGCACCACCGCCGGCTCGAGCTGCGGGCTGAACGGAATCGGCGCGGTCTTGGCGCCGAGGCGGGCGGTGCGCAGGGCCGACTGTTGGGGTACCGCCTCGCGCACCTGGGCCAGTACTTCGGCCCCGAAGCCGCCAACGGCCCAGCTCTCGTGGGCGGCCAGTACCGCACCGGTCTTCATCGCCGAACGCGCCACGGTGTCGAGGTCGAGCGGGATGAGTGAACGCAGGTCGATCACCTCCACCGACACGCCGTGCTCGGTGGCCATCTGCTCGGCGGCCACGAGTGCGTGGTTCACCATGTTCGAGTAGCTCACCACGGTGAGGTCGGTGCCTTCGCGCACGACGGCGGCGCTGCCGAGCGGCACGGTGAAGTCGCCCTCGGTCACCGGGGCGCGCTGGCCCGTGATCTTCTTGTGCTCGAGGTAGATCACCGGGTCGGGGTCGGCGATGGCAGCGCGCAGCAGGCCCTTGGCATCGTTGCCGTTCGAGGGTGCCACCACCTTCAGGCCCGGCACGTTGCAGAACATGCCTTCGAGGCTCGACGAGTGCTGCGCGCCGGACGAACCGCGGATGCCGTCGGAGGCGCGCAGCACGATGGGTACCGAGGTCTGTCCGCCGAACATGTAGCGGAACTTCGATGCCTGGTTCACGATCTCGTCCATCGCCCCGAGCGTGAACTCGACGAAGCTCATCGAGGCCACCACCTTCAGGCCTGCGGCCGATGCGCCGACGGCGAGCGCCACGATCAGCGACTCCGAGATGGGCATGTCGACGACCCGCTCGTGTCCGTAGCGGTCGACCAGGCCGCGGAACTGGCCGAAGTTGCCACCCCAGCTGATGTCTTCGCCGATCACCACGACCGACGGGTCTTCGTCCATGGCGAACTGCATCGCCTCCAGGGTCGCCTGGCCGAACGTCATCCGGCGTGTGCTCATCGCGGCACCCCCACGGTCCACACGTCGTCGAGGGCACCTGCCGGGTCGGGTGGAGGCGAGTCGAGCGCGAAGCGGTGCGCCTCGGCGACTGCCTCGTCGACCTCGGCCATCACGGTGGCCACGTCGTCGGCGGTGAGCAGGCCCGTATCGACAGCGTGCCGGGCAAAGCGGGCCACGGGGTCGGCCGTGTCGCGCGTGTTCGCCACCTCGTCGCGCGAGCGGTACTCCTCGGCGTCGCCCACGTAGTGCCCGCTGTGACGGTAGGTGTTCATGTTCAGCAACGTGGCCCCCTCGCCCGCTCGGGCGCGCGCAATGGCGCGGCCTGCGGCATCGAGCACGGCCAGCAGGTCGTTGCCGTCGAGTGATTCGCCGACCATTCCGTAGCCCGCTGCCCGCACCGAGATGTCGGTGACGGCCGTGGTGCGGCTGGCAGCGGTGAACTGTGCGTAGCGGTTGTTCTCGCACACGAACACGACGGGCAGTTGGTGCACGCCGGCGAAGTTCAGCGACTCGTGGAAGGTGCCCTTGTTCACCGCTCCATCGCCGAAGAAGCACACCGCCACATCGGGGCGGTGCTGATAGCGGATGGCGAACGCGGCGCCGGTGGCGATACCGAAGCCGCCGCCCACGATGCCGTTCGCCCCGAGCATGCCGATGGAGAAGTCGGCCACATGCATCGAGCCCCCCCTGCCGCGGCAGGCGCCGGTGGCCTTGCCGTACAGCTCGGCGAACATGGCGCCGAGCGAGATGCCCTTCGCGATGGCGTGGCCGTGACCGCGATGGGTCGACGTGATGTAGTCGGCCGAGGTGAGGTGACTGCACACTCCCACCGCGGTGGCCTCCTGGCCCGCGCAGGAGTGCACGAAGCCGGGCAGTTCGCCGGCCTTGAACAGCTCTTCGACGCGCGACTCGAAGGCACGGATGGTCTGCATCCGGCGCAACAGGTCGCGAGCCTGTGCAGGATCGAGCGCCGGATCGGGGATGGTGGTGGTCATGGACCCTCCAGTCAGTGGCTGGTGTAGCCGCCGTCGACGGCGAGCACCTGGCCGGTGATCATCCGCGAGGCATCGGATGCGAGGAACACGGCGGCGTTGGCGATGTCGTCGGGCTCGCCCAGCCGGTCGAGTGGTGTACGGGAGAGGAAGAACTCCTTCAGATGCGGTTCGCTCAGCCACTGCCGCTGCACCAGTTCGGTGGCGATGTGGCCGGGGGCGATGGCGTTCACCCGCACCTGGTGCGGCCCCCACTCGACGGCGAGCGAGCGGGTCATCTGCACCACGGCGCCCTTCGAGGTCTGGTAGCCCACGCTGCCGGGGTAGCCCACGAGGCCGCCCACGGAGGCGATGTTGACGATCGATCCGGCGCCCTGGGCGATCATGTGGGTGGCGACGCACCGGGCCATGGTGAACGTGCCGGCCACATTGGTGGCCATCACCCGGTCCCACAGGTCGTCGGGGTAGTCGGTGGCGGGTGAACGGCCGCCGATCCCTGCGCAGTTCACGCACACGTCGATGCCGCCCAGCAGCTCGACCGTGCGTGCCACGGTGGCGGCGATGGCGGCGCGGTCTTGCAGGTCGAGCGCGAGCAGATGGTGGCCGCCAGCGCCCACGCTGCCCGCGGCGGCGGGGTCGATGCTGATGTCGGCCCCCACCACGGTGGCGCCCGATGCGACGAACGCGGCGGCGATGGCCCGGCCGAGTCCGCTCTCGGACCCGGTGACCACGGCGCGCTTGCCCTGCAGCGAGAAGGCGGGGAGGGCAGCCGACACGGGGGTCACGGGCGGATGCGGGCGATCAGCGTGCCGGCCGGCACGTCGAGGTCGGAGGCGGCCACCACGATCTCGAGCACCCCGGCGACGGGGGCCTCCATCTCGAACTGGGTCTTCTCCGACTCGATGAGCACCAGCGGATCGCCGGCGTTCACCTGGGCCCCGTCATCGACGAGCCACTCCAGCACGAGCACCTCTTCGGCGAGGCCACTCTTGGCGATGCGCACGTCGACGGCTTCGTGGTCGTTGGTGTTGTCGTCAGATGTGCCCATGTCGAGCCAGCCCTTCCAGCGGGCTGACGCCCTGTCGCATGTCGTCGCGCACCAGTTGCTCGATGCCGACGATCTCCTCGGCCTTGGCCAGCACGGCGTCGATGTGCTGCTGGGGCACGACGAGGATGCCGTCGAACTCGGCCATCACCAGGTCGCCGGTGTGCACCGTGACATCACCGATGGTGACCGGCTGCCCCGACGACACCATCTCCCACCGGCCGATGCCGTTGCGTGGGTTGACGTCGCGGTAGAACACGGGCAGGCCGATCTCGCGCAGGCCGAACGTGTCGCGGAGGTTGCCGTCGAGCACCACCCCCACGCAGCCGTACTTCATCGCCGAGTTACCCGTGAGCTCGCCGAAGTGGCCGACGAAGCCGCCGGTGTTCTTCGAGACGATCACCGAATCGGGCGTGAGTTGCTCGAACACCTGCAGGTACGACGCAATGCGCACCTTGCCCTCGTCCCACGACACCGGGGGCACGATCTCGGCGCCCTCGAGCGTGAAGGCGATGCCGACGAACGAGCGGTCGGGCAGCAGCGGCCGCAGCGACGAGGGCAGCACCGGTTCGGGCAGACCCAACTCGTACATCGCGTCGCTGACCGCCGGTAGGTAGAGGCGGCGGAAGCGGGCGCAGATCTCCGTCCGTGACAGCGTGCTCATGCCGGTGTGGCCTGCTGATCGACGAGATACCGCAACGACGACAGCGCGTAGATCATCGCTGCCTCGGCGGCGCCGGTTGCGTTCATCGACTCGTTGGGGCTGTGGGCGTGGGGCAGCATGCCCGGCCCGAACGAAGCGATGCACGGCACACCGGCAGCCTCCTGGATGTAGGCGGCGTCGGTGGCACCGGGGAATGCATCGAGGCGCGGGGTGCGGCCGAGCACCGAGGCCGAGGCGCCGGCGAGGGCCTGCACCACGGGGTGCGCGCTGTCGATCTCGGTGGCGCCCACCATCAGGTTCCATTCGAGTGTGGCGTGCAACTCGGGGTCGGCTGCCATCGCGTCGTCGAGGAAGCGCTGGATGTCGGCTTGCACCTGCTCTTCGGTCATGCCCGGCACGGTGCGCACGTCGCTCGCGAACTCGGCGCGGCCCGGGTACACGCCATAGGTCACCCCGGCGCTCGCCATCACGCCCACGTTCACGGTGGGGCCGAAGCGACAGTACGGATGCTCGTCGAAGGTGAGGTAGTCGCGCAGTTCGCGCTGCATCTTCAGGGCCAACTCGGCCATCTTCAGCGTGGCGTTCACCCCCGGCAACTGATCGGAGATCGATGAGTGCATCTGGGTGCCGAGCACCACCACCTTGAACAGCGCTGCGCCGCGGCTGACGAGGTGGATCGACTCCCACTCCTCGTGCACCCCTGCGGGCTCGCCGATCACGCACACATCGGCGTCGATGTAGCCCTCGGCAGCGAGCCACTTCGAGCCGACCCGCGACCCGTTCTCTTCGTCGGCCGTGAGGGCGAGCGACAACTTGCCGGGGAACTCACCGAGGTCGTTCAGCGCCGCCGCGGCGTACACCATGGCGGCGATGGCGGCCTTCATGTCGCCCGAGCCGAGGCCGATCAACTTGCCGTCGATCACCGTCGGCTCGAACGGGTCGGTGTTCCACTTGGCCAAGTTGCCCGGGGGCTTGGTGTCGATGTGGCCCGACAGCATGAGCGTGCGCCCAGGGCTGGTGCCCCCGACGTGGGCCATCACGTTGGGCCGGTGTGGCTCGCACGCAGCGATCTGGGCGTCGGTGACACCGAGCTGCGCCAGGCGGTCCATGATGGCTTGGCTCACCGCCACCTCGTCGCCCGGCGGGTTCACCGACGGGGTGCGGATCAGATCGCACGTGAACTCGAAGATCTCGTCGGCCCGCTCGGCGATGTAGCGGGCGACGTGCCGCTCAGCATCGCTGCTCAGGCGATCGGTGATTCCCTCGAACATCAACTTCCTCCTCTGTCCCGCTGCACATGCGCGGCGATTCGCTCGATTCCTTCGATGATCACATGGTCGGCCGCGGCCAGCGACACACGGACGGTGCCCAGGCCCCCGGGCCCGAAGACGCTGCCCGGGGCGATCGACACCCGAGCCTCGCGCAGCAGGTCGAGCGCGAAGTCGAGTCCGCCGTCGCAGCCGTAGGCACCGACGTCGAGCAGCATGTAGATGGTGCCCTCCGACGGGTACGCCTTCAGGCCGGAGCGGCCGGCTGCGTCGACGGCCAACTCGAGGCGCCGGGCGTAGGTGTCGCGCATCGCCCGGATGGGTTCGCGTGGCCCGGTGAGCGCCGCCTCGGCTGCCTTCTGCGAGATGGTGCTCGGGCACGACACCAGTGGTTCCTGGGTCGAGCGCAGGTGCTGGGGCAAGTCGCCGCGTGCGACGGCGTAGCCCACCCGCCAGCCGGTCATCGCGTACACCTTGGAGAAGCTGAACACCGAGATCACGCGTCCCGAGGTGTCGAACCATGCTGCGGGAACATGGCGCACACCAGGCGCCAGCAGCAGTTCGTCGTACACGTCGTCGCTGATCAGCCACACGTCGTTCCGGTCGGCGAACTCGACCACTTGGCGAACGGTGGCCTCGTCGAACACGCGACCCGTCGGATTCGACGGCGAGTTCGTGAACATCACCTTCGTGCGAGAGGTGACGAGTGATGCCAGTTCGTCGAAGTCGGGCAGGAATCCGGCCTCGGGACGGAGGTGGTAGAACACCGGCACACCACCGAGCAGGCGCACCATCTCGTCCATGTTCGGGAAGCCGGGAGTGGGCAGCAACACCTCGTCGCCAGGTTCGAGCAGGACGGCGAACGTGCTGTACAGGGCGTTCATCCCGCCGGGGCAGACCACGATCTCGTCGACCCCGGCCTCGATGCCGTTCACCTCGTGCAGCTTCACGCTCAGCAGTTCGCGCAGCGACAGCAGGCCACCGTTCGGGCCGTAGCCGGTGTGCCCCGCCCGGGCCGCCTCGGCGGCGCCGTCGATGATGTGCTGAGGGGTGACGAAACTCGGCTCACCGATCTCGAGGCGCATCACGCCTTCGAGACGGTTCGCCTCGTCGAACAGCACGCGGATCGCCGACCGGCGGTAGTCGAGTGTGCGCTGCGAGATCTGCTGCATGTCGGGTCAGGCCTCGCCGCCGGCGTGCGCCTTGGCCTCGAGGTCGGGACGCTGGCCCGGGTCGAAGTAGCGCAGCGACCAGTCGGCGCCCTGCCAGGTGGTGAGCTTGCGCAGTGGCGTGAGCTTCACCAGGTACCGCTCCCAGCCGTACGAGGCCTTCAACTGCTCGGGCCCGGTGGGCCCCGAGTAGCGCAACGCCATTGCATTGGCGATGGGCACCCACTGCGAACCCTCGCCCACGGCCGGGCCTTCCACCACCTCGGCGCGGCACTGGGCCAGCACCTTGCGGATGCGGGGGTGGGCGAGCTCTTCGATGCAGATCGCACACCGGTCGTCGGCCTTCAGATGGTCGACCCACTTCGAACGCTTGCGGCCCACGACGTAGAACGACTCACCGTCCCAGTGGTACCAGAGGGGTACCGACAGCGGCCAGCCGTTCGCGTCGAGATACGACAGCTTCAGCAGCCATGTGCTGTCGGGGCTGCCCAGGAACTCGGCGATCTCGTCGTCGTTCAATCCGCCGGCATCCGAGCCTTCTTCGTAGTAGCGCGT
>JBIKLX010000138.1:0-8677 GCA_044359565.1 Ilumatobacteraceae bacterium
CTCGCCGTGCTGCAGGCCGAGCATCTCGAAGATGTTCATGCGGCTGTCCATGCAGGCGACGAAGGCCAGCTTGCGCCGTGGCCGCACGTCCATCGGCCCACCTGAGAACGCTTCGACGTAGCGAGCGTTGTTCGAAACCAGTTCGTCGACGTTCGGCTGGAAGTCGGGGTCGCTCATCGCGGTTGACGGTAGCCTCTGGTGCATGTCGCCCAGCACTCCTCTCGCCGCCGACGGTGCCTTCGATCCCCGCGCCGACGTCTTCAACCGACTCCTGAAGAACCGGGTCATCATGCTCGGCACCGACGTGAACGACGACATCGCCAACTCGCTGTGTGCCCAGCTGCTGTACCTCGAGGGCGAAGATCCCGAGGCCGACATCTGGCTGTACATCAACAGCCCCGGTGGTTCGGTCACCGCCGGTATGGCCATCTACGACACGATGCAGTTCGTCAGCTGCGACGTGGCCACGGTGTGCATGGGTATGGCCGCCAGCATGGGGCAGTTCCTGCTCAGCGCCGGCGCCGCCGGCAAGCGGTCCATCCTGCCCAACGCCCGGGTGATGATGCACCAGCCGCTCGCCGGTCTGCGCGGCCAGGCGGCCGATATCGCCATCCAAGCCGAACAGCTGGGCTACACCAAGCGGCGCATGGCCGAGCTGACTGCGCACCACACCGGCCAACCGCTCGAGAAGATCCAGGCCGACGCCGAGCGCGACCGCTGGTTCACGGCATCCGAGGCGGTCGAGTACGGCCTCGTCGACCGCGTCATCAACAAGCGCGGCGAGATCGCCTGATCAACCGCCCGTCGTATCGGGCACCGTGGCCGTCACCGGGTTGGTGGGCGGTGGTGGTGTGCCGATGTCGAGCGTGCACGTCTGCTGGGTGAACTGCTGGATCCGCACCGCTGCCGGTGCGGTGCGCAGCGCCGTGTCGGTCACCGAGGCCACCGAGGTCGCGTCTGCGGGATCGACGGCTGATGCGGCCTCGAGCGCGTCGACGAGCTGCTGCCATTCGGGTTCGATGGCCGCCGGGGCGTGGCCGACGATGTCGCGGTATGCACCGATGGTGACGGCGATGTCGTCGGGAGTGGCGATGGCGGGTGTGGCCACCAGCGCCAGATGGTCGCTGACGGCAGCGCAGTAGGCGGCGTTGCTGCGGTCGGTGTCGTCGCTGCAGGCTGCCGCGAGCGACGCCACCAGCGCCAACGAGGCCGTGGTCGACACCGCTGTGAGCCAGTCGACGCGACGACGCCGGGGGAGCGGTGGGTGGATGGTGACGTCGGCCGGCATCATCGTCAGTCTCTCAGGCCCGCGCCTGTCGCGGGCGGCGCGTTGCAACCGCGCACCCCTCCGGTAGGTTGCCCAGCAGCGTCGAGGGGCCGCCTCCGTCCCTCTCCCACAGCAGTTGCAGGTGCTTGCGCACCGCCACCACGGCGCCGTTGCGCCGTCGCTCAGGAGAGGACGCTTCATGCTCGCAGCCATTTGTTCTGCCTCGGTGCTCGGGGTCACCGGGCAGCCCGTCACCGTCGAGGTACACGTCGGTCCCGGTCTGCCCTCGTTCCAGATCGTGGGTCTGCCCGACGAGGCGTGCCGCGAGTCGCGCGACCGGGTGCGCGCCGCCGTGCTGTCCACCGGGCTCGATTGGCCCAACAAGCGCATCACGGTCAACCTGGCGCCCAGCGGGTTGCGCAAGGGCGGTTCCGGGCTCGACCTCGCCATCGCCGTGGGCGTTCTGGTGGCCGACGAACGACTCGACGCCCAACGGGCGCAGGCGCACTCCATCATCGGCGAGCTCGGCCTCGACGGCAGTCTGCGGCCGCTGCCCGGGGTGGCGCCCATGGTGGCGTGCCGGCCCGACCGGGTGCCGGTGGTGCCCTTGGCGAACTGGGCCGAGGCAGCAGCGGTCAGCGAGGGCGAGGTGCGGTGCGCGTCGTCGCTGGGCGAGGTGGTGCTCGCCCTGGGCGGGGGCCGCTGGCCCGATCCGCCACTGGTCGACCTCACCGAACGGCCGCGCCAGGTGTCCGACCTCGCCGATGTGCGCGGTCAGCCCGAGGCGCGAGCCGGGCTCGAGATCGCCGCGGCGGGTGGTCACCACCTGCTGCTCGTGGGGCCGCCCGGCTCGGGCAAGACGATGCTGGCCCAGCGGCTGGTGGGGCTGCTGCCCCCACACGATCACGCCACCGCGCTCGACGTCACCATGGTGCACTCCGCGGCCGGGGTCACCCTGCCCGAAATGGGGGTGGTGCGCTTTCCCACGCTGCGCGCCCCACATCACACATGCTCGATGGTGTCGCTCGTAGGTGGCGGTTCGCACAGCCTGCGGCCGGGTGAGGTGAGCTTGGCGCACGGGGGTGTGCTCTTCCTCGACGAACTCGGCGAGTTCTCGCCCAGCGTGCTCGATGCGCTGCGCCAGCCCCTCGAGGAGGGGGTCATTCGGGTGTCGCGGGCGCATTGCAGCGCCACGCTGCCGGCGAGGTTCTTGCTGGTGGCCGCCACCAACCCGTGTCCGTGCGGTGGTGGCCCGCCGGGTTCGTGCGAGTGCGACGAAGCGGCGCGTCAGCGATACCTGCGGCGGCTGTCGGGGCCGTTGCTCGACCGCTTCGACCTACGAATCGGGGTCCGCCGCACCGAGATCGACGACCTGTTGGGCATCGGCGGCGGCGAATCCACCGAGGTGGTGCGCCAGCGGGTCGATGCGGCGCGGGCCCGGTCGCTCGAACGCAGCGGCTGTCTCAACGCCGCGCTGGCGCCGGCCGATCTCGACCGGGTGGCGCCGCTCGCTGCCGAGGCCACAGCGCTGTTGCGCACCGAACTCGAACGGGGTCGGCTCACCGGGCGCGGGCTGCACCGGGTGCGTCGGGTGGCCCGCACCATCGCCGACCTCGCTGGCGACGACAGTCATCTGGTGCTCGCCGAGCACGTGGCGCTGGCGTTGCAGTTGCGGGTGCGGTTGCGGGTGTCGGCGCGGAGCGATGCCGCATGAGCCGGGCCACTCAGCAGTCGGCGCTGTTCGGCTCCGACGAGCTTCCCGAGGCTGCCTATGCGGCAGCACTCGCCGGGTTCACCGAGATGACGGTGCACCGCCTGCTCGCGCTGCTGCGCCAGCATCCACCAGCCGAGGCGTACGCCGTGGCCAGTGGGCGCTTACCACCCCGCGACGGGCTCATCCGGCGGGTGCTCGACGATCCCGAGCGCGGGTCGGTGTTGCGGGCCGCGTGGGCCAGCAGCGCCCAACGGCTCCGCCCCCATACGGTGTGGCAACGGTGCACCGACCTCGGTCTCGAGGTCACGGTCATGGGGCAACTAGGGCATCCGCCTGTGCTCACTCACGACGCGCTGCCGGTGCCGGTGCTGTTCTCGCGCGGCGATCGGACGCTGCTCGAGGGTCGCCGGGTGGCCCTCATCGGTACGCGCAACGCCACAGCGTCGGGTCGTCACGTTGCCCGCACGCTGGGCGGCGAGTTGGCCCACGCCGGGGTGCAGGTGGTGTCGGGCCTGGCGCGAGGCATCGACGGTGCGGCACACCAGGGCGTGTTCGAGGTGCTCGACCTGGGTGCACACGGGGTCGGTGGCGTGTCGTCCGGCGCCGGGCGAGCGGTGCTCGGCCGGCCGGTCGCGGTGGTGGCGTCGGGGCTCGACGTGGTCTACCCCCGCGAGCACAAGACGCTCTGGCAGCGGGTGGGTGCCGAAGGGCTGCTGCTCAGCGAGCACCCTCCTGGTACACCACCGGTGGCGCACCACTTCCCATTGCGTAACCGCATGGTGGCAGCGCTGTCGGAGGCAGTGGTGGTGGTCGAGTCGCGCGAGCGCGGTGGTTCGCTCATCACCGCTGATCTGGCAGCCGAACGCGGCGTGCCGGTCATGGCGGTTCCTGGCCACGTCGCCAATCGGGCATCGCTCGGCGCCAACGGCTTGCTGCGCGACGGGGCGACGCCAGTGCTCGACGTGGGCGACATCCTCATCGCGCTGGCACTCGACCGTCTGCCGCTCGACCGACTGCCGTCCGAGCGGCTGGCGCTCGACCGGCGGGCCCGGCCGCGTGCCGACGACCGGGTGGTGTTGCAGGCGTGTTCAGGGGTGCCACGGACGATCGGAGAGGTGGCTCGGCTCGCCGACCGGCCCCTGCTCGACGTGGCGATGGCATTGGCCCGGCTCGAACAGTCGGGCTGGCTGCATCAGGTCGATGGGTGGTACGAGGCGCTCGGGTCACCTCCGCCGTAACGCCGACTGAATACGATGGGATCCCGTGCCGTCCGACGCCGCCACTCTGGGTGAGTCGACCCCCACCGACCGGCTCGACGCCGGGTCCGGTGGACTGTCGATCGCGCCTGAATGGCGCATCGAGGCATTTGTAGCGTCGCTCACATCGTCGTCGGCCAACACCGTCGACGCGTACCGGCGCGACGTGCAGGCATTCGCCGAATGGGCCGAGCGCGGGGCGATTGCCGATCCGGCCCGGGTCGACCGCACACTGCTGCGTCGCTACGTGGCGCATCTCACCACCAGGCGATTTGCCAAGCGCTCGATCGCCCGCAAGGTGGCGGCGCTGCGCCGCTACTTCCGCTGGCTGGTGCGCGCAGGTCATCTGCCGGTCGACCCGAGCGCCTCGGTGCGGGCCCCCGCGGGTGAGGGCCGTCTGCCGCGGGTGCTGTCGGCCGACGAGGTGGGCGCCATGCTCGACGGGTCGCCCGCTGCCGACGAGCCCGAGTGGCGCCGCCGCCGCGACGACGCGGTACTCGAGGTGCTGTACGGCAGCGGCGTGCGCGTCAGCGAGCTGTGCGGGCTCGACTGCGGCGACGTCGATCTCGCCGCCGGAGCTGCCGTGGTGTGGGGCAAAGGCGCCAAGCAGCGCCGTGTTCCGCTCAGCGCCGTCGCGGTCGAAGCGCTGGCAGCGTGGGTGCCCCTGCGGCGCGATGTGGTGGCTCCCGAGTCGGGGGCAGCACTGTTCGGCAACGAACGCGGGCGGCGCATCAGCCCGCGCGATGTACGGCGCATCATCGACCGCCGGGCTGCGTCGCCCACACATCCCCACGCCCTGCGACACAGTTTCGCGACACATCTGCTCGACGGTGGGGCAGACTTGCGGGTAGTGCAGGAACTTCTCGGACACGCCGACGTCGCCACGACCCAGCGGTACACCCATGTCAGCAACGAACGGCTGCGCGCTGTGTACACGGAAGCCCATCCGCGCGCATGAGCATGGCGCCCGAGGTCGAGCGGTGGTGGCAGCGCTGGTTCGCGTCGCGCGACCAGACGGCACGCGACCGCCTGATCGAGCACTATTCGCCGCTGGTGAAGTTCGTCGCCGGCCGTATCGGCGCCGGCCTGCCCAGCAGTGTCGATCCTGGCGACCTGGTGAGTGCCGGGGTGTTCGGCCTCATCGATGCCGTCGAGCGCTTCGATCCCGAGCGTGGCGTGAAGTTCGAGACCTTTGCCGTGCCGCGCATCCGCGGCGCGGTGTTCGACGGGTTGCGCTCGCTCGACTGGGTGCCCCGTTCGGTGCGCTCGCGTGCCCGCGAGGTCGAGACCGCGTTCTCCGAGTTGGAGGGCAAACTCGGCCGGGCGCCCAGCGACGACGAGATCAGCGCGCATCTGAAGATCTCGGGCGCCGAGTTCAAGAAGTGGCTGTCGTCGATCGCCAGCACCACCGTCGGCCCGCTCGACCGGGCGCTCGCCGCGGGTGCCGAGCCGCGGTCGCTCATCGGCGACATCCCCGATTCGCCCGGGTCGGTGGTGGAAGAGAGCGACCTGCGGCGCATCGTGCGCCAAGAGGTGCTGCGCCTTCCCGAGCGCGAAAAGCTGGTGATGTCGTTCTATTACGACGAAGGCCTCACACTCGCCGAGATCGGCTCGGTGCTCGGCGTCACCGAGAGTCGTGTCTCACAGATCCACACCAAGGCGGTACTGCACCTGCGTGCCCGCCTCGCCGCCTCCGGCATCTCCTGACGCCCCAGGTGTTCTCGCCGCGGTCGATGCCGTGGCCACGTCGGCGCATCGGCGCCCAGACATCCCTGTCGTCGTCGGAGGCCGCCCATGCGCGTGTCGATCGAGTTCACGTTTCCGGGAACAACCCGGTCATTGCTCCCCGTATCTCGTCGCAGCCGGGTCCCTGGCCCCGTCGGCGGGGGCCGGGCCGCCGCGGTCGTGGCGGCTCTGGCGGCCCTTGTCGTCGTGGCAGGTGTGTCGCCAGCGGCCGGCGCGGCCGGCACCTGCTATCCACCGCCGGTCGAGGCGCCGGTGGCCGTTGCGTATCGCGAGCCGGCATGCCGGTACTGCGCCGGGCACCGGGGTATCGACTTCGACAGCCGAGCGGGCGACAGCGTGCGCGCCGTGGCCGCTGGTGAGGTGACGTTCGCCGGTTCGGTGGCGGGTACGCGCTACGTGGTGGTGGCCCACGCCGATGGACTGCGCGCCACGTTCGGTGGCCTCGACCGGGTACTGGTGGCCGAGGGAGGCGTGGTGCGGCAGGGACAACGCCTCGCCACCGCGGGTGGGCTGCTGTACTTCGGGCTCCGTCGGGGCGACGAGTACGTCGACCCCACCCCGCTGCTCGGCCGGTGGCGGCGCCCGGTACGCCTGGTACCCACCGACGGCTCGGCCCGCCGGCCGGCACCTCCCGCCCGGTTGGAATGCCCGGAGCAGGCGCGCGGCCGATAGCATTGCCGACCGGTCCACCGCCGGTGGGCCGAATCCGATCGCACGGCCCCGGCTGCGGTCGCTCTCGTCCTCGAGAGCGCGTGGGCTCGTGCGCAGCCAACCGCAGTAAAGGAGCACATCATGGCCGTCGTCACCATGCGACAGATGCTGGAAGCAGGTGTCCACTTCGGGCACCAGACCCGCCGCTGGAACCCGAAGATGCGTCGATTCATCTTCGGCGAGCGCAACGGTATCTACATCATCGATCTCGAGCAGACCCTCACCCGCGTCGAGGCCGCCTACAAGTTCACCCGCGATCTCGCTGCCAAGGGCGGCACGGTGCTGTTCATCGGCACCAAGAAGCAGGCGCAAGACCCCGTGCGCGACTACGCGCTGATGTCGGGCATGCCCTACGTGAACGAGCGTTGGCTGGGCGGCATGCTCACCAACTTCGAAACCATCGCCAAGCGCGTCCAGAAGATGCAGGAGTACGAGCGCATGCGCGCCGCCGGCGACTTCGAGGCCATGCCGAAGAAGGAAGCCCTGCTGCTCACCCGCGAGCTCGAGAAGCTGCAGAAGAACCTCGGTGGTATCCGTGGCATGAACCGCCGCCCCGACGCGGTGTTCATCCTCGACACCAAGAAAGAGCAGATCGGCATCACCGAGGCGAACAAGCTCGGTATCCCCATCATCGCCGTGGTCGACACCAACGTCGACCCCGACCTCGTGCAGTTCCCCATCCCGGGCAACGACGACGCCATCCGTGCAAACGCGCTGATGTGCCGCGTCGTGGCCGAGGCCATCATCGAGGGCCGTCGCGGCCTCGACATCGCTGCGGCACCCGCCGCCGCCCCGAAGCGCAGCGCCGAGGAAGAGGCCGCCTTTGCTGCGGCCCAGACCGAGGCCCGCCGCCAGGCAGCCGCCGCCCAGGCCGAGCGTGAGGCCCGCCTCAGCGCCAGCAAGGTGGCCACCGAGACAGGCGACGACGCCGCCGCCGACACCGAATCCACCGACTCCACCGACACCCAGGAAGGCTGACATGTCGTTCACCGCCAAAGACGTCCAAGCGCTGCGCCAGGCAACCGGCGCCGGGATGATGGACGCAAAGAAGGCTCTCGAGGCCAACGACGGCGACATGGAGGCCTCGAAGCAGTGGCTGCGCGAGAAGGGCCTCGCCGCAAGCGCCAAGCGCGACGACCGCGAGAACACCCAGGGCGTCATCGCCCTGGTGGTGAACGGCAACGTGGGCGCCATCGTGAAGCTGAAGTGCGAGACCGACTTCGTCGCCTCGAGCGACCGGTTCAAGGGCGAGGCGCAAACCCTCGCCGAACTCGTCGCCGCGAAGGGCACCGAAGCCGTTGCCGAGCGTTCGGCCGAGCTCGACGAGATGAAGATCACGTTGAAGGAGAAGATCGAACTCGGCGACGTCGTGCGCATCGAGGCGGCAGCCGGCAACGTGCTCGACAGCTACCTGCACGTGCAGGGCGGCCGCGGCGTGAACGCTGTGCTCGTCGAGATGAGCGATGCGTCGGTCGACCTCGCCCACGACGTTGCCGTGCACATCGCCTTCGCCCGGCCGAAGTACCTCAGCCGGACCGACATTCCGGCCGATGTGCTCGAGCACGAGCGCCAGACGCTCGAGACGATCAGCCGCAATGAGGGCAAGCCCGAAGCCGCGCTGGCGAAGATCGTCGAGGGTCGCATCAACGGGTTCTTCAAAGATGTCGCGTTGCTCGACCAGCCCTACGCCAAGGACGACAAGCAGAACATCACCCAGATGATCGGCACGTCGTCGATCCTCCGGTTCGCCCAGGTCGAGATCGGCTGATTGCGATGGCCTCGCCCCGGTGGAGGCGCATCGTCTTCAAGCCGTCGGGCGAGGCACTCGCCGGTAACTCGGGGTCCGGCCTCGACGCCGCCACGCTGGCCGCCACGGCCACCGAGATCATCGGTGTGCGCGAAATGGGTGTCGATGTCACCGTCGTCGTCGGCGGTGGCAATTTCTGGCGCGGCCGAACCGGTGCGATGTCGGGCATGGACGCC
>JBIKLX010000139.1:0-8618 GCA_044359565.1 Ilumatobacteraceae bacterium
TGGTTCGACGACACGTTGCGATCGATTCCTGGCCACTATCACGCTCATGCGCGACCCCGTGGCCGAGGGTTTGGATGATCACTGCGCCACTGGCGCAGTGATCACATCGGGATGCCGCCAGGCTTCATGATTGTCTCCTTGAGTTGGGTTCGGCGTGACGCTCTCCCCAGCCCGATTCACCGATTCGGCGTCAAGAATCGGGAAAGGGCGAACGCCGAGGGTGACCGTACCACCCTCCGTGGCGGTACCCGCAAGGGGGAATCTTCCATTCGTCAGGAATTCGTCAGTTGTCCGACAGGGAGTGACGGCCGGCTCGGGTGGCCCGGGACGGCCTTCGGTACAGTTCCGCCATGCTCTCCGCCGGTGATGCCGCCCCCACGTTCAGCTTGCTCGACCACGACGGGGCCACCGTCGATCTGGCTGCGTTGCAGGGCCGGAACGTGCTCGTGTACTTCTACCCCAAGGCCGACACGCCTGGTTGCACCACCCAGGCCTGCGCCTTGCGCGACATCGCCGGCCAGGTGGGCGACACCGTTGTGCTGGGCATCAGCCCCGACAAGGTGCCGGCGCTGCTGCGGTTCCACACCAAGTACGGCCTCGGGTTCTCGCTGCTCAGCGATCCCGACCACGCCGTGGCCGAGGCCTACGGGGTGTGGAAGGAGAAGAAGAACTACGGCAAGGTGTACATGGGCATCGAGCGCTCGGCGTTCCTGGTGGGCCCCGACGGGGCGTTGCGCAACGTGTGGTACAAGATCAGCCCGAACGACACCCCGGTGAAGTTGCTCGAGGCGCTGGGCGCATGAGCAGCCTGCCCGCCCCCACCGACCTGTTGCCCCACCGGCCGCCGTTCCTGTTCGTCGACGAGGTGCTGGCCCTCGAGCCAGGCCAGTCGGCGCAGGGTCGCTGGACGCTGAGTGGCGACGAGTGGTTCTTCGCCGGCCACTTCCCGGGCCGCCCCACCCTGCCCGGAGTGCTGATGTGCGAGGCCATCGCCCAGATGGGTGCCATCGCGGTGCTGGCCGACCCGCGGTTTGCCGGCAAGCTGCCACTGTTCGGCGGCCTCGACGGTGCCCGGTTCCGCCGTCAGGTGGGCCCCGGCGACACGTTGGTGCTCGAGGTAGAACTGGGCCGTATGTCGTCGCGTGCCGGCAAGGGCGCAGGCCGGGCGTTGCTCGACGGCAAGGTGGCCTGCGAGTGCGAGCTGATGTTCGTGCTGGTCGACGCGTAGCCCGCCAGCAGGCGGCACCTCAGGCGGTGTCGAGGTGCTCGGCCACCACGGCCAGCACGGCTTCGCCGTACTGCTCGAGCTTGGCTGGGCCGATGCCCTTGATGCGGGCGAGGGTCTGCAACGACGTGGGCTTGACGGTGGCGATGGCGGTGAGCGTGGCGTTGTCGAACACGGTGTAGGCGGGCTTGCCGTTGCGCAGCCGGTCGCGTAGCCCGCGCAGCGCTTCGAACAGCACTGCGTCGGTGCCATCGAGAGTTGCTGTCGCGACGGTGTGCTTGCTGGCGGCGGCGGTGCGCGGCGAGGGGGGCGTGCCCGATGCGATGCGGCGGGCCGGCTGCAGTTCGGCGGCGGTGGGCGGCGATGCCAGTTCGGCCAGGAACGGGCTGGGTTGGCCAGCGGTGCTGACCACGGTGACCGAGCCACTGGTGCGGGTGATGGCCACATGGAACAGTCGGCGCTCTTCGGCCACATCGTCGGCGAGCCGGTGGGGGAATTGGCCCTCGTCGGCCAGGTGGACGATGACGTGCGGCCATTCCTGCCCCTTCACCCGGTGCACGGTGGCCAGCACGACGCCCTGGTCGGTGGCTGGCGCGGCCAAGGCATCGGCCAACCACGCCGAGAACGACTCGATGTCGGGGTGGAGCACGGCGAGATGCAGAAGCGCCGTGAGGTCGTCGTTCTGCGACGACGCGTTCATGCCACGACGGTTGCGGTCGAACGTGGCCAGCGTGCCGGCGAGGCCGAGTTGGTCGTCGACGATGGTGAGCACATCGGCGGTGGTGGCACCGTTGGCTGCGGCAGTGCGCACTGCCTCGAGGTCGGCGATGAAGGCGGTGACGGCCAGTTGCTCGCGCTCGGTGGTGAGGCGATCGGCGAGTCGTTGCAGGTCGCGGATCGAGCGTTGGTCGGCGGCCCACGACGCCACCCGTGGAGCGATCGAGCGTGAGGGGCGCTGGATGGCTTCGGTGAGTGCTGCGCCGGGTAGCGACCGCTCGGGCGCGCAGGCGAGCCGCAGCCAGGCGAGGCTGGAGCGCACCGACGCCCGGTTCAAGAACTCGCTGCCTGCCACGCTGGTGGCGGCGATGCCCGCTTCGTGCAGGGCTACCTGCACGGGCACCAGCACGGCGTTCACCCGCGCCAGCACCGCCACGTCGGATGGGGCGGCCCCCTGGCGCAGCGCCGCCTGCACGGTGGCGACCGTGGTGGCGACCGGATCGGCGACCGCAGTGGCGTGCAGGCCCGTCGCCTCGGTACGCGCCGCACGGATGGTCTTCGCGACGCGTCGGGTGTTGCGCTGGAGCAGGAAGTCGGCGGCGTGCACCACATCGGCCGGGCAGCGGTAGTTCACCTCGAGCGGGTGGTCGCCCGCCCCGGGGAACAGCGCGGCGTAGTCGATGAGCCAGTCGGGTGAGGCGCCGTTGTAGCCGTAGATGGTCTGGTCGTCGTCGCCCACTCCGAACGCTGCCCACCCGGGCGCGGCCAGCAGGCGGATGAACAGCACGTGGGCCGGGGTGAGGTCTTGGAACTCGTCGACCAGCAGTACCCGGCACGCCCGCTGCGCCGCCGTGCGAGCGGTGGGGTCGGTGAGCAGCAGCCGGACGGCCTCGGTGATCTGCCCGTCGAAGTCGACAGCGCCCTGACGGTGCAGTGCGTCGAGGTACTGGGGGTACACCTCGGTGAGGCCGGCGACATCGCCGTCGTAGGTGTCTTCCACCTCATCGGGTGAGCGCAGGCCGAGCCGCACAGCCGACAGCGCCTCGAGCCAGGGTGAGAGCGGGTCGACGTTGCGCTTGCGCTGCGACGGCACGAAGCCCGACAGGATGCCACGCACGTCGCGCTCGCCGATGGTGCGCCAGCGTTGTGGCCGGGATGCGAACGGGGCGACGCCATTGATGATGGCCAGCGCCAGCGAGTTGAGGGTGCGCACCTCCACCCCGGGAACGTCGCCGAGCCGCTGCTGCATCTCGAGTTGCGCCCGCCGGTTGTAGGCGACCAAGGTGATGGCCGAAGGCGGGAGGTGCCAGTGGGTGACCAGATGACGCACCCGTTCGGTGAGCACCCGGGTCTTGCCCGAGCCGGCGGGGGCGACGATGCGGGCCGCCCCACCCGGGTGGGTGACGGCCGCGAGTTGGTCGGGGGCGAGCGCAGCAGCCGACTGGTTGGTACCGAAGGGTGTGAGCGAGCCGTGTTCGACCGTGACGGCAGGGATGACCGCCACCCCGTCGATGGGGGCGCTGAAACACAGCGGACCACCGTCGACGAAGCAGGGGCCGACACCGGGTACCTCGACATCGCCTGTTCCATCGGTGGCCCGTGCCCCGACCGCGACTGCCTGCTCGGCCCATGGCCATCGAGCCCCGTCGTGGTCGAGCACCACACTGTTCGACCAGACCAGGTGGTGCAGTTCGTCGAGCGGCAGCTCGGCCCGAGCGCCCAGTTCGTGCAGCGGCCCGGTGAGTGTGCCCGCAGGCGAACGGTGGAACGATGCCGAGAGATCGACGACCAGGCGAGCGCGCTGGTGATGGGCCTGGCGCAGCGTGTGCAGCGCTGCGGCGGGGTCGAGCAGCACACGCTCGTCGATGGTGAGCCGCGGGGCGCTCTGCCACGGCGCAGGCACCGGCTGGTCGTCGAGCATCACCAGCGATCGGCCGAGCGCCTCGGGGCCCGCCCAACGAGCGGGCTGGGCGAGCAGCCGGGCTACCGGGGTGCGGCCGAGCGAGGCAGGACGCGAGGGTGGTCGATCGTCGGCAACGTCGATGGATACGGTCGGCTCGGATTCGTACTCGACAGGCGGCGGTGCAGGGAGTTCGCCCGATTCGGTGCGCTGCCAGCAGGCGCGCACTTCGTCGGCTCGGTCGTGCAGACCGCCGCAGTAGACGCAGGAGATGGCCACGAGGCCGTTCTACACCGGGGGTGTGGCGCGGATGAGGGCGGCGGGGGCGGGGCTCAACGGGCGGGGCCGAAGATGAGCGACCCGTTGTGGCCGCCGAACCCGAAGTTGTTCGACATGGCGGGGCCCGGGGTCCACGGCCGCGGTGCACCGGTGACGATGTTGGTGGGCGCGCCGTCGAGCACCTCGGTGGTGTTGGCGGTGGGCGGGATGAGCCCGTGCTCCATCGACAGCAACACTGCCGCGGCTTCAAGTGCCCCGGCTGCGCCGAGTGCATGGCCGGTGACGCCCTTGGTGGAGGTCATCGGTGGCAACGACCCAGCGAACACGGCAGCCACGGCCTCGGCCTCGGCTGCGTCGTTCATCGGGGTGGAGGTGCCATGGGCGTTGATCTGCACGATGTCGGCCGGCGTGAGTCCGGCGTCGTCGAGCGCCAGGCGCATGCAGCGGATGGCGCCGGTGCCGCCGGGTGATGGCGCGGTGATGTGGTGCGCGTCGGCATTGCTGCCGGCACCGAGGATCTCGCCGACGATGGTGGCCCCCCGGGCGACCGCGTCTTCATACACCTCGAGCATGAACACCGCGGCACCCTCACCCATCACGAACCCGTCGCGCTTCACGTCGAAAGGCATGCTGACGCCCGACGACGACAGCGCGGTCATGTTGGTGAAGCCGGCCACCCCGGTCGGGGTGATGCAGGCCTCGCTGCCACCGGTGACCACGGCGTCGACCATGCCCCACGAGATCAGCCGTGCCGCATAGCCGATGGCGTGGCTCGACGCGGCACACGCCGTGACAACCGTTTCGTTCGGACCCTGCAGGCCGTAGCGCATGCTGATGGCCGCACCCGAGGCGTTGGCCATGAGCATCGGGATGAGGAACGGCGACACGCGCCGTTCGCCTTTCTCGAGGCGTACCTGCACGTTCTCCTCGAGCGTGATGAGGCCGCCGATGCCGCTGGCGAAGATGGTGCCGAAGCGCTCGGGCGCCACGTCGGGGCGACCCGCGTGGTCGAACGCCTCAGCCGCCGCAGCGAGCGCGAACTGTTCGACGCGGTCGGCGCGGCGGGCGTCTTTCGGACTGTCGAAGTAGGGGAGGGGGTCCCAGTCGGCGAGTTCGATGGTCTTGCGGCCGGACACACCCGGCCCGAGCAGACCCTGCCAGAACGCGGCCTTTCCGATGCCGCAGGGAGCGACCACCCCGTAGCCAGTGATGGCGACGCGGCGACGCAACGACATCAGAGCTTGCCGACGACCAAGTCGTAGGCCTGGCCGACGGTGTCGACGCCTTCGAGTTCTTCCTCGGGCACTTCGACGCCGAACTCTTCTTCGAGCGCCATCACCAACTCGACCAGGTCGAGGCTGTCGGCATCGAGATCGTCGCCGAACTTCGCCTCGGGCACAACGGCCGACTCATCGACCGAGAGCACCTCGACGGCGCACTTCTTGAAGCGGGCGAACAGTTCCTGATCCACGGGGTTTCTCCTTGAGGTGGGTGAATGAAGACTCTAGTGGCCCATGCCCAGGCCGCCATCGACCGGCACCACGGCACCGGTGATGTAGGCGGCATCGGCAGAGGCGAGGAAGGCGACGACGCCGGCGATCTCGTCGGCCGAGGCCATCCGGCCGAGGGGCACCGCGGCGGTGATCTCGGCCAGGCGCTTGTCGCCGAGAGCGGCGGTCATGTCGGTTTCCACCGGGCCGGGGGCGACGACGTTCACGGTGATGCTGCGCGACCCCAGTTCGCGGGCGAGCGACCGGGCGAAGCCGACCAGGCCGGCCTTCGAGGCGGCATAGTTGGCCTGCCCGGCTGCACCGAGAAGGCCCACCACCGAACTGACGAGGATGATGCGCCCACTGCGGGCCCGCAGCATCGCCGGTGTGGCTCGCTTGGCGACGCGGTAGGCGGCGGTGAGGTTGGTGTCGATGACCGAGGTGAACGACTCCTCGCTCATCTTCAGCAGCAACCCGTCCTTGGTGATGCCGGCGTTCGACACCAACACCTCCACCGGACCGAAGCACTCCTCCACCGCCTTGAAGGCTGCGTCGACGCTGTCGGCAGAGGTGACGTCGCAGGCCACGCCGAACAGGTCGTCGGGCGGGGGCGAGGTGTTGTAGGTGACGGCGACGTTGTCGCCCAGCGAGGCGAAGCGACGGGCGACGGCGAGGCCGATACCGCGGGCTCCGCCGGTGACCAGCACGGTGCGGCTCACGACACCAGCTCCGGACCGGTGGCGCCCCAGCGGAGCAGCGCGCTGGCGGCGGTCATGCCGGCGCCGAAACCCACGAGCAGCACGAGGTCGCCTTCGCTGACGCGGCCCTCATCGAGCGCGTCGCACAGCGCGAGCGGGATGGAGGCCGACGAGGTGTTGCCGGTGCGATGCAGCACGAGCGCTCGCTTCTCGGCGGGGATGTTGAGGCGCTCGCAGGCGGCGTCGATGATGCGCACGTTCGCCTGGTGGGGCACGACCAGGTCGATCTGGTCGGTGGTGACACCGGCATGGGCGAGCGACTTCTCAGCCGAGTCGACCATGATGCGCACGGCCCGGCGGAACACCTCTTTGCCCTCCATCTGGATGAGGCCGCCGACCTCGGCGTAGAGGAAGCGTTCGGCGCTGCCGTCGGCGTCGAGGTCCCAGCCGAGCAACTGGCCCTGGCCCTCGCACGCCTCGAGCACCACGGCACCCGAGCCGTCAGCGAACAAGATGGCGGTGTTGCGGTCATCCCAGTCGGTGATGCGGGCGAGTGTGTCGGTGCCGATGACGAGCACCTTGTTCATCCCCATCGCGATGAGGCCGTGAGCGGTGACCAGGCCGTAGACGAACCCCGAGCACGCCGCGTTCACGTCGAACGCACCACAGCGCAGGCCGAGCTCGTGGGCGACGGTTGCCGACGTAGCCGGAACGCAGCGGTCGGGCGTGGTGGTGGCCAGCACGAGTGCATCGATCGACGAAGGGTCGACGCCCGCCATGTCGAGCGCCTTGCGGCCCGATTCGGCCGACAGCCCGGCGGTGGTGCCACCGACGTGGCGTTCGCGGATGCCGGTGCGGTCGACGATCCACTCGTCGTTGGTATCGAACATCTGCTCGAGATCGGCGTTGGTGAGCACCTTGGGCGGCAGAGCGGTGCCCCACCCGGTGATGGTTGCACCGCGCACGCCCGCCGGGATGGTGGGCATCAGATGGTCCTCAGCCAGGCGATCGGCTGACGAGGTGTTACGCGCTCGCCCGACACGGCGATGTAGCTCTGCAGCACACCATCGAACGCGGAGCGCACCTCGACCTCGCCGAGGTGGCCGATGATGGTGCCGACGGTGATCCGGGAACCTTCACCGAGACCAGCGACGGGCTCGAACACACCTGCAGCGGGGCTGACGACAAGGCGCTCGGTGGCGAAGAGGTGCTCGCCCTCGTGTGCCAGCGTGGCGGCTGTACGGCCGGAGCCCACCCACTCGAGCAGTTTGTCGAGTTCTTCCGGAGTGCTGACCGACATCGTGCGGGCGTTCTCGACCGTGCGCTTGGCCATGCCGGTGAGCACGCCGCCGGGGCCGAGTTCGACGAACTCGGTGACGCCGAGCGCAGCCAGTGTGAGCAGGCAGTGTTTCCAGCGAACCGGGTTGATCAGTTGGGCCGACAGCAGAGAGGCCCAGTCGGCGCCGCGGTCGTGGGCCAGCGCGTCGACGTTCGACACCACCGGCACGTCGGTGTCGCGGGGCGACGCGTCGGCGATGGCCTTGCGCAGTCGATCGCGGGCGGGCGACATGAACGGGGTGTGGAAGGCGCCCGACACGTGCAGCGGCATCACCTTCTTGGCGCCGAGTTCCTTGGCGATCACGCTCGCCGCTGCCACCCCTTCGGGCGAACCGGCGATGACCACCTGGCCGGCGGCATTGAAGTTGGCCACCCACACATCGGCGTCGGCGCGGCGGCAGGCCACCTCGACCAGATCATCGTCGAGGCCCAGCACTGCAGCCATCGTGCCGGGGTTCTCGTGGCCGGCGTCGTGCATCGCATCGGCGCGTTCGCTGACGAGGCGCACACCGTCGTCGAAGCCCAGGGCGCCGGTGGCGGTGAGCGCCGTGTACTCGCCAAGGCTGTGGCCGGCGCAGTAGCTGGGCTCGACACCGAGGCGTTCGACGGCGTCGAGGACGATGAGGCTGGAGACGAAGGTGGTGAGCTGCGCATTGCGGGTGTCGCGCAGTTCGTCGGCGTCGGCGTCGAGCAGGAGGCGAGCGACGTCGCGCTCGGCCACCTGTGAGGCCTCATCGACGAGTTCCCAGCTCTCGTGGTCGGCCCACGGTCGGCCCATGCCCGGCCGCTGTGATCCCTGGCCGGGAAAGGTGAAGGCAAGCATGTGCTCGGCGGTGCTCCTGGATCGGGGACGGACGAAGCGGACTGAGATCGCGACTGTAGACCCTGCTGGTGTCGGTCGGTGCCTTACCGCCGGGTAACCACTTCGGCGGCTAGCCTGTCGCCGTCACTCGCCCGAGTGGCGGAATGGC
>JBIKLX010000140.1:0-8535 GCA_044359565.1 Ilumatobacteraceae bacterium
CGCAGCCGTGTGGTTGCGGAAGACGCGGAACAGGTTGGAGATCTTCACGTCGATCGACGAGGGCTGCACGAGCGCGTCGTCGAACGGCTCGATCACGATGCGGCCGGCGGCGATCTGCTCGCGCAGGGTTCGGTCGGACAGGATCACGGGCCGCACGCTAGTCGTCGGTGCTGCGGCAAGCCGGTGCCGACCGGGCCGCACGAGCGATTTGGTTGCTAGATTTGCCGGGGTCCGAGCGGCCGAGGCCGCCCGTGCGGGTGTAGTTCAGAGGCAGAACATCAGCTTCCCAAGCTGAGAACGCGGGTTCGATTCCCGTCACCCGCTCTCTGTGAAAGCGTGACCAGCCCGGGGAGTACTGGCTGGGCGACGAGCATCGGCCCGCTTCCTTGCGGATCTTGCGACGAATTGCGTCGCATTCGACGCGAAACGTCGCAAGAAGCCGTGCCAGCCGTGATGGCGCGGGCAGGGCGGCGGGGCGGGATCGACCCCACAGGCGGCGGGGCGGGACCCGCGACGCGGGCGGGGCCACGGCAGGTGGTCAGGTCTCGGCGGCGGCGTGGGCGCGGCGGTAGGCGTCGACGATTTCGGGCCTGATCCGTCCTGCGGCAGCGACCGGGAGGCCCGTTGCCACCGCCCAGGCGCGCACCTCGGCAGGAGTCGGCTCCCGCGGGGCGAGCGGCGCGGCAGGCGGGAGAGCCGACTCGAGCCGGGCGGCGTCGAGGTGCTCGCCGTGGTGCGCCGCGGCTGCGCCGAGGAAGCGGTACGCCCACTCCTGCGCAAGCGGTCGGGTCTCGCAGAACACGATCGGCACCGTGGGGAACCGCACCTGCGCCTCGGCAAGTCCTTCGGTGACGACCGACGGCCGCACCCGATCGAGTTTGAACACCGACGACCAGCGGTCCTCCACCACCAGCGCCGCACGTGGCAGCGCAGCCAGGTCGGCCATGAGGTAGCGCAACTTGCCGGTGGTGAGGGTCGACACGAGGTCGGCGAGGCTCTTGCGTTCCACGGCGGCGACGAGGCGCCCGTCGACCACCACGCCGTAGTCGCCCGCCGGCAGCGCTTGCTTGCGCACCGTGGCCTGCTGCGCCGAAAAGCTCCAGGCGTATCGCTCGTGGCTGTCGACGACGATGTCGAGCACCTGGCCCGAGGCTCGGGCCGTGGGCACCGACACGGCCGGCCGGGCCTGGCGAGCAGTACGGGCGCTCTGCCAGAAGATCACCTCCCGGCCACGCGCCGCGGCGAACACGAACTGCGACCGGTTCTCGCGACCGCGGTCGAGCACGAGGTCGATCGACGCGCCGCGCCGCACGCACGAGCGCACCGGGATCCGCTCGACGATGTCGGGCTCGGTCGGCCAGGCCTCGGCCGGATGGCAGTACACCTTGGCCGTGCGGGGCCAAGTGTCGCGTACCTTCAGCACCACTCCGGCACCCAAGGGCAGGCGCACCAGATACGGCAGCGTCGACCCCTCGTCGGGGTTACGTGCGATGACGAACTCCACTGCTGCAGTCTGCCGCAGTCGACCCCTCGTCGACGGGACGATCCAACTCGGCGAGAGCGAGGTCGCGCAGCACGACAAGGGTCCACGTCGAGAGCAGGCGCCGCGACGCGGCGTCCCCACAGCGTCACAACGAGGACTTTGCGCCTGTAGAACTGCCCGTCTACCTGGTGTGATGCAAAAGAAGTGCATTCCAAGCTGAAAGCGCGGGTTCGATCCCCGTCACCCGCTCTCTGTGAGTCCGTGACTGTCGGACGCCAACTGGGATCGGCCCCGGGGCCCGGTGCATCAACAGACGGATCTCGGACATCTGTGTCGTGACACAGAGCCGAGGTTCTTTGTGTCGACACAGACAGAAAGGCGGCTCGCGGCACGTCGATCGACCGCAGGACCTGGCACACATCGAGCCAGCGCTCCACCTGCTCGAGATGATCGCTCGACAGCATGGGCGGCAACAGCGAATCGGACCGCGCTCTCGTTGCGCACGCCTGCCACACACATCGAGATCGCGCTGCGGCAGAACGACACCGCTTGTATATCTTGGAACACTCCAATATATTAGTCTCATGTCCGAGTTACTGCCCTTGGCCGACGCGGCCGAAATCCTTGGAGTGTCGGTCGAACGCGTCCGGCAGCTCGTCGTGGGTGGCCAGCTACCCGGACAGCGCTTTGGGAACGTATGGGCGGTGCCCAAGGACGCAGTGGCCGCCCGTCGACACTCACCCGGGGTGCGGGGCCGACCCTTGGGCCCGCTAGGGGCCTGGCGCGAGATACTCAATGGTTCAATCGATCTGCGTCGACCGGGTAGGTACCAACACCGGGCCAGCGTCGTGCGCTGCGAGATGAGCCGCGCCGACGCTGCCGCGCTCCCAGAGATGGGGGGCGCACTGCTCGGCGGTGTGCGCGCCGCGATCGACCTCGGCGAAGAGTTGGCAACTGCTGACAACCTCGACGTGTACCTGTCAGCGCAATCGTTCGCCAGCCTCGCCAAACGTGTCGCCTATGTCGTCGATGCGGCCGGGCACATAGCGCTTCGAGTGGTCGACGATCGGGCTTGGGGTTTGCTTCCGAAGGGTGACCTCGCGCCGCGAGCGGCGGTGGCCCTCGACTTGCTCGAATCAGGTGATCCACGGCACTGGATCTCCGCCGAACATCTGGCTCACAGCCATGGATGAACTCGGCGTCATTCGCCTGCCACGGTTGGTTGGCGGTCAGGCAGAGTCGTGGCGTGCTCTCATCGAGATCGCTCCGCAGCTCGGCAACCACTGGCTCATGATCGGTGGACAGATGGTCTTCCTTCACGAGGTAGAGCGCGAGTCGACCGACGTTCGCCCCACCAACGACATCGACCTCGTCGTCGACCTTCGCATCGACCCATTCGCGCTCGGGCATACGCACACCGTTCTCGCTCGGGCCGGCTTCTCGCAGGACCTCCCAGGCCCAGAGGGGGTGGCGCACCGGTACCGACGTGGCGAGGCAATCATCGATGTTCTCGCTCCCGACCACATGGGTGCACGAGCGACTCTCGCGCTCGGTAGCGGGCACACCATCGAAGCGCCCGGCACCTCACAGGCCTTCGGCCGAGCCTCACTCATCCGAGTCGAGCTCGACGACAACACCGCCGGAGTCGTACGCAGGCCAACGCTGATCGGTGCCCTGTTGGGCAAGGCGGCGGCCGTGACCGAGATCGTCTCCATGTCGGTGGCAGAACGCGCCAAGCACGTGCGCGACGTCGATGCACTCGCCAGGCTCCTCGGCCCGACCGACCGCGCCGACGCCGCGTTGACCACGAAGGAGCGCTCCACACTCCTACGGATCGCGAAGCATCCCGACCTCAGCCCCTTGGCTGTGCGATCGATTCAGCTGACGACCGAGGTACCGCAGGTTTGAGTAGAGCTTGGGGCACCCGTCGTGCCGTATCCGTGCCACAACGGATCAGGAAGAGGCATCGCACGACAATGCAGGGCAGACCGGACAACACCGAGGAGCTGGTCTCGTGTGAAACGACCCTGGTCACCGACGTGCGGGATTCGAGTTTCCCCAAGCTGAGCACACCGGTTCGATTCCCGTCACCCGCTCTCGTGAAAGCCCAGCGCTCGGCGGGGTGTACTCGGATCTTGCGATGGATTGCGTCGCATTCGACGCGGATCGTCGCAAGATCGCTGGGATGAACGCGGAGGCGCCAGCGGGGTGGTTGCCGGCAGGGCGTGTTCGAGTCGGGCGGCGTTGGCACCGTGGGCCGGTCAGACGTGAGGACGAACAGGGTCGCCGAAGTCCGCAGTCGGCCACTCGTCGACGAGACGATCCAACTCGGCGAGAGCGGGGTCGCGCAGCAGGATAAGTGTCCACACCGAGAGCACGCCGGCAAGCGCGAGGTACGTGGTGCGCGCCCCGAGCCACTCCACCACCACTCCCACCACCAACATCGCTACGGGTGGCGCCGCCGAGAACAGCGACATCTGCACCCCGTACACCCGGCCCTGCTGATCGATCGGCACCCGGGTCTGCACCAAGGTGCTCATCAGCGGGTTGTAGGGCCCCCACCACAGACCCAACAGCGCGCCGGCGATGGCCATTGGAACCAGCGGCGGCAGCAGGGCCATCGGCCAGATGGCCGTCATGGTGCCGAGCATGATCATGCGGACGATCTGCAGTTTCGTGAACCGCGCGCTGAGGCGGCCGTAGGCGAACGAACCGACCATCGAGCCCATCGCCAGGCAGGCGATCACCACACCCATCGAACCGGGCTGGCCGAGCGCCTCGTAGTGCGTGGGCAACAGCACGGCCTCGATGGGCAGGTAGATGGCGACCAGCACCACCACCGACACGCTGAGCGAACGCAGCAGGCGATCGGCCCGCAGCACGGCGACACCGGCGAAGAGCCCACGCCAACCGGCGGGCGCGGTGGGCGCAACGGGTTCACCACCTGCGCCCACCTCGGGCACGTCGGCCGAGGGGCCAATCAGCACCATGGCGAGCGCGGCGAACACGAACAATCCGCAGGGCAGCCAGAACGAGGCCGCGGGGCCGAAGACGGCGATGAGGGCCGCAGCCACCAACGGGCCGAGGGTCCACCCCGCCGCGAAGCATCCCTCGTGCACGCCGTTGACCCGATCGGCCGACACGCCCGAGGCGGCAGCGACGCCGGGGATGGCAGCACGGCGGGCGGTGTAGCCGGCCGGGTCGAAGGTGGCGCCGAGCACGGCGAGCACGAGCACCCAGGCAAGGGTCATCTCGCCGAACGCCGCAACGAGGGGAAAGCCGGCCACCGACAGCGCCGAGAGGCAGTCGGCCACGGCGCTCACCCGGCGGCGGCCATAGTGGTCGACGAACCAGCCGGCGAGCGGCGCAGCCAACAGACCCGGCAGGGATGCGACGGCGGCCACCAACCCTGCCGACGCCGACGAGCCGGTGACGTCGAGCACCAGCCACGGGATGGTCACCATGACCGCTGCATTGCCCACACCCGAAGCGATGTTCGACGCTTCGAGGAGCACGAGAGGTGCGCGTCGGGGGGCTCGCATGCGCTCCACCGTAGGCGGCTGCGGACGACGACCAGGCCGGGTATTCGTTCGGCTCGGCCCGGGCGGCGGACCGATCAGACTCGCGGGTGGGTGGCGAGGAACGACCAGATGGCGCGGCTGGCGTCGAGGTTCGCGTACGGCTCGCCCACGTAGGCCGCGGCCGCGGCCGACGAGGCGGGATGGCCCATCCATGCATGCGTGGCGCCGTCGACCACGACGTAGCGAACCTCTGCACCGCTGCCGCAGCCCGACCAAGTGGCGACAGCCAGGTCGGGGTTGGCCGGGTCGGTCGACGACCTGGGTTCGTCGGCGCACCCATCGGCTGCGGCCAAGGCCTCCACCGCCGCACGCGCCGGGCGGAACTCGACACCGGCGACACCGCTGCCCTTCCCACCGTCGATGGGGTGATTGGTGTCGGCCGTGCCGTGGAGGTGGACGACCGACACGGCATGCGTGGGCGTGCACGCATCCACGCCCAGACTGCCGGCCTGCACGCCGATGCCGACGATCCGGTCGGACAACTCGCACGCCAGGCGATACGCCAGGATCGCCCCATTCGAATGCCCGGCGGCGAAGACGCGCACGGGGTCGATGGGCAGGCCAGCGGCGAGCGTGTCGAGGAGTTGACGGATGAAGCCGACGTCGTCGACGTCCTGGCGCACCGCGGGGCCGCAGCAGTATCCGCCGTTCCAGGTCTGCGGGCCCGAGCCGTCCGGACGGGCCCCGATGCCGTCGGGGTAGACGACGATGAACCCGTTGGCCTCGGCCAGTTCGTCGAAGCCGGAGTTCACGGCGAACTGCGCCGACGACCCGAGCCCGCCGTGCAACGCGACGAGCAGCGGGGCCGGTTCCCCCACCGCCAAAGAAGACGGCACGTATAGGCGGTAGTGGCGAGTGCGGCCGTCGGCCGTGCGCAGGGTGCCGTCGGTGACGCTGCCGATGGCGGGTACGCCGGCCAGGGTGCCCGCGTACGGGTCGTAGATGTTGTCCATCGGAGTGCTCGTCGTGGTCGTAGAGGTGGTGGTCGAAGCGGTGCTGGTCGTGCTCATGCTGGTGGAGGCCGGAACCGTGCCGGTCGTCGTCGGCCCGACCACCGGCGTCGAGGTCGAAGGTCCCGTGGCCTGGGTGATCGGGCCGATCGTCGGGGCCGGTGTCGAGGTGCACGCACTCACGAACAGCGATCCGAGCGCGGCGACCGACACCACACCGAGCCACGGTCGGCGAGCCAGCCGCGGGGCCGAGCGCCGTTCGAAGGCAAATCCTGCGCGCTGAACGATCGCGGGAACCCTCACCATGTCACGGTCTCCTTGTTCGAGGTGGTGATCCTCGCGCATAGCCGACCTACCGAACAGGGCACGGAGCCCGCCATGCGCCGGTCGTGGGGGCCGCCGACCGTCGCGATCGCGCTCGGTGGGTGCGCCAAGGTCGACGGGTGCCACCGCTAGCATCTGCTTCGGTGGCTGGCGACGACACGGACGAGAGCATCTGCATCGACTGTGGGATGTGTTGTGACGGCACCATCTTCAGTCGGGTTGAACTGCCGAGCCCTGGTGATGTGGCCATGCTCGTGGGCACACCGGTAAGGATCGAGGGTTCCGAGGCCGAGCCGTTCTTCTCGCTGCCGTGCGCCGCATTCAACGGTTGCTGCTCGATCTACACGGTCCGACCCTCGATCTGTCGCTCGTTCAGGTGTTTGCTACTCCGCCGCCTCGAGAAGGGTGACGTGTCCACCGAAGAAGCGCGGCGCATCATCCGTATCACGCGCGATATGCGCGACCGGGCGATCGCCTCGATCCGCCAACGGCTTGCCGTCGACGACCTGTCGTTCCCCGAACTGCAGGCACTGTTGGCCAATCTGCCTGCCGAGGAAGGTGGCGCGTCGCCCGAACACATGGAGATGCTGCTCGACGCCGGCGCCACCTCAAGGCTGATCTCGAAGCACTTCCTCCCCAAACCGCCGCGCGACGCCACGACGGCCTGACGAGCGGTCGCGCTGTCGGCGCACCGGCTCGACCCGTATCAGACGGAGCGTTCGAGTTCGGCGAGGGCGTCGTTGACGTCGCTGAGGTAGTGCTCGACGATCGAGGTGGTGAACACCAGGCACTGACTCGTGATCATGAAGTCGCCATCGTCGTCGGCCACCACCACCGGACGAACGCGCGGGCCGGCGCCGAGGGTGCGCTGAGGCAACTGCAACCACCGGATCACATCGGTCGTGCGGAAGAACTTCGACGTGACCTTCTGGCGCGGCACACCGGCCGCGAGCCGGTCGACGACATCGCATGCGGCGAGGCAGATGCGCGCCCCGGCACGGGCGGCGTCGATCCACGGGTCGACGTCGGGGTCGCCGTGGTCGGCAAGTGCAGCGACAGCGGCGAGCCACTCCCTGCCGGGCCGATCGCCGGGCCAGTGGGCATCGCCGGGGAACGCCGTTGCCTCGGCCAGCACCCGCCATCCGTCGCGGTCGACCGCGCTGCGCCAGGCCTCGATCGGGTCGTTGCCCCGCCACCATGCACACGCCGACTCCAGCGTGGGCAGCGACGCGCGCATCGACAGCATCGGATTCAGCAGCACCCCCGACAACGTGTCGCGCAACCCGGACTCGCGTCCGACGTAGGGCCCGAGGTGGAGGTATCCGCCCATGAAGCCATCGTTCACCGGCACGTTGTCCCACAACAGCGGTAGGCGGCCACCCGTCGACTGCACCCGTGCCGCAGCGTGTTCGGCAGGAATCGAATCGGCCACGACCGACACGCCGGTCCACATCAGCCTCACCCGATCACTGAGGCCATCGATCAGGGTGTCGAGATACGCCGACGAGTTGGTGCCCATGTAGTGGGTGGGCACCAGCCACACATCCACATCCATCGCGGCCGCGGTGGCATTGGCCAGGTCGCGGTGGTGTGCGGCGGCATCGAGTACCGGCAGGTCGTCGAAGCACAGGGTCACCGTGCGACAGCCGGCTGCCACCACCGGGCCGAACTTCGCGGTGATGTCGTCGATGGTGGCGGTGCTGCCGGGGGTGAGGGCGATCGACACCATCACCCGCTCGTCACGGGCGATCAACTCGGCGAACTGCGTCACCTCCTGCGTGGCGAACGCGTCGGCCCAGGCATCGCGATGCCGCGGCTCCGACTTCGGTGCCCACACATAGGCGTTCGCGCCCCAGCCAGCCATCGCGTCGATGCACGCCAGCCGCTCCGCGTGGCTCCAGGGGTCGCCGTAGAAGCCTTCGATCACGCCGAACATCGGCGTGTGGTGGGCCGGTGATTCATTCACGTCGGTACTGCTCCATCATCGATTCGGAGAAGCGCTCCAGCCGAGCCTGGCACGCGCCCCGATGATCGCGTACCCACTGGCGACGCACCATCAATCCGCCCACAGCGACGGCCGGGCGCGGCTCAGGGGCTGAAGACCACGTGGGCGGGAACCCGACGGCCGAGCCGCGTGGTGGCGATTGCCCCGCACAGCGCCGCCGCCAGCGGCAGCAGCCACACGGCACGCAGCGAG
>JBIKLX010000141.1:0-8517 GCA_044359565.1 Ilumatobacteraceae bacterium
ACATTCCGCAACATGACCCGGATCTCCTCAGGGGGGTCCGGGTCGTGTCGTTTCCAGACCACCATCGGCACGAAGCACGCCTCGCACTCGGCCGCCCAGCAGTGCTCGTCCTCGTAGTACCACTCGGTGAGGCGTGCTGCCTCGCACAGTTCACAGGGCCGCTCGTCCACGACCTCAGTCTTGCCGACGGCGAGGCCCCGGGAACGCGAACGAGGGGCCCGAAGGCCCCTCGTCGCACCAGGGAGAGATTGGATCAGAGGGCCGACAGGTCGAGCGTCGGCGGCAGGATGACCGCATCGATGACGTGGATGACGCCGTTCGAGGCCTCCACATCGGTGGCGATGACGTTCGCACCGTTCACCTTCACACCACCATCGGTGGTGACGGCGATGTTCTCGCCCTGCACCGTCGGCACGTCGCCGGCCATCACGTCGGCAGCCATCACCTTGCCGGACACGACGTGGTAGGTGAGGATGGCGACGAGGATGTCCTTGTTCTCGGGCAGGAGCAGCTTGTCGACCAGGCCGGCGGGCAGTGCAGCGAAGGCATCGTTGGTGGGCGCGAACACCGTGAACGGGCCCTCACCCTGCAGGGTCTCGACCAGACCGGCAGCCTGCACGGCAGCAACCAGCGTCGAGAAGTCGGGGTTGGCCGACGCCACGGCGACGATGTCGCCAGCGGCCATCGGAGCCGTGGTCTCGGGGGCCGGCAGCAGCGAGGCCACGTCGAGGCTCGGCGGCACGATGACCGCATCGATGACGTGGATGACGCCGTTCGAGGCCTCCACATCGGTAGCGATGACGTTCGCACCGTTCACCTTCACGCCACCATCGGTGGTGACGGCGATGTTCTCACCCTGCACCGACGGCACGTCGCCGGCCGTCACGTCGGCGGCCATGACCTTGCCGGACACGACGTGGTAGGTGAGGATGGCGACGAGGATGTCCTTGTTCTCGGGCAGGAGCAACTTGTCGACCAGACCGGCGGGCAGGGCTGCGAAGGCGTCATTGGTGGGGGCGAACACCGTGAACGGACCCTCACTCTGCAGGGTCTCGACCAGACCGGCAGCCTGCACAGCAGCCACCAGCGTCGAGAAGTCGGGGTTGGCCGACGCCACGGCGACGATGTCGCCAGCGGCCATCGGGGCCGTGGTCTCGGGGGCGGCGGTGGTGACCGGTGCCGCGGTGGTGGTGGGGGCATCGGCCTCGTCGTCGCCGCAGGCAGCGACGAGCAGCGTCGAGGCGGCAAGTACTGCCGCGACGATGGAACGGGTGCGGAACATAGGGGGATCTCCTTGAAAGCGAGGGGGTTCACGAACCGCCGTTACCAGCGGTCGTGAGGTCTACGGAGCCGTCGCCGATGCGGATGAGAAGTTCTCAGGCGTCGATGGCGGCGCGCACTTCGGCCACGTACTCGCCCACTGCTTCGGGGCCGTGCTCGAGCATCCGCCGCATCACCGACGCGCCCTGCACCACGCCATCGGCCACCTGCACTGCCTCGTACGCCTGCTCGGCGTTCGACACACCCACACCCACCAGCACCGGCACATCGGTGATGGCCTTCAACCGCGCCGCCAATGCCGTGGCCGTTGCCGCCAGCGACGAGCGCTCGCCCGTCACGCCCAGCAGGCCGACCGAGTAGACGAAGCCCCGCGCCCGGGCGCATACCCGCGGCAGGCGTTCGTCGGGCGCCGTCGGTGCGGCCAGCATCACCGTCTCGATACCCGACGCATCGGCTGCCTCGCACCACGGACCCGACTCCTCGAGCGGCAGATCGGGCACGATGGCGGCGCTGATGCCTGCTGCCACCAGCTGTTCGGCGAAGCGGTGGTGGCCGGCGTGGTGAACGGTGTTGTAGTAGAGCATCACAGCCAGCGGCACGCCGACATCGAGGTCGCGGGCCTGCTGCAGGATGGAGATGGGAGTGGCACCCGCATCGAGCGCACGCTGCGACGCCTCCTGGATGACCGGGCCGTCCATCACCGGATCGCTGAAGGGGATGCCGATCTCGACGGCGTCGGCACCCGCCTGGACGACAGCCCGCAGCGCGTGTTCCCACCCCGGCAACCCACCGGTGATGTAGGGGACGAGCAGCTTGTGCCCGGCCGCCCGCTTCGTGCGGAACGACTGCTCGAGCCGCCCGTAGGGGCCGTCGCTCACCCGAGGATCTCCATCATCTGGGCAACGTCTTTGTCACCGCGGCCCGAGAGGTTCATCAACACGGTCTGGCCCTGCATGTTCGGGGCCTCCCGGCTGATCCAGGCCAGCGCGTGCGCGCACTCGAGCGCCGGGATGATGCCCTCGGTGCGGGCCAGCAGTTGGAAGCCGGCGATGACCTCGTCGTCGGTGACGCTGGGGTACTCGGCACGGCCGATGGAGGCGAGGTACGAGTGCTCGGGGCCGATGCCCGGGTAGTCGAGGCCGGCCGAGATCGAGTGGGCCTCCTGCACCTGGCCGTACTCGTCCTGCATCAGGTAGCTGCGCATCCCGTGCACCACACCGGGCACAGCGCGGCCGACGGCGGCCCCACCGGCGGGCTCGACGCCGATGAGGCGCACGTCCGCGCAGTCGACGAAGCCGCTGAAGATGCCCATCGCGTTCGAACCGCCGCCCACGCAGGCCACCACCACGTCGGGGGTGCCGCCGATGAGGTTCTGACACTGATCGAACGCCTCGTTGCCGATGACCCGGTGGAACTCGCGCACCATCCACGGATACGGGTGCGGACCCATCACCGAGCCGAGGCAGTAGTGCGTGGACTCCACGGTGGCCACCCAGTCGCGCATCGCCTCGTTCACTGCGTCCTTTAACGTGCGGCTACCGCTGTGCACGGCCTCGACCTCGCTGCCGAGCAGCCGCATGCGGAACACGTTCAGCGCCTGGCGCTCGACGTCGACCGCACCCATGTACACCTTGCATTCCAGGCCCAGCAGCGCAGCGGCCGTAGCACTGGCAACACCGTGCTGGCCGGCACCGGTCTCGGCCACGATGCGCTTCTTGCCCATGCGCTTGGCGAGCAACGCCTGGCCGAGCACGTTGTTGATCTTGTGCGAGCCGGTGTGGTTCAGGTCTTCACGCTTCAAGATGAGGCGGATACCCAACTGGCCACCGAGGTTCTTGCACTCGGTGAGGATCGACGGGCGGCCGGCGTAATCGCGCAGCAGCGCGTGCAGTTCGGCACGGAACACCGGGTCGGCCCAGGCGTCGCGGAAGGCTGCCTCGAGTTCCTGACAGGCAGGCACGAGCGTTTCGGGCACGAAGCGGCCGCCGAACTCGCCGAAGCGGCCGGTCGCCGAGGGTTCAGCCATCAAGGTCATGGGAGGAGTGCTTTCGCTGGGGGTGGTGGGGTGGGGCGAGATGGAGGATGGGAGTCAGAACTCGTCGGCCCAGTCGTAGGGCATGTCGTCGGCGCCGCGGTAGCGCTCGACGGAGGCACCGCGCGCCCGGTCGATGAAGGCCTTCACCTTCAACGGGTCCTTGCGGCCGGGGCTGCGCTCGACACCGCTCGACACGTCGACGCCCCAGGGCTGCACCGTCGACACGGCCAGAGCCACATTGTCGGGGGTGAGACCGCCGGCGAGGATGTAGCGCGGCCCGTCGGGCAGATCGGTGACGAGCGACCAGTCGAACACGGTGCCCGAACCGGGGTTGGGCGCATCGACCAGCACCATGTCGGTGCCGAAGGTGTCGGCCCGGTGGGCATCGCCGGTGCCGGCCGACACCGCCTTGATGACCCACCGCACGCCGGCACCCACCTCGGCCACCATCGCCGGGCTCTCGTGGCCATGCAGTTGGGCGGCCTTCACGCCGGAACGGGTGACGATGTCGATGACCCGTTCGGGTAACTCGTCGCGAAACACGCCCACGGTGAGGATCTCGGGTGGCAGACGTCGGGTGATGTCGTACACCTGCTGCACAGCCACCTGGCGGGTGGAAGGCGCGAACACGAACCCGACCGCGTCGGCACCCATCGCAACGGCGAATAGTGCGTCGTCTTCGGTGGTGATGCCGCAGATCTTCACGAACATGAGATTGCTACGGTACCGCGCCTCGTAGCAGACGGACGGAGTCTGCTGGGTCGGTCGAGGTGACGAGCGTCTCGCCCACCAGCACGGCGTGATAGCCGGCGGCGTGCAGGGCGGCCGCGTCGTCGCGGCCGCGCACCCCGCTCTCGGCCACCTTCACCACACCGTCGGGGATGACGCCGGCCATGCGCAGGGCCCGCTCGTGGTCGACCTGGAAGGTGACGAGGTCGCGCTGGTTCACGCCCACCATCGTCGCGTCGGCTGCCAACGCTGCCTCGAGTTCGCGTTCGTCGTGGATCTCGACCAACACATCGAGGCCCACCTCGGTGGCGAGTCGGTGGAACCGCACCAGTTCGTCGGTGCTGAGCGCTGCGGCAATGAGCAGCACACAGTCGGCGCCCATGATGCGGGCGTCGCACACGTCGTGGGCCGACACGGTGAAGTCCTTGCGCAGCACGGGCAGGCTGCAGGCAGCCCGAGCGACCTGCAGGTCGGCCACCGAGCCGCCGAAGAACTCGACGTCGGTGAGCACGCTGAGGCACGATGCCCCGCCGCGCTCGTACTGGCCCGCCAGCACGGCGGGATCGAGTCCGATGTTCAGGTCGCCCTTCGACGGCGAACGCCGCTTGATCTCGCTGATGACGTGCAACTGGCCGGCCGAGCGCAGCACCGCAGCGAACCCGCGTGCGGGCGTCTGCGCGCTGGCCTGCTCGACGAGCGCGTCGAGCGATCGTGAGTCGGCTGCGGCCACCTCACGGTGGCGGGCCAGGATGCGGTCGAGATACGTAGCCATCAACCGCCCCGCGGGTCTCAGAGACCCTTACCGCTGAGCGGGCTGAGGAAGGTCATGGCCGGACGAGCGGCCAGCACCGGGCCGAGCTTCGGGCCGAAGGCCGCGAACCACGGTGCACCCATGTGGGCGTTGAGCGCGTCCTGGCCCGAGTAGGCCTCGTAGAAGTACAGGACGTTGTCGTCGGTGGGGTCACTGTTGAGCACGTAGATGAGCGTGCCCTCCTCAGCCTGCACGGCGTCGATCGCCTCTTCGATGATGGCTACCGCTTCGTCGCGCTTGCCCGGCTGGATCTCCAGCTTCACCCACACGCCAACCTTGCTCATTGCTGCTCCCTTGCTCGAAACGTTGCTGCGACGGTACCGGGTAGCCGGCTCAGAAGCCGAGGCGACCGAACAGCTCGGTGTCGAGTCGGTCGATGGGCACGCGCACCTGCTCGGTGGTGTCGCGGTCGCGGATGGTGACCGCACCGTCCTCGAGCGAGTCGAAGTCGACCGTGACGCACAGCGGCGTGCCGATCTCGTCCTGACGTCGGTAGCGCTTGCCGATTGACTGCGTGTCGTCGTAGTCGACCATGTAGCGCCCGGCGAGACGGGTGAAGATCTCGCGCGCCAGCGGGGTGAGGGTGTCTTTCTTGCTGAGCGGCAGCACCGCCACCTTGTAGGGGGCCAGGCGCGGGTGCAGGCGCAGCACGGTGCGGCCCTCGCCGCCCACTTCGTCTTCGTCGTAGGCGGCCAGCAGGAACGCTGCCATCGCCCGGTTCACACCGGCGGCCGGCTCGATGACGTACGGCACGTAGCGCTCGTTGGTGGCCTGGTCGAAGTAGTCGAGCTTCTCGCCCGAGTGCTGGGCGTGCTGCTTGAGGTCGTAGTCGGTGCGCTGCGCCACGCCCTCGAGTTCGCCCCAACCCCACGGATACTTGAACTCGATGTCGCTGGTGCCCGACGAGTAGTGGCTCAGTTCGTCGGCGTCGTGGGCCCGCAGGGTGAGCATGTCGGCCGGGATGCCGAGGTCGATGTACCACTGCAGGCGAGCGTTGCACCAGTACTCGTACCACTGCGCGCTCTCGGCGGGCGGAACGAAGAACTCGAGTTCCATCTGCTCGAACTCGCGGGTACGGAAGATGAAGTTGCCGGGCGTGATCTCGTTGCGGAAGCTCTTGCCCACCTGCGCGATGCCGAACGGCGGCTTCTTGCGGCTGGTCTGCAGCACGTTGAGGAAGTTGACGAACATGCCCTGCGCCGTCTCGGGGCGCATGTACACCTCGGCGCCGAGGCCCTCGACCGGGCCGGCGTAGGTCTTGAACATCAGGTTGAACGCACGGGCCTCGGTGAACGAACCGGTGGCTGCGCAGTTGGGGCAGGTGTTCGGATCGGTGAGGTGGTCTTCACGGAACCGCTGCTTGCACTTCGTGCAGTCGACCAGCGGATCGCTGAAGTTGGCGAGGTGGCCGCTGGCCTCGAACACCTGCGGCGGGGCAAGGATGGCCGCGTCGATGAGCACCACGTCGTCGCGCTGTTGCACCATCGTGCGCACCCAGGCCTCGCGCACGTTGCGCAGCATGAGCGAGCCCAGTGGGCCGTAGTCGTAGCTGGAGCGGAATCCGCCGTAGATCTCGGCGCTGGGGTACACGAACCCACGGCGCTTGCAGAGGTTGACGATCTGGTCGAGTTCGGTCGCAGCCATACGGGCACAGGCTACGGTCGCAGACCAGTCGGACGCGAATGACTTGATTCGCAGCGGTCCCTGCCCTTGCCGGAGTACCGCCCATGTCGACCGTCACCCACCTCATTCGTGCCCAACGCGCCGTCGAGGGCGAAGGCTTCGTCGTGCGGCGGCCCTTCCCCACTGCGTCGCTGTCGTACGTCGACCCGTTCCTGCTGTTCGACCACATGGGCCCGATGGAGTTCAGCCCTGGCCAGGGCGTGGGCACAGCGTGGCATCCGCACCGCGGCTTCGAGACCGTCACCTATGTGCTCGACGGGCACCTCGAGCACCGCGACAGCCTGGGCAACCAGGGTTACCTGCATCCGGGCGACACGCAGTGGATGACCGCCGGGGCGGGGGTGCTGCACCGTGAGGGGCCGTCGGCTGCCGCCCAGCGGACCGGTGGCCGGATGCACGGCTTGCAGCTGTGGGTGAACCTGCCGGCCGCGGCCAAGCTCACCCCGGCCGCGTATCAGGACATCACCGCCGAGCACATCGCCCGCCGCGACGAGCCCGGCGCCGTGGTGCGTGTGGTGGCTGGCGAGCTGTTCGGCATGCACGGCCCGGGCTCCACCCATACGCCCATCAGCTACGCGCACCTCACGCTCAGCGCCGGTGGCCGCGCCGACACCCCGCTGCCAGAGGGGCACGTCGTGCTGGTGTATCCGATGACCGGCGCCGTCACCATCGACGGCACCGAGGTGCCCGAAGGGGTGATGGCCGTCGTCGACGGCCCGCGCCTCGAGGTCGTCGGCGCTGCCGACACGTCGGAGGTGATCGTGCTCACCGGCGAACCCATCGGCGAGCCGGTGGCGCGCTACGGCCCGTTCGTGATGAACACCGAAGCCGAACTCCGCCAGGCGTTCACCGATTTCGAGCGCGGCAAGTTCGGCTCGCCGCTCGACTGAGCCCGGGGCGGCATGCCCCACCCGGCGCTCGATCGTCTGCAAGAGTGAGGACGATGCATCGCTCTTGGTTGTCTCACACCGGTGTTCCTCTGGCGCTCGTCGCCCTCTCCCTCGCCGCGTGTGGCGGCACCGGGGCACCGGAGGTCGTTCAGAGCATCAGTGCCATCACGGTGCCGGGCGAGACCACTACCACCGCCGACCCGGGGGCCTCCACCATCCCGGTCGACACGTCGGTGGTCGACACCTCCACCACCGTGCTCGACACCACCACCTCCACCACCGAGGTAGTCACCACCACCACCTCGCCGCCGCTCACCCCGGCCGACCTGGTGCTGCGCTCCGACGGCATCGGCCCGCTCGTGTTCGGCGCTCCCGCGGCCGACATGCTGGGCGTGCTCACCGCAGTGCTCGGCCCCACCATCATCGATGAATCGGCCGACTACCCGAACGAGCCGACGCCCGGCCAGTTCGAATCGGTGGAGGGCGACTATGGCTTCGCCCATCCGTACGAGCGCCAGGTGTGCTTCGACAACAGCCTGTGCGTCACCTTCGGCGGCTCGGCACCCGACCGTCTCGCGTTCGTCGGCTGGGAGTTGAGCGCGGGGAACCCGCCGCCACTGGCCACCACTGCCGGTATCACGGTCGGCGCGCGCTGGGCCGACTTCGCCGGCAGCATGACCGTCGAGCAAGGCGGCTGCTACTCGGCGGGGTACGGGCAGTCGGCAGGCGTGAACCTGTACCTCGAGTCGTCCGGCGAGTGGTTCCAGTCGTTCGACGACGCCGGGAACTACGTGGTCGGCAACCCCGATCCCGCCGATGTGACCGTCACGTCGATGAGCGCAGGCAACCTGCGCATCTTCCTCTTCGGCGACTGCTGACCCGAGTCGCAGCCACCCACCCGAGTCCCCACTACCCGGTCGATCGTCTGTGTCGTGACACAGACGCCACGTTCGGTCTGTGTCACGACATAGACGTGGGAACCGGGCCGGGCAGGGCGTCGGGCCGGGCCTGGCGGGGCGAGGCGGGGTGACGGTGGGCGGTCAGTGGCGTTCGAACATGGCCACGGTTCGCAGACGGCGTTCGAGGTG
>JBIKLX010000142.1:0-8473 GCA_044359565.1 Ilumatobacteraceae bacterium
CTTCACACCGTTGATCACGTAGCCGGGGGTGCCGTCGGCGCCCTGGGCCGGGATGGCGGTCACCTTCAGGCCGGCCACATCGCTGCCGTAGTCGGGCTCGGTGACGGCCACTGCGGCCATCACCTCGGCGGTGGCCAACTTGGGCAGCCACTCGGCCTTCTGGGCATCGGTGCCGCCGCGCACCAGGGCGCGGGTGAGGATCTCGGGACGGGTGATCAGCGAGCCGCCGATGCCCAGCGACGCACGGCTGAGTTCTTCGGTGGCCACGACCATGCCCATGTATTCGTCGTCGCCGCCCTCGCTGAAGCCGCCGTACTCGGCGGGCACGCTGAGGCCGAACACGCCCATCTCGGCGAGCCCGCTGATGATCTCCTCGGGCACGTCTTCGTTGTAGCGGTGCACGTGCTCGGCGCGGGGCTTGATCTCGTTGTCGGCGAAGGCACGGAACGCGTCTTGCACCTGCTCCATCGAGTCGTCGAGGTGGCGGGGCCCGGCCACGGTGGCGAGTGAGGCGACGAACGCCGGGTCGCGGTAGGTGGTGAGGAACGACTGGGCTGCGGCGAGCGGCGCCGCATCGAGGCCCCACACCGCTTCGCGCCCGACGAGGCGGGTGATGAGATCGTGCACCATGTCGGCCGTGAACGCGCACGTGATGCGGGCTTCGGTGTCGCCCTTCACGGCGTAGTCGAGCAGCGAGCGGGCCGTCTCCACCTGGGCCGATGCGTGGGCCAGGTCGTAGGCCAGCACCTGGTGGCGGTCGGGGCCACCGTTGGCGGCCAGATGGCGGACGGCCTTGCCGACCACGTTCTGGGCGAGTTCGATGACTTCGGCGGCGGCTTGGAGATCAGGTGCGGTCACGTGCGGAACTGTAGTGATCGACCCGGCACGGTGTCCTGTCCGCTCGGCTGCCGTTGCATGCGTCACACCTCGGGTGTCAGGCTCGCCGACATGACGGCGAACGACGGGGCGGGGCGACCGCGCCTATGTGTGTACTGCGGCTCGAACCTCGGCACCGACCCTGCGTTCGCCGCATCGGCCGTCGACCTCGGCCGGGCCATGGCGGCACGGGGCATCGGTCTGGTGTACGGCGGTGGGCACGTGGGGATGATGGGCACCATCGCCGATGCGGTGCTTGCTGCCGGTGGCGACGTGGTGGGCGTGATCACCGAGCAACTCGTCGACGCCGAGGTGGCCCATCGCGGTGTGACGACGCTCGAGGTGGTGGCCGACATGCACCAGCGCAAGGCGCGCTTCGAGCAGTTGGCCGATGGCTTCATCGCTCTGCCCGGCGGTTTCGGCACGATGGAGGAGCTGTTCGAGATGCTCACCTGGAACCAGCTCGGCCTGGTGCGCAAACCGGTGGTGCTGCTCGACGTGGCCGGGTTCTGGGGGCCGTTGTTCGCCTGGGTCGACCACGCGGTCGAGGCCGGCTTCGTGCGGTCGGCGCACGGAGCGCTGGCGCAGCGGGCCACCACGGTCGACGAGGCGCTCGACCTCGCCCTCGCCCCAGTGCCCGACATCCCCGCCAAATGGTTCGATCAGCAACGCTGATCGACCAGCCACACAGTTCGATCAGCAGCGCTAGCCGCGGGGGAGTGCGGCCTCGGCTTCATCGACGCACCAGTCGATGAGATCGGCCGCCAGCCGCATCGGCACGGCACCGAACGAGGTGGTGGCAGAGGTGCCGGCGCGCACCGCCTGGGCGTCGCGCAGTACAGCGTGGAACTCAGCGGGAGCGACATCGAGTCCGTACTCGGCCGCCCCGGCCTTGCTGACCACCCCGCCCTGGAACGCGGTGTGGTGCAGCCGCAGCGCACCCAACGCGCACCACTCGAAACTGTCGGGAGCGAACTCGCCGTCGGGCATCGCTTCGCATCCGGCGCGTACGTCGCCGGCGAGCGGTCGCCAGTAGCCGATGAGGTTGTCGACGCAGAACCGCACCCGGGCGTCGACATCGACGTAGATGCCGAGGCGATCGACCGAGGGGCCGCGCACCGTGACGCCGTAGTGGGCGAGCACGTACCAGGTGACCGGGTTCAACTCGAAGCAGTCGCCGTCGTGCTGGAAGCGGCCGTCGAGCGCCCACGGCCGGTGCAGCCCCATCGGCGGGGTGATGAGGTCGCCCCACGCGAGATACGGCCCGTCGATGTGCGGCACCGGCTGGTGCTGGGCCAGCAGCGCGTGGGCCGTGCGCAGCATCGCCGCGTCCTCGTCGGTGGCCGGCTCGGAGGTGATGGCCACGATGTCGATGTCGCTGCGTCCCTCGTGCCAGTCGCCGAGCGCATAGCTGCCGACGACGTACAGGCCCTCCACCAGACCGGGGGCGCAGCTGTCGACCGCCTCGAGATACGCGCCCAGCGCCGTCGCCGCGTCCATCGCCTCAGTCTGCCCTGCTCGGGTACGGTCGCACCCATGTCAACCATCCCTCGCGACGTGACCGATGCCGCCGATGCGCTCTTCGCGCCCGATGCCCCGCATGGGTTGTCGCTCGCACTGGTGGTGCGCCACCACGGCGAGGTGGTGTTCGAGCGCTACGGCACGCAGCCCGACACCCTGTTCGGCCCGGGGGAGGTGGTCACTGCCGACACCACGCTCATCTCGTGGAGCATGGCGAAGAGCATCACCCACGCTGCGGTGGGCATCGCCGTGGGCGACGGGATGCTGCAGTTGGACGCTCCTGCGCCGGTGCCCGAGTGGGAGGGCACCGCGAAGGCGGCCATCACCCTCGAACAGTTGCTCGAGATGCGGTCGGGCCTCGAGTTCGTGGAGGACTACGTCGACGCCGGCGTGAGCCACTGCATCGAGATGCTGTTCGGCGAAGGCGCCGACGACATGGCTGCCTACGCGGCATCGCAGCAGCTGCTGCACGCACCCGGCGACGTGTGGAACTACGCCAGCGGCACCACCAACATCATCAGCCGCATTCTCGGTGAGGTGGTGGGTGGCGGACAGGAGGCGATGGAGGCGTTCCTACGCGAGCGACTGTTCGAGCCGATCGGCATGCACAGCGCCACCCCCAAGTTCGACACCGCCGGCACGTTCGTGGGCTCGTCGTACCTCTATGCCACGGCGCTCGACTTCTCGCGGTTCGGCCAGTTGTACCTCGACGACGGCGTCACGCCCGACGGCGACCGACTGCTGCCCGAGGGTTGGCGCGAGCACGCCCGTACCTTCGCGGCGAGCGATCCCGTCGACGGCTTCGACTACGGCCGGCACTGGTGGCTGTGGCCCGCATTCCCCGGCACGTTCGGCGCCCACGGCTACGAGGGGCAGTACACCATCGTGTCGCCCGAGCGTGATCTCGTAGTGGTCCACCTGGGCAAGAGCCCGTTCGACCAGCGGGCATCGTTGGTCGAACACCTGCACCGGGTGGTGGGTGCGTTCCCGAACGCCTGACCTGGGCAGGCAAGAGGGTGGTCGCGACACCACGGCCGGATCGACTATCAAAGAGGGGTGGCTTCCGACCTGAGCGGCTTCTCGACGGGTGAACTGCCCCGCGTGTCGCTCGACGACACCGGGGGTCCGCCGCGTCCGCGTCGCTTCCACCGGTTCCGGCTCACGCTGCGATTGCTGGTGTTCCTCGGCATCGTCTACTTCGCCGCGGTCACCGTGGTTCCGGGTGCTCGGAAGGCGGCCACCGAACTCAGTCGTGTCGACCCGGTGCTCATCGCCCTCGGCTTCGTGCTCGAGATCGCCTCGCTGTACTGCTATTCGCTGCTCACCCGGGCGGCGCTCGGCGACGCGGGTCGGGTGGTCACGGCATGGCGCCTGTTCCGTATCCAGCTCAGCACCAAGGCCCTGTCGAGCATCGTTCCCGGGGGCAGCGCGGCAGGCTCGGCGCTCGGCTACCGGCTGATGACCCTGTCGGGTGTGCCCGGACCCGATGCTGGCTTCGCCCTCGCCACGGCCGGGCTCGCCTCGGCGGTCGTCCTCAACGTCATCTTCTGGTTGGCGCTCGTCATCTCCATCCCCATCCGCGGCGTGAACGGTGGCTACACCACTGCCGCCATCGCCGGTGTGCTGCTGATGACGGTCGCGGGTGCCTTGGTGTTTGCCCTGATGGAGGGCCAGACGCGGGCCGAGCGGGTGTTCCGGTGGGTGGCGCGCAAACTGCGACTCGACGAGAACCGTGCGGCCGCTGGGGTGCGTCACATCGGCGAGCGGTTGGAGCAACTTGCCGCCGACCGTCAGTTGATGCTGCGTGTCTTCGGGTGGGGTGCCGCCAACTGGTTGCTCGACGCTGCCTCGCTGTGGGTGTTTCTGCGCGCCTTCGGCACCTCCACCGATGTCGATGCCCTGCTCGTCGCCTACGGCTTGGTGAACGTGCTGGCGGTCATCCCGCTCACGCCGGGTGGCCTCGGCGTGATCGACGTTGCGCTGCCATCGACGCTCGTCGGGTTCGGCCTCACCCGTTCGGTGGCGCTGCTCGGTGTGGCATCGTGGCGGCTCGCCGCGTTCTTCTTCCCGATCGTGCTCGGCGGCATCATGTATGCCTCGCTGCGTGTGGGCCCGTGGAGCATCCATCGCCGCGAGAAGCTCGCCCGTCTGCGCGACATCGCTGCGGCCGAGGCCGACAACCCTGAGGGGCCGCTCGACTTCGCCGTGCGGTTCGGGCAGCGGCCGGATCAGACCGGTGCCACCGAGCGTCCGACGCTTCCCGACCGCTAACGTCGCAGCCATGACCACCCACGAGCGCCCCTTCGGCCGCTACCTCGAGGACTTCGTCGTCGGCGATGTGTACCGGCACTGGCCCGGCAAGACCATCACCGAATACGACGACCACCTGTTCTGCATGATCACGATGAACCATCACCCCTTGCACACCAACGACTGGTTCGCGTCGAAGAGTGTGCAGGGCCGCAACGTGGTGGTGGGCAACCTCGTCTACTCGCTGGTGCTCGGCATGAGCGTGCCCGACGTGAGCGGTGCTGCCATCGCCAACCTCGAGGTCGAGACGCTGCAGCACAAGTTCCCCACGTTCCACGGCGACACCATCCACGCCGAGACCCGTGTGCTCGATGTGCAGGAGAGCAAGAGCAAGAACGACCGTGGCATCGTCACCGTCGAGAGCAAGGGCTTCAACCAGGACGGAAAAGAGGTCTGCTACTTCCGCCGCCGGGTGATGGTGTGGAAGCGCGAGTTCGCACCCAGCCGCGAGCGCCCGTACGACGGCGTCGAGGTGTGGGACTGATCCACCCCGACGGGTTGCTCGGCTGGGGTCTGCCCCGTCTGCGCGACCTGCCCTGGCGCCACACCCGCGACCCGTGGGCGGTGCTGGTGAGCGAGGTGATGTTGCAGCAGACGCAGGTGCCGCGTGTGCTGCCCAAGTGGCTGGCGTTCATGGAGGCGTTCCCCACGCCTGAGGAGTGCGTGGCGTCGCCGTTGGGTGATGTGCTGCGCATGTGGCAGGGGCTCGGCTATCCGCGCCGGGCTCGCAACCTGCACGCCACCGCGGGTGCGGTCACTGCGGCTGGTGGGTTCCCGTCGACGCTCGACGGCCTGCTCGCCCTACCCGGCGTGGGGCAGTACACGGCGCGGGCGGTGCTGGCGTTCGCGTTCGAAGCCGATGCAGCGGTGGTCGACACCAACATTGCCCGGGTGTACGCGCGGGTGGCGGGGCGGCGGCTGACGGCGCGTGAAGTGCAGGCGCTCGCCGACGAGGCGTTGCCGCTGGGTGAGGCGTGGGCATGGAACCAGTCGCTGATGGACCTCGGCGCCGTGCTGTGCCGGCCGACGGCACCCGCCTGTGGTGAGTGTCCGCTTCGTGACGCGTGCGCGTGGCGGGGGAGCGACACCGACCCCGACCCGGCGGTGGGGTCGGCCGGGGTGAGCGGTCGTCAGGCCCGCTTCGAGGGCAGCGATCGTCAGGCCCGGGGCCGGTTGATGAAGGCGCTCACGGTCGGCTCGGTGCATGCGGCCGATCTGCCCTCAGTGATCGGCCGGTCGGCTGGAGAGGCCGAGCGACTCGTCGCCGGTCTGGTGGCCGACGGCCTCGTCGTCGTGCTCGCCGAACCACCGGGTGCCGTCGCCCTCCCCTGACCACCGTTTGTGAGCAAACCCCGGCACTACAGGGGGGCGCTCACAAACGCAGCGGTGAGGGGCGGGCGTCTGTGAGCAAACCCCGGCACTACGGGGGTGCGCTCACAAACGCAGCGTCGGAGGTGGCGACCGAGGGCGCGGTCAGCCAGCCGTGACGGCGGCGACGATGTCGTCGTAGGCCGCGTCGGCGTAGGCCCGCATCTCGTCGTCGGTGCGGTCTTGGATGGGGTGCGGGGTGAACACCCGCGCCACGGTGGGGAAGCCGAGCGACGTGCTCTGTGCCACGGCGGCGGTGACGAACTCGGCCGACGCGACGAACACGCCCGGCACACCGCGGGATTCCAGATCGACGATGTCGTGCACACTGCACGACGTGCAACTGCCTCAATCGGCGAGGGCTTCGATGACCAGCGTGCAGTGGGTGGCGATCTCGTGGCGCAGGTCGACCGGGGCCGGCTTGGTGAAGGTGGGCTTCTTGTAGCGCTTCACCGTGGCGCCGCCCTCGACGAGACGCTGCTCGAGGCGGTCGAGGAACACGTCGCCCCGCGGCTTGCTGATGTCGAGCAGACCGATGGTCTGGCCGTTCAGTGAGGCAGGTCGTGCGAGTCGGGTGCGCTCGCCGACACGGCGCTCGCTGGTGGGATCGAGCAACACCTTGCTCATGGCCTGACCTCCCTGGTGACGGGTTTCGAGCCGACGTCGCCGTTGGCCCACCCCCCAATACTGGCCGAGAACAGCCCGGCTCCGCCACCGGCGTGCACCATGAGGATGCCGTCGGGCCGGAACTTGCCGAGCGTGGCGTCCTTCAGCCACTCGGGCACACCCTCGGCGATGCCACCCGCGCCACGGATCAGCTCGGTGCCGGGCATCTGTAGCCGGGCGTGCAGTTCGGCAAGCACTCGGTCGCGGTCCCAGCCTGCCTCGGCGAACACGCGGGCGTGTTCGGGGCCGACGACCAACACGTTGTCGAACCCCATCACCAACTTCGGGTGGTGCGCGGCGCGTAGACACCCGGCGATCGACGCGGCCAGGCTCTCGGGTGTGCGCGACAGCTGGTCGACGATGACACGCGGCCCCTCGCCGGCGAAGACCGTGACGGCGTTGTTGCCGACCGGCACGCCACGGCTGGTGGCGAGCGAGGTGAAGGCCGAACCATCCTCCAACTCGGCGAAGCAGAAGCTGATCTTGCCCGGGTTGCCGTGGGTGGCCCGGTCGACCTCGCCGGGTCGGCCGCCGCCGATGTTGCGCACCACCAACTGCACGGCGCGCCCGATGGTGAGGTTGGCCCGGTTGCCCTGGCCCATGGCGTTACCGCCGGCGTTCATGCCGATGGCCTTGGTACCCGGGCCGTTGCAGATGATGACCGGGCCGACGGGCATGGTGGTGGCGAGCACACCGTGGATGTTGAACTCGTCGGTGCAGATGGCCTCGACCGCGGCGATCACCCACGGCAGGTACTCGGGCTTGCAGCCCGCCATCACCGCGTTGATGGCGATCTTCTCGACCGTCACCTCCACCAGATCGGGCGGAACCACGGCCACGACGTCGTCGGCAGCGCGGGTGGTGCCGGTGAGCATGCGCAGCACACGTTCCTCGGTGGGCGGCACCACGGGCAGCCCGTCGGTGACGCCGAGGTCGTAGAGGCGTTCCATCTCGTCGTCGAGATCGGCCAGTTCGATGCGCCGGGCCTTCAACGCACTGCCGCCGAAACGGGCGCGCAGGCGATCGACGAGGTCGGGGTCGACGCTCATCGACCCGCAGCCGGGACGCATGACGGGCAGGTCGTCGCCGAGGTGCGCAATACCGGTGATGCGCTGCCACTCGGCGCGCGACCAGCCGACGGTGCGTTCGACCTCGATGCCGTCGATCACCCGGATCAGCGTGGGTACGGTCTCGATGTCGTGGTGCCAGCTGAGCGCGAGGTCGGGGTCGTGTAGGGCGGCGACACTGGTGGGGAAGTGCGGATCGTCCTGCGTGAACACGGTCGACTCGAACTGGGCGAGGAGCGGCGCCACCATGCGGCAGGTCTCGCACTCCTCCTTCACGAACACGACCAGGCCGTTCGGCAGCGCCGGCCGGGTGCCCGGAGCAGCGCTCATGCGAGGAACTCCATGATGCGGGCGTTCACCACGTCGGGCCGTTCGACCTGCAGGAAGTGGCCGCAGTCGGGGACGATCTCGATGGTGACATTGGGGGTGACCATCGCCTTGGCGCTCTCGGCCACCTCCACCCCGATGCAGCCGTCGTCGGCGCCGTGGAGGTACAGCATCGGTTGGGTGGGGATACCCGAGGTGGCGGCCTGCAGTTCGTCGAGCGCCGGGTCCTTGTAACCGTCGCGGAGCGTTGCCCGGTAGTAGCCGAGCGCGGCCGCCAGGTGCGCCGGGTCGCGCAGGCACTGCTTCACCAGTTCGGCGTCGGCGGCACCGTCGTGCCC
>JBIKLX010000143.1:0-8415 GCA_044359565.1 Ilumatobacteraceae bacterium
GTCCGACATCGAGGTGGTCGCCTTCTCGCCGTCGTCGAATCTGGCGATGGGCGAGTACCCGGCCTCGATCGCTGCGCTCGACGACCAGGGCGATCTCGAATTCGTGGCCGAGCGGATGTTCGGCCGGGTCGACGACGACACGCTGGCCCGGTGCCGCCACGGCAACGCGGTGATGGTGGTGTGCCGACCCTTCGGGAGCGCGCCGGGCGAGCATCACGGCGAGCCACCCTCCGAGACACGCGGCGAGGTCGTCACCATCGGCACCACCGACTGGGTGTTCGGCCTCGTCACCGATCCGGCGGTGGCGCAGGTGACCGACAACGTGCTGCGCCGCTACGCGACGAGCTGACCCGTCCAGTCGATCACCAGACGGTCGCCCGACTGCTGCACGGGTGTCTCGAACGCCGCGCACGCCATGCGGAAGCGGTCGGCCACGATGCGCGCCTCGGTCGGGTCGGCCAGACGGGTCATGCAATGGTCGAGGGCGATCGGAGTCGCCTCGAGGTGTAGCGGTGTGGCGCCGTCGAAGTGCACGGTGAACAGCAGGCCGAGGTCGTTGCGCAGGCGCGGGTCGACTGCGTAGTCGTCGATGAAGCCCCCGAGGTCGAACAGGATGCGATCGGTCACACCGTGGAACACATGGGCCGAATGCCCGGCCACGAGTGTCGCCCCGGCTGAGCGGAGCTCGGCTGCGGCGCGGCGGACGTGGTCGACCGGTTCGGCCTCGAGGTTCGGCCCCCAGTGCGGGCTCACCAGCACCACATCGGCGGGTGCGGAGGCGATGGTGTCGCGCAGCCAGGCGGGTGTGCCGTGGCGCAGGTCGGCGAAGGCGACGCCGGGTTCGTCCTCGCCAGCGGCGAACTCGGCGGGATGATCGGTCACGCCGACCACCGCCACGGTGGTGTCGTTCCGTTCGAACAGCGCCGGGGTGCGCGCCGCGAGCACGTCGGTCCCTGCACCGACGCAGCTGATGCCCACCCGGTGCAGGTGCTCGATCGTGTCGAGCAGCGCCACGGGGCCGTAGTCGAGGGCGTGGTTGTTCGCCAGCGTCACGCAGTCGATACCCAGATGGGCGAGGTGGTCGGCTGCTGCCGGGGGAGCACGGAAGAAGAAGGGCTTGGCTGCGTTCGGCCAGCGCTGCCCCCGGTCGCTGATGGCGCACTCGAGGTTCGCCACCACCAGGTCGGCGTCGGCCAGCACCTCCACCACGCCATCGCTGAACAGCGGCTTCCACGGCTCGCTGAGTAGGCGGTCGCCCACCATCCGGCCGAGCATCGTGTCACCAGCGAGTGCAATCTTCATCGCTCACAGCACAGTCGATGCCGGCCGGTCGTGGTAGAGCCGATCGGGTAGTCACGCGTAACCTGCGAGGGTGTTCGAGCGCATCCCCGTCGTCGACCTCGCCGTGCTCGACGGCGTTCGTCTGGGCGAGCGACTGGTCGAGGTGTACGGGTCGGTCGGGTTCGGCTACATCGTCGGACACGGGGTGCCAGAGGATCTCGTGGCGGAGGTGTTCGAACAGTCGCAACGGTTCCATGCACTCCCGGCAGAAGCCAAGGCGGCGATCGAACTGAACGCCCTGCACCGCGGGTACATCCCCATCAATGCCTCCACCGATGTCACCTCAGTGCTTGCGACGGTCACCCGGCCGAACCAGAGTGAGAGCTTCATGATGATGCGCGAGGCGGGGCCCGACGACCCGGCCGTGCTGGCGGGCCACTATCTCGCCGGGCCGAATCAGTGGCCCGATCTGCCCGGTTTCCGCGAGACGCTCGCGGCGTATCACGATGCCCTCGTGGTGCTTTCGCAGCGCCTCGTCGAGGCCCTCGCGGCCACCCTCGGCGACACCGAGGGTGTTGTGGCCCGATCGTTCCGGCCCGCCACCACGTGGTTGCGCCTGCTGCGGTACCCGATCCGACCACCCGACGCACCCGACGACCTCTACGGGTCGGCACCGCACGTCGACTTCGGCGGCATCACCGTGCTCGCCCAGGACCAGCGCGGTGGTCTGCAGGTGGCCACGCCCGACGGACGGTGGGTCGATGCGCCACCCCTGCCGGGCTCGTTCGTGGTGAACGTGGGCACGATGCTGCACCGGTGGAGCAACGGTCGACTCCTGGCCACGCCGCACCGGGTGATCAACACCTCCGGTGCCGAGCGGTACTCGGTGCCGTTCTTCTACGACCCCGATGTCACCGCTCGCGTCGAGCCGCTGGCGTGCTGCATCGGGGCCGACCGGCCAGCACTGTTCGAGCCGCTGGTGTTCGGCGACTTCGTGCGTCGGGAACTCGAGTCGGGCTATCGGCACCATCAGCCCGACCCGAGTCCGTCACGCCCGGTGTCATGACGCCCGGTGTCATGACGCCCGGTGTCATGAGGGTTCGCTCAGCGGCTGCGCAGCGCCTTGCACTTGGTGCCGGTGTTCAGGCAATTGGTGACCAGTTCGTTCAGGCGAGCGGTGTCCCAGGCGACGAAGGCGTCGGCGTGCAGCGTGCTGGCATCGCCGCTCGAGAAGGCCACACCCGACAGGCTGCCACCGCCGGTCGCCCACCGTACGTTCAGCACGATCTGCGGCACGGGCACCGGGTGGGTCGAGGGGCAGGCTCCGGCCGACGAATAGGCCATGTGCGAGCGGTGGTCGGGCGAGTCGAGGTTGAGGCCATCCCAGCAGCCGGGGAAGACCACCCGGGTGACCAGGTTCGTGCCACGCGGGCAACTCGTCGGCATCGTCGCGGATCCCTTGCCCTGCTCGCTCGCGCCGGTGCAGGCGAAGCGGATGTGAGTGGCGTCGCCGGCCACCATCTTCAGGCCGTTCGGCGGTGCGACGATGGTCGAGGCCCGGCGGCCGCCGACGAGGTAGTAGACGCTCGACCGGATGGGCTTCACTGCCACGCCGTTGCGCTGCAGGGTGGGCACCCAATAGGCAGAGTGATCAGCGCCGTCGTTGCACGTGGTGGTGCTGGCCATCAACGAGTCGAAGGTGGTGTCGGCATCGGTGGTGGTGGCCCCGAAGAAGGTGTGGTCGTGCGAGGCGCCTGCCTGCCCGGGCTTCACGATCGGGTCGTCCATCGCAGTGTGCGAGAAGCCGCAGCGCACGACGAACCGACCAGTGCGCGGTTCATTACCGGTGTTGGCCAGTGCTGTCGCCGTGTCGGCCGGTGCCCTTCCGGTGTCGGCCGGTGGAGGCGTGGGCTTGGGTTTGGCGGCCAGATCGGCAGAGACAACGGCCGGCGTGGCGACGGCGATGGCGCCGGCCAGGCCGAGGGCTGCGAGGGTGATACGACGGTTCATCAGACTCCTAGTCGAAACGGTGAGCCGTCAGCATGGAGTCCGAAGGTAAGAGCAGCCTGCGAACGCGGTGAGAGACGCGGGAAGAGTGCCTCAGCGAACCGTCAAGGCACCCACCGCGCGTCAGCGCGGCGAGCGACGGCGACCCGACGAGGGGGCACTGCTGCGGCGCGGGCCGCCGGCAGACGGCTTCGCCGCCGAACGGTTCGGGGCCCGGTGGCGCGACGGCTGCGGGGCCGGCTCGGCGGCGGCGGCGGTAGGCGACGGCTTCACCTTCGGTGCTGCTGGGCCGACGAGTTCGGCGATCAGCGGGTGTGCCGCGTTCACCTGGGTGATGGTGGGCTCGATGGCCGCGGCACGGGTGAGTGAGCGCACATCCTTGCGCTGGTCGGGGGTCATGATCGTGATGACCACGCCGCTGGCGCCGGCTCGGGCCGTGCGGCCCGAGCGGTGCAGGTAGGCCTTGTGCTCGGCCGGCGGGTCGACGTGCACCACGAGGGCGATCTCGTCGACGTGGATGCCGCGGGCGGCGATATCGGTGGCCACGAGTACACGCGTCGAGCCCGCGGAGAACGCCGACAGGCTGCGCTCGCGGGCTGCCTGCGACAGGTTGCCGTGCAGTTCCACCGCGGGGATACCGGCGGTGGAGAGCTGCTTGGCGAGCTTCTTCGCGCCGTGCTTGGTGCGGGTGAACAGCAGCGCGCGATCGCGGCCCGAGGCCAGCGCGGTGATGACGGCCAGCTTGTCGCCGGCCTCGGTGGCGAGTACGTGGTGGGTCATCGTGCCCACCGACGACACCTCGGGGTCGACCGAGTGCACCACCGGGTCGACGAGGTAGCGGCGCACCAGACCGTCGATGCCGTTGTCGAGCGTGGCCGAGAACAGCAGGCGCTGCGTGCCGGCCGGGGTGGCATCGAGCAACCGCTTCACGGCGGGCAGGAAGCCGAGGTCGGCCATGTGGTCGGCCTCATCGAGGACGGTGACCTCGACCTGGTCGAGGCGGCAGTGCCGCTGGGCGATGAGATCTTCGAGGCGGCCCGGGCAGGCGACGACGATGTCGACGCCCTGGCGCAGAGCGTTCACCTGCGGGTTCTGGCCCACACCGCCGTACACCGTGGTGACACGCAGCGACATCGCCGCGGCGAGCGGGGCGATGGTGGCCGCAACCTGGTTGGCGAGTTCGCGGGTGGGGACGAGGACGAGGGCGCGGGGCTTGCCGGCCTGACGGCGCCGACCCGAGGCGGCGAGCGCAGCGACGGTGGGCAGAGCGAAGGCAATGGTCTTGCCGCTGCCGGTCTTGCCGCGGCCCAGCACGTCGCGGCCGGCGAGCGAGTCGGGGAGGGTGGCCGTCTGGATGGGGAAGGCGGAGGTGACGCCGTCGCGGGCGAGCGAGTCGACCAACGGGGCGGGCACGCCGAGCGCGCGGAAATCGGTGGACGCGCCGGCAGACGGCGCGGGGCGCGAGGCGCCCGGCAGGAGGGTGGAAGGCATGGGGGTCTTTCGTGTTCGGTGGCCGGATGATGCACGGACTACCGCTGCACTCGACCGCGGGTTGCGTACATCGCAACACCGCCAGTGGGCGACGCTATCGGCGGATCACGCGATGCGGGCACCAGCCCGCACCGCGGTCAGAGCTTCTTGCCCGGATTCAGCATGCCGGCGGGGTCGAGGGTGGCCTTCACGCGGCGCTGCAGGGCCAGGTGCACCGGGTCGATCTCCTGGGCGATGAATGCCCGCTTCAAGGTGCCCACTCCGTGTTCGGCGGCGAGGGTGCCGCCGAGTCGGAGGGCCAGATCGATGATGTCGGTGAAGGCCAGGCGCATGCGGGCCACCTCGTCGGCGTCGTTGCCGTCGAACACGAACAGCGGGTGCATGTTGCCGTCGCCCGCATGGCCGATGGTGGGCAGCGCCACCCTGTGCCGCTCGCCGATCTCGATGATGCCGGCGAGCAGTTCGGGGAGGCGCTCGCGGGGAACGGCGACGTCTTCGGGCAGCATTGCCTTGCCCAGGCGTTCGAACGCCGGCCACACGCGTCGGCGCACCTCGATGAACATGTCGCCCTCGGCGGGGTCGGTGACGTGGTACACCTCGGTGGCACCCGCGGCGCGGCACAGCGCGGCGATCTCGCCGATCGCAGCCTCGGCGCGGTCGCCGGCGGTCTGGATGAGCAGCAGACAGGCGGCGCTGGTGTCGAGCCCCATGTTGAACACGGTGTCGACCTGGCGCAGCGACGCCTGGTCGATGATCTCCATCAACGACGGCTCGTACCCGTTGCGGAAGATCTCGAGGATCGCGGTGCCGGCGCGCGGGAGTTCGTCGAAGTAGGCGATGGCCGTGCACGGTGGCGGCGGCGTAGGAATGAGTTTCACCGTCACCTCGGTGATCACCCCGAGGATGCCCTCCGAGCCGACGAACAGGCCGGTGAGGTCGAGGCCGGTGGAGTTCTTCAACGTGTGCCGTCCGGTGCGGATGACGTCGCCATCGGCCAGCACCACCTCGAGACCGATCACGTAGTCGCGGGTGACGCCGTAGCGCACGCAGCACAGGCCACCGGCGTTGGTGGCCACGTTGCCACCCATCGACGAGATCTCGAAGCTGGCCGGATCGGGTGGGTAGAACAGTCCGTGTTCGGCGACGGCGCGCTTCAACTCGCCGTTCAACACGCCGGGCTGCACCCTCGCCATGCGGTTGGCGGTGTCGATGGCGACGATGCGGTTCATGCGGTGCATCGACAGCACCAGGCAGGTGTCGACGGCGTTCGATCCGCCGGTGAGGCCGCTGCCTGCGCCACGGGCGACGACCGGAGCACCGACGGCCCGTGCAGCGGCCAGGGCTGCCACCACCTCGTCGGTCGAGCGCGGCATCACCAGCACAGCGGCCGTGCCGGGCTGCTCGAAGATGGCCCGATCCTGTGCATAGGCGGCCACCACGTCGGGGTCGACCTCGATGCACTCGCCGGGTAGGCGTGCCTGCAGTTCGTCGAGCAGTGTCATGCGTTGGCAGGGGCGTTGGCAGGGGCGGCCAGCGTGGGCACGATGCGGCTGACGATCATGGCGATCACTGCCGACACCAGGATGAGCGGGGCCATGCCCTCGAACGAGGCGCCCAGGATGAGGGCGACCAGCACGACGCTGGTGATGGGCAGCGAGCACGACACCACCGTCGCGGCGGTCATCGCGATGGCGATACCGGGCAGCGTGCCCAAGCCCGGCAGGTGGCCCAGCACCACGCCGGCAGCTGCGCCGATGAGCAGCGCCGGGAAGATGAGGCCACCGCGGAAGGCAGTCATCGACAGCACGTAGGCGACGGCCTTCAACACGACGAGGGCCACCAGCGAGCCAGTGGCGAACGACGCCGGCTCGGTGATGACCTCGCCCAGCAGTTCGTGACCCGACGAGAGCACCTCGTAGAGCGTGCGATCGGTGACGACGGAGTACAGCACCGCAGCGGCGGCGATGAGTGCACCGGCGGCGACCGACATCGGCACCACGTTGGCGGTGACCCGCGGTGCGATGCGCTTGCCGATGGGGCGGATCTGAGCCACCACGGCCGCCACGACGGCGGCGAGCGGCAGGCACCACAGCAGGTCGGCCAGGTCGGGCCGGGTGGCGCCGGCGATGTCGCCTACGGCGAGGCCACCCATGCTGACGCCGTCGATGCGGCCGAGGCCCGAGAACATCAGTGCTGCGGTGCCGCCCGACGCCATGGCCGGCAGCAGCGCTGCGCTGAGCGGCACCACACCGGTGAGCGCCACCATCTCGACCACCAGCACGAGGGCCACCACGGGGCTACCGAAGATGGCGGCCACGGCAGCGGTCTGCGCGGCGATCGACACCACCAACAAGGTGGTGGGGTCTTGTGAGGTGCCCATGCGGCGGTTGGCGAGCACGCCGATGCCCGAGCCGATGGCCAGCAGCGGACCCTCGGGCCCTACGACGGCTGCGGCCGCGAGGCTGACCAGCGCGGCCAGCACCACGCCGGGCACGTGCGACGGGTCGGTGGGGGCGACTCCCATCCCGTCGGCGGGCAGGTGGCCGCCGTGACCGGGCATCGACTTCACCACCAGGCCCACCAGCAGGCCGGCGACGGGCAGGACGATGAACGGCCACCACCGCGGGATCTCGTCATGGCCGGCGTGTTCGGGCAGCGTCTCCCACAGCCAGGTGCCGAGCTTCGCTGCAGCGACGGAGAAGGCGAAGGCAGCGAGCGACACCGGGACACCGAGCGCGGCGCCCAGCAGGACGGGTCGGAGTTGGGCGGCGCGTGAGGTGGGCGGAGTGGGAGGTGGCGTGGTGGTGGGCGTGTTCATAGGAGCCGATCGGCGTCGCGACTGTAGACCGAGGCCACTGCGAGGTCGGTGGGTTTGGTCGCCGCGATCGTCGGTGGCCCGTCCGCCCGAAGGGCGATGAGCGCATCGAACCGGTGCATCGTCGTGCCGTCGGCGTCGGCCGTGCCACCGAGCAGCACCACGGCCACGTCGTCGGCGCCGGGCGTGTAGACCTCGCCCGATGCGAGATGTACTCGGCGCAACGCGCCGGTCGCCAGGTTGCGGCGAACCATCAGGTTCAGGTCGTTGATCGGCCCACCCAGCAGGCGGCAGGTGGTGACGGCCTCACCGGCGAACAGCAGCGGTGGCTCACCGGGCCGCACGATGTGGGTGGTGCCGTCGATGGTGAGCGCCATCCCGTCGCCGAGGGCGACGAGGATGTGGCGGTCGATGCCGGGTAGCGACGAGAACGGACCGTCGGCGTCGACGTCGGCGATGCTGAGCCGCCAGTGCCAGGGGCCGGAGTGCTCAGGGCCGGTGTTGTGTGGGCCGGTGTTGTGTGGGCCGGTGGCCACCTCGGCGGTGGTGCCGCCGCCGTTCGCCCACGGCATCCGGCGGTGCCCGGTAGCGGGCAGGTGGAGCCAGGAGGTCAGCACGAGCCCGGGTAGTGCAGCCGCACGTTCTCGGGATAGCTGCGCACGTAGTAGTTCCACAGCTGTTCGCCGAACACCGGTGCCGACTCGCTGATGGTGCCCGAGGCGCCGGCGAGCAACTCGTCGCGCTTGGCCATGAACCCTGCACCGCGGTGGCGAGGGCTGGCGGCGACGGCAGCTGCGAACGACGGGTCGAGGGTGAGTGGC
>JBIKLX010000144.1:0-8396 GCA_044359565.1 Ilumatobacteraceae bacterium
CTCACGAACCGAACGGGCCTCCTGCACCAGCGACGACACCTGCGTCGCCACCGTCGCCCGCGTGGCGGCCAACTCGCGCTGCAGCACCTCGGCCAGTGGCGCACCGTCGAGCGGGTCGCTGATGTGCGGCGCACCCTGCGCTGAACGCAGCAGCGCCACCGCGCCCGTCGCCCATCCGCCGGCAGCGAGCGTGACCAGGTAGGGGTCCTGCTCGACCTGGCCGCCCACCACCCGCGCTGCGCGCGCCGCCACCTCGGCACGCTCGGCGGCACGACCCATCCAGTACAGCGCGTCGGCGGCACGCTTGGGCACCGAGGCGCCGAAGTCGACCTGCTGTGGTGCCGTCACCTGCAGCGCCGGACCGGTCGAGCCGCGGCCCGCCCGAGCACCGCCCACCACCCACACGTCCTTGGTGCGTTCGGCCGTCGGCGCGGCCGGATGGTCGCCGTCGGCCAGCACGCGCCCGGCTCCACCCGGCATCACCCACACCCCGTCGGGCCCGGCCACGGCGTTCAGACGCAGCACCACCCGGCCCGGCACCAGACCGGTGGTGGCATCGAACACCGGAGTCGTGGCCAACTCTTCACCGTCGAAGGGTTGCAGCAACAACGCCTCACCCAGCAACGCCTCGGCGATGGCGCCAACGCGCGCCTGCACCGCCGCCGACTCGGCCAGGCCTGCACCGAACGCATTGCCCAGCACCACCCCACCTCGCTGGGCCGCCCAGGTGATAGCGGGTACACCGTGCACGCCCTGGGCGCGCGGCTCGAGCGGGTCGAGCCCACCGTCCTCGAGGCGCCGGTACACCACGTCGACCGGTTCCAGTCCGCCCAACGCGCGCAGCCACAGGCGGTCCTGGCGCATCACCAGGTCGGCCCCTTCGGCCAGGTGCAGGCCCATCTGCACCGCCAGGTACGAGTGCTCGACGTAACCGGGGTGCTCGGGGCCGCCCGACAGCACGACGGTACGGGTGTCGGCTCGACCTGCCGGGGCCAGCGCCGCCAGCGCTCGGCGCAGCATGGCCGGCGCCGCCACCACCGGGGCGGTGCCCGCGGCCCGCAGCGGTTCGGCCATCACCCGCGCCGTGATCGAGCGATTCAACAACGCGTACCCCAGGCCAGTGGGCGAATCGGTGAGATCGGCCACCACCCGCCATCCGCCATCGGCAGTGCGCACCACGTCGACGGCGTGCTGCACCAACCAACGCGCCGGCCGCTGCAGCCCTGCCGACATGCGCAGCGCCGGAGTGGCGGCCACCTCGGCGGCCGGCACCGTCCCCCAGCGCACCAGCATGCGGTCGCCGTAGAGGTCGGCCAACGCCGCCTCGATCAGCCGCGTCCGCTGCGCCACCGCCCGGGCGAGCAGATCGAACTCGGCCTGCTCGATGACCATCGGCACCGGGTCGAGCCGCCAGGGTCGACTGGCCGACGTGCCACCCGTGAGGTCGTGGACGAGATGACCGGCGCCTTCGGCGTCGAGCATCCGCTCGGCCTGGCGCTGCCGCTCGGCCAACTCGCCCGGACCAGCCGCACCCACCGCTGCACCCAGCGCCCGCCATGCCGGCCGCACGCTGCCGTCGGGGGCGACGGCCTCGTCGTAGCGGCTGGCTTCGGGCCGGTACTGCATCTCTCCGGAGCTCACGACCACATCAACCGCCCGATCGAACGAAGGCGCCCACCACCGCGTCGTTCACCGCGGCAAGGCCCATCTGCACCTCGTCCATCACGGCATCGAGCGCCGCGCCGTCGTCGGCCACGGTGGGCAGACCCGCCAGCAGCGTGGCCACACGGTCGACCACCGCCACGGTGTCGTCGGTCCGCGGCAACTGCACGAGTGCTGCCCGGGCCGTGGCGACAGCGTGGGTGACCGAACGTGGGAAGACGGGGTCGAACAACAAGAAGCGCACCACCGCAGCGCCGTCGATCGGCCCGCGGGTGGCCCGCTGGTACATCTGCAGGCCGCTCACCGAGCGCAGCACACCCATCCACTGCACGTCGTCGTACACCTGGCCGCCCGTGTGCTCGGTAGCCAACAGTGCCGCGGCGCGCACACCCACCACACGGGTGGTCATGTCGGCCCGTTCGAGCGCCTTGCCGAGACACCACAGGTGGTACGCCTCGTCGCGGCTCATCGCCGTTCCGATCACACCCTCGACGCGCTGCACGTCGCCGATCACCCGGTTCAGAAATCGGGCCCGGCTGCGTCGGTCGACCGCGTCGAGCGCGCTCGCCTGGGCGAACAGGTACAGGTCGTTCACCGCCTGCCAGGCCTCACGCGGCAGCACCTCGCGCGTGGTGCGCAGGTTCTCGCGGGCCTGGTCGATGCTGCTGGCCACGCTGCCCGGGTTGGTGCGTTCGGCCACCAGGAACGACACGATCGCCACCTCGTTCGCCTCGGAATGGGCGAGGTCGAACGCCGAGCGCCCACCCACCACGGCCAGGAGCGGCTCCCAGGTGGAGGTGACGCTGACGGGCAGGTCGACGATCAGTTCGGTGTAGGTACGCACGACGCGGGCCGTGTCCTCGGCACGCTCGAGGTAGCGGGCACCCCAGTACACGTTGTCGGCCACGCGCGACAGCAGCATCAGTCGACCTCGACGATCCAGGTGTCTTTGCTGCCGCCGCCCTGCGACGAGTTGACGATGAGCGAACCCTTGCGCAGCGCCACCCGGGTGAGGCCGCCGGCGGTGACCGACTGGGTCGCCCCACTGAGGATGAACGGGCGCAGGTCGACGTGACGCGGTTCGATGCCCTCGTCGCACAGCGTGGGCACCGTCGACAGCGCCAAGATGGGCTGGGCCACCCAGTTGCGCGGATCGGCCTCGATGCGAGCGATGTGCGCGTCGAGTTCGGCGCGGGTGGCGCGGTCGCCGATCAGCAACCCGTACCCACCGCTCTCGTTCGCCGGCTTCACCACCAACTGGTCGATGTGCTCGATCACGTACTCGCGCTCGTCGGGGTAGAAGCAGCGGCAGGTGGGCACGTTGGGGATGAGCGCCTCTTCACCGAGGTAGTAGCGGATGATGTCGGGCACCCAGGCGTAGACGACCTTGTCGTCGGCCACCCCGGCACCGGGTGCGTTGGCGATACCCACGTTGCCCGCTCGCCAGGCCCGCATCAATCCGGGTACGCCCAGCGTGCTGTCGGGGCGGAACACCTCGGGGTCGAGGAACAGGTCGTCGACGCGTCGGTAGATCACGTGCACCCGCTCGCGTCCACCGATGGTGCGCATGTACACGCAGTCGTCGTCGCCCACGACGAGGTCGGCCCCCTCCACCAGCGCGGCTCCGATTCGCTGCGCGAGGAACGAGTGCTCGAAGTAGGCGGAGTTGTAGATGCCCGGGGTGAGCACGGCGATCGTCGGCGCGTCGACTCCCTGCGGCGCGATCGACACGAGCATGCGGTTCAGTTCGTCGGTGTAGCTGTCGACCGGCCAGATGCTCTGCTCGGCGAACAGGTCGGCGAACACCCGCTTCGAGATGGCCCGGTTCTCGAGCATGTAGCTGACACCCGACGGCACGCGCAGGTTGTCCTCCAGCACGTACATCGTGCCATCAGCGCCGCGCACCAGATCGCTGCCCGAGATGTGCGCCCACACGCCGTGGGCGGGGCTGACACCGCGGCACTCGGGCCGGAAGTTCACCGAGTGGTCGAGCAGGTCGGCGGGGAACACCCCGTCGGCCACGATGCGCTGGTCGTGGTACAGGTCGTCGATGAAGTGGTTGATGGCGCGCAGGCGCTGCATCAGACCGGCCTCGATGCGCCGCCACTCGCTCGCCGCGATGACCCGCGGGATGATGTCGAACGGCCAGGCGCGGTCGATGCCCCGGCCGTCGCTGTACACGGTGAACGTGATGCCCTGGGCGAGAATGTCGATCTCGGCCAGGTTCTGACGCTCGCGCAACTCGGCAGGCTCGAGGGCACGGAGGTGCTCGACCAGCGCCACCGCTGCCGGGCGCGGCGAGCCATCGGGCGCGACGAGTTCGTCGAACACGTCGGGCAGTGCCTGCACTCGCTGCATCGTCACCTCCTCATGCTGGCGGTCGACCGTGTCGCCACCGTGCCGGAACTATGTCATGCGCGTGAACTCAGACCCGTCCTGCGGCCGCCCCGCCCGATTTCTCCGCGGAGAAATCAGGCGTCGACGATCTCGAGACGGACGCGCTTGTTGCCCTTGCCCTTGTTCTCGAGCTTGGTCACCCGGATGCGCCCGACCTCGGCGGTGCTGTGCACGTGCGTTCCCCCGTCGGCCTGTTTGTCGAGGCCGACGATGTCGACCACACGGATCTCGGTGACGCTCTCGGGGATGAGGCTCACCTTCGTGCGGATGAGGTCGTCGTCCTGCACAGCCGTGTCGCGAGGCAGGAACTGCACCTCGATCGGGTAGTCGGCGGCGAGCGCCTCGTTCACCAGCTCCTCGATGCGCGGGCCGAAACCCTCGGGCACCGGGTCGAACTCGAAGTCCATCCGGGCCGACAGCGGCTCCATGTTGCCGCCGGTGACGGGCACCCGCCACTCGTTCCAGATCACACCGCACAGCACGTGCAGAGCGGTGTGGGTACGCATCAGTTGATGCCGCCGCGACCAGTCGACCTCGCCCGACACCGTGGCGCCCACGGCCGGCAGCGGGCCATCACCGGCACCCGATGCAGTGAGGGTGTGCCACACGTGCTGACCCTCTTTGCGCACGTCGGCGACCGCCAGTCCGGCCAGGGTGCCGGTGTCGTGCGGCTGGCCACCACCGGTGGGATAGAAGGCCGTGCGGTCGAGCGCGATAGCTGCGGCACCGTCGCCGCTGCGCACATCGACCACCGTGGCGGTGAACGATGTGAGATAGGCGTCGCGCAGGTACAGCAGCTCGGTCATCGCGCCACCGGCCGGGTCAGCCCTGGCCGACCTGAGGCTCTTTCGGCAGACCGAGCACCCGCTCGCCCACGATGTTGCGCTGGATCTGGCTAGTGCCGCCCCAGATGGTCTCGCTGCGACTGAAGAAGAACGCGCTCATCATGGCGCTGACCGGATAGCCGGGGCGCCGCTTCTCGCGCGCCGTACCGGGCCACGAACCCTCCGGGCCGGCATCGACCAACATGGCGTGGGCGCCGAAGATGTCGAGGGCCAGTTCCATGGCCTCTTTGTGCATCTCGCTCCAGAACATCTTGTTGCTGGCACCGAGCGCCATGACGCCGGCGTCCTTCTGCCCGGCAAGCGTGGTGGCCAGCGAGCGCAGGCCGTTGATGCGCAGGATCTGGATCTTCGTGTAGTAGCGCACCAGCCGCTGACGCACGTCGGCATCGTCGATGGCGCCGTTGGCCTCGGCCGTCGCCACCATCAGCTTGTACTCCTCCTCGAAGCGGCGGTAGCCGGTGGTGGCGCTCATGCCGCGCTCGAACGCAAGCGTCGAGTTGGCCACCTTCCAACCGTTGTTCACGCCGCCGACGACGTTGTCCTTGGGGCAACGGGCGTCGGTGAAGAACACCTCGCAGAACTCGGCGGTGCCATCGGGCTGCACGATGCCGCGCACCTCGACACCCGGCTGGCGCATCGGCACGAGCAGGTAGCTGATGCCCTTGTGCTTGGGCGCCTCGGGGTCGGTGCGGGTGAGCAGGAAGCAGAAGTCGGCGTGGTGGCCGCCGGTGGTCCACACCTTCTGGCCGTTGATGATCCACTCGTCGCCGTCGAGCACGGCCTGGGTCTTCAGCGAGGCGAGGTCGCTACCGCTGTTGGGCTCGCTGAAGCCCTGGCACCAACGCATCGTGCCGTTGAGGATGCGCGGCAGGAACTCCTTCTTCTGCTCTTCGGTGCCCCACTGCAACAGGGTGGGACCGACGAGGGTGTCGCCGAAGAAGTCGGCGCGCAGCGGCGCCTTGGCCCGGGCGAACTCTTCCGACAGCACGACGCCTTCCATGGTGGACAGGCCCTTGCCGCCGTACTCGGTCGGCCAGGTGGCGCAGATCCAGCCGCCGTCGAACAACTTCGCGGGCCAGCCCTCGTTGAAGGCCTTGCGGTCGTCGGGCGTCATCTCGAATCCCTCGTCGAACCAGCCGGCGGGCAGGTTGGCCTCCAGCCAGGCGCGGATCTCGACTCGGAATGCTTCGGCTTCGGGGGTGTAGTCCAGCTGCATGCCTCCAGTATTGACCCGTCGGTCAAGGGAACCAAAGTCGGACGCCCTGCTACGGGTGTGGCGGTTCACACACCGTTCACACGGGTCGAACACCGGGGAAACGCATCGTTTCTACGGTCCGTTGCCGATGGTTCCGCCCGCTCCTGCATTCGACTCCGCCTCATCAGCCGCCCTCTCGGCAGGCGTCGCGCTCGGAACGCAGGAGCGGGCAGTACTGAACGTGCTGGTGGCCAACCGCAACCGGGTGAGCGAGGAGATCGAGGTCAGCGGCCTCGACATCCCCGAGATGGGCGTCGCCACCTACAACGACTGAGCATCCCATCGTGGCGGGAGCCAAGAGCTGAACGGTTCGCCGTTCATGCGCACGGGAGTCGGTTCGGTGGATGGATCTGACTCCCGGTAGGGGCAGTCCCCGGGTCGTGCGAGCAGTCGCCGGCCCGGGGGCGTTCCCCCGGCATCCAGGGCATGACCGTCAGCGAAGTGCGCGGCTTCGGCCGTCAGGCCGACAACGCCGCGATCAGCTCGGCACGAATCACCTCGAAGTCGCCCGCTGGCACCCTGCCGGTGGGCGACTTCCGCGTGGTGACGTAGAACGCGTCGACCACCTCGTGGCCGAGCGTGGCCACCACCGCCGAACGCACGTCGAGGTCGAGTCCGGTGAGTGCGTGCGACAGCCGATACAGCACGGCCGGAGCGTCGGCTGTGCGCACCTCCACCACCGTGGTGGAGGCCGACGCCTCGTTGCTCAGCAGTACTTCCAGCCGCGGCGGAGCCGCGGCGAGCGGGCGACGCCGGCGGGTGCTGCGCAACCGGTGCTCGAGCCGGCTGTCGATGTCGATCTCGCCGGCCGCGGTTGCGCGCAGGTCGTGCTCGATGCGCTGCCAATTGGGTAGCGCCGCATCGAGCTTCGCCACACGGAACTCGTCGACCGCCACACCGTCGGCGCCGGTTGCGGCCGATGCGCTGAGCACGTCGAGACCGTGCAGCGCCAGCACACCGGCGATCTGCGCGAACAGACCGGTGCGATCGCGGCTGGCGATGCGCAGCAGGTCGACGTCACCCTGGTCGACGTGCTCGATGTGCATCGCGCCGTCGGTCTCGACGAGCCGAGCAAGATGTGCGAAGCGCGACGCGTCGGGCGCGGGAGGGGCCACCTGCCCACCGTGCAGCACGGCGCGGGTCACCAGGACCAGTTCCTCGATGAGCGCCTGCTTCCAACTCGACCAGGCGGCCGGGCCGGTGGCTCGGCTGTCGGCCTCGGTGAGCGCGGCAAGGAGGTCGAGCGTCTCTTTGTCGCCCACCGCCTCGGCCGCCAGCGCCGCCGTGCGCGGGTCGCTCAGGTCGCGTCGAGTGGCGGTCTCGGCCAGCAGCAGGTGGTGCTCGACCAGCGACCGAAGTGTTCGGATGTCGTCGTCGGGCAGACCCATGCGCGCCGCCACCGTGTCGACCAGGTCCATGCCCACCTCGGTGTGATCACCCGGATACCCCTTGCCGAGGTCGTGCATCAACGCGCCCAGCAGCAGCAGGTCGGGACGACCGACGGCGCGTACGTGCTCGGTGGCGTTGGCGACGGTCTGCAGCAGGTGCCGGTCGACGGTGTAGGTGTGGAACGCATTGCGTTGCGGCAGGCTGCGCACCGCGCGCCACTCGGGCAGGTAGCGGCTGAACAGCCCGTATCTCTCGAGTGCCTCCACCGTGTGCACCAGCGGCTGGCCGGCGCCCAGCAGGCTGACGAACGCACGCAGCGTGCGCTCGGTCCACACCTCGCCCGGTGGCACACCGCGGCTGGCCAGCAGGCGCAGCGCCCGGCCACCCAGCGGATAGCCGGCGTGTGCGGCAGCAGCGGCGTAGCGGAACACGAACGACGGCTCGTCGACCTCGGCGTCGGCGGCCACGTGGGCCTCGTCGTCGATCACCACCACCCCGGGTGCCAGCGTTGCCATCACATTCGTGCGGCTGACAGCCCGGCCACCGGACCGGACGAGACGATCGACGCGTCGCCAGAACCGCTCGGTCGCCCACTCGATCGCGTGCGCCGCGCCAGCGAGGTTGAGCATCAGCGCATCGGCGTCGGCGAAGCCCATCGCTTCGGCCACGCGGTCCTGGTCCTGCAGCAGCAGCACGTTGCCGGGGCGGCCGGTGGCACGGTGCAGTTCGCAGCGCGCTGCCAGCAGCAACTCGGCAGGGCCGCCGAGGTCGTCGAAGGGATCCTCGAGGGCCGCTGTCACCTCGGCGCGGTCGACGCGTAGCGCCCAGCGGATCATGTCGTGGTCGCG
>JBIKLX010000145.1:0-8377 GCA_044359565.1 Ilumatobacteraceae bacterium
CGACCTTGTCGCTGATGCCCATCACCATGCTCATGTGGTGCTCGACCAACAGCACGGTCAGGCCGAACTGGTCGCGCACGTCCTTGATCGTCTGCGACAACTCGTCGACCTCGCTGTGGGTGAGGCCGCTCGCCGGCTCGTCGAGCAGGAGCAACTTGGGCTTGGCTGCCAGCGCCCGAGCGATCTCGAGGCGCTTCAGGGTCCCGAACGGCAGTCCCATCGCCGGCCGATACGCAAGGGGTGCGAGGCCCAGCCGGGCGAGGATCGTGAAGGCCTCGGACTCGAGGCGCTTCTCCTCCTTGCGGACTCCGATGCGCAGGCACGAGCGGAAGAAGCCCGACTGGCCGGTGCAGTGGGCGCCGGTCATCGTGTTCTGCAACAGCGTCATCGTCGGGAACAGCGCCAGGTTCTGGAAGCTACGCGCGATGCCGAGCTCGGCGATGCCATGCGCCGGCACGTCGAGCAACTCGGCGCCCTCGAACAGCACGCTGCCCGACGTGGGCTGGTAGATCCGGCTGACGACGTTGAACATCGTCGTCTTGCCGGCACCGTTCGGACCGATCAACCCACAGATCTGGCCCTCGTCGATCGAGAACGACAGGCTGTCGAGCGCCACGATCCCGCCGAAGCGCACCGTGACATCCTTGACTTCGAGCAGACTCAACGATCACCCCCCCTGGTTCGTGTTCGACACTAGTGCGCCCCGCCTGCGCGATGAGCAACAGTGGTCGGACGTGCTTCGACCTGGCCCGGCGGCTCGGAGCATGACTCGTCGCTCGGCGACGCTCGGCCATAGGGTCACCGTCGTGGAGACGACCGAGCTTCCCGACATCGACCAGTTCCGATCCGACGCCCACGCGTGGCTCGAGGCCAACGCCGAGCCGTTGACGGTCGACCGCGACGACGAATCGACCGCGGCAGAGTGGGGGCAGGGCAGCGACAGCGTCGCCGTGTTCCACAACATCACCGAAGACGAAGAGCGCGCCCGCCTCGAGGCGTGCCAACGATGGCAGCGCCTGAAGTTCGACGCCGGGTACGCGATGTTGAACTGGCCCGAGGCCGTGGGCGGTCGCGGCCTGCCCACCAGCTACCTGCGCGCCTACAACAGCGAAGAGGCCAAGTTCCACGTGCCGTCGGCCGGCGAACTGCCGCCGACCTCGATGGGCCTCATCGCCACCACCGTCGCGGCGTTCGGCACCCCCGAGCAGCAGCAGCGCTTCATCGCTCCGCTGATGCGCCAAGACATCTACGGCTGCCAGTTGTTCAGCGAGCCCTCGGCCGGCAGCGACCTCGCCTCGCTCACCACCCGGGCCGTGCTCGACGGCGACGAGTGGGTGCTGAGCGGCCAGAAGGTGTGGACCTCGGGCGCCCGCTTCGCCCAGTGGGGCCTGGCCATCACGCGTCACGACTGGGACGTACCCAAGCACAAGGGCCTCTCCGCGTTCATGGTGCCCCTCGACGCCCCGGGCGTGGAGGTGCGCCCCATCCAGCAGATGAGCGGCGGCGCCAACTTCAACGAGGTGTTCCTCACCGATGTGCGCCTGCCCGACAGCCTGCGCCTCGGCCCGGTCGGCGAAGGCTGGCGGGTGGCGCTCACCTGTCTCGGCTTCGAGCGCGACCACTCCGGCGGTGGTGGCGGCGGTCATGCGGGCGGCGGCTACCGCCAGGTGCTCGCCGCGGCCGAGCACTTCGGGCTCACCGCAGATCCGGTGATCCGCCAGTCACTCGCCGACCTGTTCATCCACTACAAGGTGGCCCAGTACACCAATCGGCGCGCGGCAGCACGGCTGAAGGCCGGCCAGACCCCCGGCCCCGAGGGTTCGCTCGGCAAGTTGATGTGGACCGCCAACATGGCTCGCGTGTCCGACGCCATCTCGTCGATCCTCGGTCCGCGCCTCGTCGCCGACACCGGCGAGTGGGGCACCTACGCGTGGAGCGAGCACGTACTCGGCGCACCGGGCTACCGCATCGCCGGCGGCAGCGACGAGATCCAACGCAACATCATCGGCGAGCGGGTGCTCGGCCTGGGTGCCGAACCGCGCGTCGACAAGGACATCCCGTTCAGCCAGGCCCAACGCATCACGAAGTCTTGACAAACCAGGGGTAAATCCCGGGCGACTGAAGCCGATACCTCTGTTGTCGACCCGTTCAGGGCGACAACGCCTAGGAGGTGAACGGCATGATCGACGGCAAGCACATCGGGGCTCCGAGCCCGTTGTTCGTCCGCAGGGTGGGCGAGCAGCTCGCGTCCGTTCGGGCAGCATCGCGTCGCCCGCTCTGGTACGTCGCCCGCAAGAGCCAGGGCCGCTTCACCACGGCAACCCTGCGCGACGCCGAGGCCGGCCTGCTGCCCCTCGACGCAGTCACCGTCGCCGACCTGGCCAAGGCCTACGGCTGCGACGTCACCGTGTTGCTGCCCGATCGCCGCGAGGGTGTCACCATCAACCCCGAGGGCCTCATCAGCGCCGGCGGCCGGTCGGTTCCGTTCGAGCCCGACGACCCCACCTCGGTCGTGGCCGCCTACTTCTCGCTCGTCCGGTCGCTGCGGTCGATGTCGGAGCACGAGCCTCTGCCGTTGCGCCGCAACGATGTGAGCGTGATCGCTCAGTTCCTCGGCGAACAGGGCGAGCGGTCGCAACTGCTCGAAGCAATCGTCGCCGTATCGGAGGCCCAGCGCCGCATCACCGTGAGCAGTCTGCTCGTCGGTGCTGCCTCGGCCGGCCTGATCGATCTGCCCACCACATCGGCCGCACATCGCTCGGCCGCTGAGCACGAAGCCGAGGTGCACGGCATGCAGCTGTACTACACCAGCGATGCTGCCTCGCCGGTGTAGTTCCCGCGCCTCGGCGCGCTGCCGGTCGGCTACCGCTTCGGGTTCGACACCACCTTCGACACGGCCACAGCGCCGTCGTCGCGGATCAGTTCGAGCACCGCAGCCGCAATGTCGTCGGCGCTGAGCAACGGCGTGGCGGCAATGATGGGCTCGAGCCAGCGCGCCGGCCGAGTGCCGTCGCCCGTGTGCTTGTGGGTCATGTCGGTGTCGACCATGCCCGGCAGCACTGCGTTCACGCGGATGCCTTCAGCGGCGAACCCGGCGCAACTCTCGGTGATGCGCACCACGCCGGCCTTGGTGGCCGAGTAGACGGGGTCGTTGGGCATGGGCGCCAACGCCGCGACCGACGCCGTGTTCACGATGACGCCGCCGCCTCGACGGCGCAGCGCACGGATGCCCTCCTGGGTGCCCATCGCCACGCCGCCCAGGTTCACACCGATGACGGCCATGATCTTCTCGAGCGGCGCATCGGGCCACACCGGTTCGCCGCAGATGAGACCGGCGTTGTTGTGCACGATGTCGACCCCGCCGAAGGTGTGTTCGGCTGCGGCGAACATGGCACGGACGTCGTCGGGGTTCGAGACATCGGCCCGTACGGCCGACGCACGCCCACCCGCGGCGATGATGGCGTCGACGGTGGCCTGAGCTCCGGCGAGGTGGATGTCGGCCACCACCACCGCGGCACCGGCCTGCGCCAGAGCGACGGCAGTGGCCCGTCCGATACCGGTGCCGGCACCGGTGACCAGTGCGACCCGACCAGCGATGTCCATTGGTTACTCGATGCTCCCGATCTGGGTGCCGACCTCGTAGGTCTCACCTTCCTCACCACTGATGCGCACCACGCCCGCCACGGGCGCTTCGATCTCGTTCTCGACCTTGTCGGTCTCGATCCGGTACAGCGGATCGCCCGGCGCCACCGAGGCCCCGTCGGCGACGAGCCACTCGACGAGTGTGCCCTCGGTCATCGACACGCCGAGCTTGGGGATGCTGATTGGGGTAGCCATGACGGGTTTCTTACCCGAACGGCGTGGGATGCTACGAACCGTGACCCCCGAACACGCCCCCTCCTCCGACGTACCTCCGGTCGACGACGACGCCGTGCTGCCCTGGTGGCGCAACCCGGTGAACCTCGTCGTGACGGCCATCGCCCTGGCCGTCCTGGCCGGCGCCCTCGGCTGGGTGGTGGGCAACAACCGCGCCCTGCCCGACCCCACGCCCACCGACACCGGGTTCCTGCAGGACATGCGGGTGCACCACGAGCAAGCGGTGCAGATGTCGCTCATCTTCCTCGACCGCCCCGACACCGACCCGGCGCTGCAGACCATCGCCCGTGAGATCGTCGTCGGCCAGAACATCGAGATCGGCCGAATGATCCAGTTGCTGCGCGACTTCGGCGCGTCGGAGGTGAACGAGACCGACATGGCGATGGCGTGGATGGACGAGCCGGTCGCACTCGACCGCATGCCCGGACTGGCCACCGCGACCGACATCGACACACTGCGTGCCGCCACCGGCGCCGAGGCGAACCAGACCTTCGTCACACTGATGACCGCCCATCACCAGGGCGGTATCCACATGGCCGAGCACGCTGCCATGCATGCCGGCACCGACGAGGTGCAGAAGATGGCGGCCTCGATGGTGAAAGGCCAGCGCGGCGAGATCGACGAGATGGCGGAACTGCTCGCCGCCAGCCAGAACTAGCCCAGCCAGAACTAGCCCAGCCAGAGCTAGCCCCAACCAGCCCCAACCAGAACTACGAGAGGGTGCTGCGGACCGCTGCCTCGATGTCGGCCTGCTGCGGGATGAAGTCGGCCTCGAGGTTCGAGGCGTAGGGCACCGGCGTGTTGGCCCCACCCACGCGACGCACCGGACCAGCCAGTTCGCCGAACAGCTCTTCGTGGATGCGGCTCGACAGCTCGGCACCGAAGCCGCACACCTGCACGGCCTCGTGGACGATGACCGCCCGCTTGGTCTTGGCCACTGAGGCCAGCACGGCTGCTTCGTCGAGCGGCACCAGCGTGCGCAGGTCGACCACCTCGCAACTGACGCCCTCATCGGCCAACTTGGCAGCGACCGCGAGGCAGTCGTGCACCTGGCGGCCGTACGACACGATCGTGACGTCGCTGCCCTCGCGCTTCACATCGGCCACACCCAGCGGGATGCGCACATCGCCGGGGGGTACCGGGCCGGCCACCGCCGGGTTCCAGTACAACATCATCTGCTCGACGAACAGCACCGGGTCGTCGTCGAAGATCGAGCTGAGCAGCAGACCCTTCGCGTCGGCCGGGGTGGACGGCACGACCACCTTGATACCGGGCGTGTGCACGGCCCACGCCTCCAGCATCTCGCTGTGCTGGGCGCCGAAGCCACGGCCTGCGCCGGCCGAGGTGCGGATGACCATCGGCACAGTGGTCTGCCCACCGCTCATGTAGCGGATCTTGCCGGCGTGGTTGCTGACCTGGTCGAGGCACACCGCGAGGAAGTCCATGATCATGATCTCGGCGATTGGCCGGTAGCCGGCGATGGCCGCACCGATGGCGGCGCCGATGATGGCCTGCTCGCTGATGGGGGTCTTGCGCACACGATGCGCGCCGTGCTTGGTGGACAGGCCCTTGGTGACCTTGTAGACGCCACCCGACGGCTCGGCGATGTCTTCACCGAGCATGATGACCTTCGGGTCGATGGTCATGGCGATGTCGAGCGCCTGGTTGATGGCCAGGCCGGTCATCAGCACGGGGAACTCGGGAGCAGCGGTGTCGGTCATGACTGGGCACCTCCGGGCACGGTGGCGTAGATGTCGGTGTAGAGCTCGGACGCATCGGGATAGGGGCTGTTCATCGCGAACTCGACCGCATCGTCGATGGCGGCGAGCACGGTCTGTTCGACCTCGGCGAGCTGTTCCTCGGTGGCGTGGCCGTTGGCCAACAGCCACTCGCGGTACCGCAGCACGGGGTCGGCGGCCATGGCGGCCTTGCGCTCGTCTTTGTCCATGTACTCCATGGCATCGCCCATGAGGTGGCCCCAGAAGCGGTAGGTGCGGGCCTCGACCAGGGTGGGGCCTTCGCCGGCGCGGGCTCGAGCGATCGCCTCGCCCATCACCTTCCAGGTGGCCACCGGATCGTTGCCGTCGACGGTGACACCGGCCATGCCGTAGCCGGCCGCCCGGTCGCTGATGTGATCGACCCCGGTGACCATGCGGTACGGGGTGTGTTCGCCGTACAGGTTGTTCTGGCACACGAACACCACCGGCAGCTTCCACACCGCGGCCAGGTTGAGACCCTCGTGGAAGGCCCCGATGTTGCTGGCACCGTCGCCGAAGTTCACGACGCACACGCGGTCGGAGCCGTCGAGCTGGGCTGCCAGGCCGAATCCGGTGGCGATGGGGATGCCCGCACCCACGATGCCCGTGGTGACCATCAGGCCCGACTCGGGATGCGTGATGTGCATCGGGCCACCCTTGCCCTTGCAGGTGCCGGTGGCGCGGCCGAGGAACTCGGCCCACAGCTCGCGGAGCGGCACACCCTTGGCGAGGTGGTCGTGCAGGCCGCGGTAGATGGTGACCACCTGGTCGTCGGATCGCAGGTGCACCCCCCAGCCGGCGCTGATGCACTCCTGCCCACGGGGCGAGTAGTAGATGATCTGGATCTGGCCGCTGGTGAGCAGCGAGCGGAATCGCTCGTCGCACAGCTTGATGCGGCTCTGGATCTCGAACATCGCGAGCAGGGTGTCGCGATCGGGAGCGTCGGGCCGGTCGGCCCCGGCAACTGAGTCAGCCATGGTCGGGTTCCTACCAGAGCCGAAGCCTCTCGCCGTCATCGGGCGCATATGCTCGCCCGCATGTCCCGCGGACGTCGTGCATTGGTGGCTACCGGTTCGCTGCTCCTGCTGGCGGCGTGCGGCTCGATCGATGTGAGTGTCACCGCCGAGCGTTCCGAGAACGCCGCTGGTGCGGGGCCGGTCTCGACCGGTGCCCCGTCATCTGACACGGCACCCGACCCGGCACCCAGCGGGTCGGCCGTTCCGGTGGTCACTGACAACGGTACGCCCGACGTGATGCCCATCCCTCCCGTCAGCGGCGCCATCGACTTCGGCGACGGCAAGCCGGCCAAGGAGTACGACGCCTACCTCGACGCCGCCTTCGCCGACATCACCCGGTTCTGGGACGACGTCTACGAACCGACCTACGGCGGCCCGTTCGAACCGGTCGCCGGCATCTACGCGATGTACCCCGAACGCAGTGACGACCCGCAGAGCTGCCAAGGCCCCATCACCTACGCCGATGTCGAGGGCAACGCCTTCTACACCTCGTGCGGCGACCTCATCATGTACGACGACGCCCTGCTGCTGCCCGATCTGGTGCAGCGCTACGGCACCGCTGCCGTAGCCGTGGTGGCCGCCCACGAGTACGGGCACGCCATCCAGCAGCGGGCGGGCGTGTTCGACCTCGACCTACCCACCATCGACACCGAGCAGCAGGCCGACTGCTTCGCCGGCGCCTGGGCGGCGCACGCCGCACGTGGCGAGGGAGAGGTGATCCGCTTCGACGACGCCGATGTGAAGGCCGGCCTCTTGGCCATGATCGAGGTTCGCGACCCGCCGGGCTTCGATTCGGCCAACGACCCCAACGGCCACGGTTCGGCGTTCGACCGGGTGGGCGCGTTCCAGGAGGGGTTCATCAACGGCGTCGAGCGGTGCGCCGGGTTCATCGACGACCCGAACCCGCGCATCGACCTGCAGTTCCTCACCGAGCAGGAGTTCCAGACCGGCGGCAACCTGCCGTTCGACCAGATCCTCGCTGCGTTGCCCGTGGCGCTCGACACGTTCTGGGTGCCTGTGCTGCAGAACAGCGACGTCGCCTTCACCCCGCCCACGTTGCAGGCCTTCGACCCGGCAGGCGCGGTGCCCGACTGCGACGGCCGTACTGCCGCGCAACTCGCCAACAACGCCACGTTCTGCGCCGGGAACAACACCATTGTCTTCGACCAGCTGTTCGCCACCAAGCTGTACGACGGCATCGGCGACCTGGCGTTCTCGTATCCCATCGCCAACGCCTACAGCGATGCGGTGCAGACCGTCATCGGCAGCCCGCTGACCGGCGAACCACGTGTGCTGCTGAGCGACTGCTTGGTGGGCGCCTGGATCGTCGACATCGTCCCGGCCTTCGACGCCAACGGCAACCCGCAGGTCGATGCCAAGGGCAACCTGCTGGCCCGCAACCCGGACCAGCAGATCCTGCTGTCGGCCGGCGACCTCGACGAAGCCGTCGTCACCGCGGTGGTGCTGGGCGACGAAGCCAGCAACACCGACGTGCTGGGCACCGCGTTCGAGAAGATCGACGCCTTCCGCGAGGGTGTGCTCGGCGGATTGCCCGCCTGCCAGGCCCGCCTCGGCTGACGCGCTGCGTCAGGCAGACAGCAACGACGCCACCAGCGCCGCCAGTTCGAGGGGGCGGTCGCCCTGCACGCTGTGGCCGGCACCGTCGACCACCTCCACCCGCAGCGTGGGCTGACGCCGACGGGCCTCGGCCACATCGTCGTCGTCGAC
>JBIKLX010000014.1:0-28874 GCA_044359565.1 Ilumatobacteraceae bacterium
GAACAGCACCAGCGGCTCGCCCCCCTGGAGCACGTCGATGCAGCGCGAGAGCGCCTCTTTGTCGGCAGTGCCGCGGCTGACGGGGAAGCCACCGAAGGCGGTGAGCAGGCGGCCGAACTTCTTGTTGTTCCAGTACTTGTCGGCGCCCATGTACCGCAGCCGACGGCGGGTGACCGCCGAGGAGAGCGGGGTGTCAAGGATGCTGCGGTGCACCGGGGCGAGCACGAAGGCACCATCGGTCGGGATGTGCTCGCGGCCCTCGACCGTTTCGCGGCACCACACTCGGCAGAAGGCCACCAGGGTGTTGCGGCCGATCTGGTAGGCGATGTGGTCGAGTCGGCTGCTGCCTGCGAGCGACACCTCGATCTTGGTCATGGTTGCGTGCCCCCTCCCGCCAGGAGCCCGAGAATATGCGCCAGCACCGCATCGATGCCGAGACCGGTGGTGTCGACGAGCACCGCACCGTCGGCCTCACGCAACGGGCTGTCGACGCGGGTGCTGTCGTACTGGTCACGCGTCGCAATCGATGCTTCGATCTCGTCGACGTCGCCGCCGGCCTCGGCCACCCGCCGCTCGGCACGCACCCGAGGTGAGGCCGTGAGGTACAGCTTGAGCACCGCGTCGGGGAACACCACGGTGCCGATGTCGCGGCCCTCCACCACTCCCCCGCCGCGCTGTTCGGCCCAGGCGCGCTGACGAGCGCGCAGTTCGGCACGTACCGCGCTGTTGGCCGCCACCCGGCTGACAGCACCGGTGACCTCGGCGCCGCGGATCTCGGCGGTGACGTCGTGTCCGTCGGCGAACACGCCGCGGTCGCCCACCTCGAGGTCGATGCCATCGGCCAACCGCCCGACAGCGTCGAGGTCGTCGAGTGCGACACCACGGCGCAGTGCCGCAGCGGTGACCGCCCGGTACATGGCCCCGGTGTCGAGGTACTCGAGCCCCAACCGGCGGGCCAGGGCCTTACCGATGGTGCTCTTGCCGGCCCCTGCCGGACCGTCGATGGCGATGACCCGCAGCGGTGCCGCCGACACCGGAGTCACCAACTCGTGCCGAGCGGCTGGCCCTCGCTGAAGCCCGCCGAACTCTGCACGCCCACCACGGCACGCTCGTGGAACTGTTCGATGGTGCCCGCACCCGCGTAGGTGCACGACGAGCGCACACCGGCGACGATCTGGTCGATGATGTCTTCCACGCCCGGCCGTTCCGGGTCGAGGTACATGCGCGAGGTACTGATGCCCTCCTCGAACAGCTCCTTGCGGGCCCGCTCGAACGGCGACTCAGAGCGCGAGCGGTTCTTCACGGCCCGGTTGCTGGCCATGCCGAAGCTCTCCTTGTAGAGGCGGCCGTCGGGGTCGCGCAGCGTGTCGGCGGCTGATTCGTACGTGCCGGCGAGCCACGACCCGAACATCACGCTGGCCGCGCCGCCGGCCAGCGCAAGGGCAACGTCGCGCGGGTAACGCACGCCACCGTCGGCCCAGATGTGCTTGCCCACCCGGCGGGCCTCGGCGGCGCACTCGACCACGGCCGAGAACTGCGGCCGGCCGACGCCGGTCATCATGCGCGTGGTGCACATCGCGCCCGGGCCCACGCCCACCTTCACCACATCGGCGCCTGCTTCGATGAGCTGGCGGGTGCCCTCGGCGGTGACCACGTGGCCCGCCACGATGGGGGTGTCGGGCGCGACGGCACGCACTTCCTCGATGGCGCGCAGCGCACGGGTCTGGTGGCCGTGAGCGGTGTCGATGACGAGCACGTCGACACCCATGGCTACGAGCGCCTTGGCCTTCACGCCGGGCTCGCCGTTGATGCCGACCGCGCAGGCGATGCGCAGGCGGCCTTCGGCGTCGAGCGCGGGCCGGTAGATGGTGCTGCGCAGCGCCCCCTTGCGGGTGACGCAGCCGAGCAGGCGGCCGTCGTGGTCGACCACCGGCGCCACCGACAGACGCTCGCCCGACAGGCGTTCGTAGATGTCGGTGGGCGTGGCATCGGCCTCGACGGTGATGATGTCGTGGCGGGCGACGTGCTGCAACTGGGTGAAGCGATCGAACCCGATGGCGTCGTGCTCGGTGAAGATGCCCACCGGCCGGTCGTCGTCGACCACCACCACTGCCCCGTGGGCGCGCTTGTGGATGAGGCCGAGCGCATCGCCCACCGTGTGGTGCGGCGACAGGGTGATGGGTGTCTCGAACACGGGGTGTCGGGTCTTCACGTGCTCGACCACCATCTCGATGACATCGAGCGGGATGTCTTGCGGCAGCACGGTGAGCCCACCGCGGCGCGCCACCGTCTCGGCCATGCGCCGGCCCGCCACCGCGGTCATGTTGGCGACGATGACAGGGATGGTGGTGCCGAGGCCATCGGGGGTGCTGAGGTCGACGTCGAAGCGCGACGGCACCTCCGACAGGCTGGGAACCAAGAAGACGTCGTTGTACGTGAGGTCGAACGACACACCTTCGTTGAGCATTCGCATGAGCGCTTCCTCCGACTCCTGCACCGGCCACGAGTGCAACGGGCCGAGCAAGGCTAACGGCTCCGCGGCTCACCCGGCTACGGTGAGTCCATGACACGGCCGGTGGTCCTGGTGCACGGTTGGGGCGGTTCGTTCGCCGCCACCTGGCAGTCGAGCGGATTCACCCACCTGCTCGCCGACGCCGGGCGCGAGGTGGTGGGCGTCGATCTGCTGGGCCACGGCGGTGCACCCAAACCGCACGACCCCGAGGCCTATGCCGACCTCACCACCCGGGTGCTCGACGCCATGCCCGACACACCGGTCGATGCCATCGGGTTCTCGCTCGGCGCGATGACGCTGCTGCGCATCGCCGCCGCGCGACCCGAGCGGTTCGCGCACCTCGTGCTGGCTGGTATCGGCGGCACGTTGTTCGACGACGACACCACCGGTACCGAGCGCATCATCGCTGCACTCGAGGGACGCGGCGACCCCGACGACAACATCGGGCGCATGTTCTCGAACTACGCCAACCAGCCCGGCAACGACCTGGCCGCGCTCACCGCCGTGATGAAGCGGCCCCGAGGGGCCCGGTTCACGCCCGAGGCGCTGGTCGGGGTCACCTGCCCCACGCTGGTGGTCATCGGCGACAAGGACTTCGCCGGGCCGGGCGAACCGCTGGCCGCCGCCATCCCCGGCGGGCAACTGGTCACGCTGCGCAACGTCGACCACTTCGCCACCCCCGAGTCGTTCGGGTTCATCGACGCAGCGCTCGAGTTCATCGACGCCGTCCCCGCATGACCCCCGACGAATCGCGGGCCATCGACGAGGCGGTCGCCGTACTGCGGGCCGGTGGGCTGGTGGGCATGCCCACCGAGACGGTGTACGGCCTGGCCGCCGACGCATCGAACGAGGCCGCCGTGCGCCGCATCTTCGCGGTGAAGGGCCGACCCGCCGACCACCCGCTCATCGTGCACGTCGCCGACGCCACGGCACTGCCCCACTGGGCCGCCGAGGTGCCCCCGACCGCAGCGCTGCTGGCCGATGCCTGTTGGCCCGGCCCGCTCACCGTGCTGGTCCCGAAGGCGGCCCATGTGCTCGACGTGGTCACCGGCGGACGGCCGACGGTTGGCGTCCGGGTGCCCGCCCATCCGATGGCCGTCGAGTTGCTGCGGCGCTTCGGTGGTGGCGTGGCCGCGCCGTCGGCGAACCGGTTCGGTCGGGTCAGCCCCACCACGGCGCAGCACGTGCGACGCGATCTGGGCGACGACGTCGACCTGGTGCTCGATGGCGGGCCCTGCCCGGTGGGTGTGGAGAGCACCATCGTCGACTGCACCGTCGACCCACCGCAGATCCTGCGCCCCGGCGGCATCCCCAGCGAGCAGATCGAGGCGCTGCTCGCCGGCAGGCTCGCCGCCGCTGCCGGGCCGAGCCGGGCCTCGGGCATGCTGGCGTCGCACTACGCGCCGCGCTGCGCCGTCCTGCTCGCCGCCGACACGGCCGAGGCCGCGACGCTGGCAGCCCAGCATCCAGGTGCGCTCGTCATCGGCGACGGCACCGACCTGGTCGACTACGCCCGCAGTCTCTACGACTGGCTGCGCCGCGCCGACGACGAGGGCCGACCCGCGGTCGTGGCCGTGCTGCCACCGGCTGCTGGCCTCGGCCACGCCGTCCGCGACCGGTTGCTCAAGGCTGCGGCCGACCGAGCTGGTTGAGCAGCTCCACCCACACGTCGCGCACGGCTTCGGCGGTAACGGGTTCCGGGCTCGTATCGCCCTCGGGGCGTGCCACCGTGAGGCTCACCGTGCTCCCCCCTGCGTCGGGCACGATGTCGAGGCGGCACCAGCACGGACCGGGCTCGGTGAGGTGGCACTCGAGCAGATAGGGCGGCTCCTCGTCGAGTAGTTCACCGATCCAGCTCAGCACCACCAGCAGCGCTTCGAACGTCTCGGCGGGCAACGCGTTCACGGTGAACGACGGCAGATCGCGCTCGAGGTCGCGCCACCGCTCTCTCCTGCTTCGCGTTTGCGGCGCCTGACGTGCGGGCCGTGTGGGCGCGGTCGGCGGTTCGGGTGCTGGCGGCGGTTCAGGGGGCCGCAGGGGCCGACGACCGGTGAGGTGGCCGACGCACGCATCGAATGCTGCGTTCACCTGCTGCATGGCTGTGGCATCACCACCGCGGTCGGGGTGCAGATCGAACGCCAGACGCCGGCGCGCTGCCCTCACCTCCACCAACGACGCCGACCGGTCGAGGCCGAACACGGCGAACGGGTCGGCGTCGGTCACGTGCCCGGGTGCAGGGTGTCGCGCAGCGCCGCGTAGCGCTGGCGGATGTCGCCGCGCAGCGCATCGCCGACCGCGCCCGACGGCGCCAACGGCGACTCGTTACCCAACCGCCACCGCTCGATCACCTCGGCGTGACTCACACCGAGCGCCACCGCTGCCGCTTGCACACAGGCACCTCCAGCGACGGCCTCATCGGCGGCGGAGGTGCCGAGCGGGAACTCGCACAGATCGGCGAACACGGCCCGGTAGGCAGCGCTGCGGGCTCCTCCACCGGTGACGACCACTGCGTCGATCGGCGCGTGCGCACCGAGTGCATCGAGCGCATCGAGCAGACCGCACACCACTCCCTCCACCGACGCCCGGGCGAACTGCTCGCGCGACACATCGCTGCGCAGGCCCACCAGCGCACCGGTGGCCGAGGGCAGGTCGGGCGTGCGTTCACCGTCGAGGTACGGCAGCATCACCACGCCACCTGCGCCCGGCGCAGCGGCGAGTGCCAGCGCGTCGAACCCGGCGTGGTCGACGCCCAGCAGCCGGGCGGCGGCGTCGGTGACCTTGGTGGCATTCAGCGTGCACACCAGCGGCAGGTACCGGCCGGTGGCGTCGGCGAATCCGGCCACGGCGCCGGTGGGGTCGGCGGTGGGCGCCTCGGCCACCGTGTACGCGGTACCCGAGGTGCCGAGCGAGATCACCGCGGTGCCGGCGGCCAGACCGAGGCCCAGCGCGGCAGCCATGTTGTCGCCGGTGCCCACAGCAACGCGCGCACCGCGCCACTCGCCCACCACCTCGTCGGGTGCAGCCACCCGGGGCACGACGGTGCTCCAGTCGCGGTCGCGGTCGATGATGCCGAGCAGGTCCCAGCGGTACTCGCCGGCGGCGGGCGACCAGTAGCCGGTGCCCGAGGCGTCGCCCCGGTCGGTCACCAGGGCACCGGTGAGCTGGAGCGTCAGCCAGTCGTGGGGCAGCAGCACGTGGGCGAGGCGGGCCCAGTGCTCGGGCTCGCTGCGGTGCAGCCACGACAGCTTCGTGGCCGTGAACGCCGCCACCGGCACGCTGCCCACCGCAGCCGCCCAGTCGGCCTTCCGGCCGGGCAGCTGCTTCCACAGCCAGCCGGCATCGGGTGCGCTCTCGGTGTCGTTCCACAGCTTGGCGGGCCGGATGACCTGGCGCTGCTCGTCGAGCACCACCATGCCGTGTTGCTGGCCGGCCACGCTGATGGCCTCCACCTGCGGCGCGCCCACGGCGGCCCATGCCTGCTCGAACGCACTCCACCAGGCCGCGGGGTCCTGCTCGGATCGTGGCGGCGTGGTAGGTGGATGCGGTGCACTGGCCCGGGCCACCACGGCACCCGACTCGAGGTCGCGGATCTCCACCTTGGTCGACTGGGTCGACGAGTCGACCCCGGCCACGAGCCGCGGCGTGCTCACGACGGCGTCGACCAGATGACCCGGTTGACCTGGTTCTCGAGCCACTCCTGGCGGCCCGACACCGGCTGCGGGTCGAGCCCGCTCGACACGGCCTCGTCGGCCAGGGTGGCCAGATCGACCGCGCCGCCGAGGATGCTCCGACCGCGCTCGCCCGACCAGCCCGCGTAGCGCTGCTGGCGGGCCTGTTCGATGGCGCCGTCGTCGAGCATGGCCGCGGCAACGAGCAGCGAGCGCGCCAGCGTGTCGATGCCGCCGATGTGCCCGTGGAACAGGTCGGTGCGATCGTTGCTCTGGCGACGCAGTTTGGTGTCGAAGTTGAACCCGCCGGTGGTGAACCCGCCGGCCCGCACGATCTCGTACACGGCCAGCGACATCTCGTCGACCGAGTTGGGGAACTGGTCGGTGTCCCAGCCGTTCTGGGCATCGCCACGGTTGGCGTCGACCGAACCGAAGATGCCGTTGTCGAGCGCGTACGCCACCTCGTGGTGGAACGAGTGACCCGACAGCGTGGCGTGGTTCACCTCGATGTTCACCCGGTACTCGTCGACGAGGTCGTAGCGCTGCAGGAAGCCGTGCACCGTCGCGCTGTCGTAGTCGTACTGGTGCTTGGTGGGCTCCTGCGGCTTGGGTTCCAACAGCAGCGTGCCGGTGAAGCCGATGCGGTGCTTGTATTCGGCCACCATGGTGAGGAACCGGGCGAGCTGGTCGGCCTCGCGGCGCAGGCTGGTGTTGAGCAGGGTCTCATAGCCTTCACGGCCGCCCCACAGCACATAGTTCGCGCCACCGAGCCGATGCGTCGCGTCGAGCATGTGACGAACCTGCGCTGCGGCGTGGGCGAACACGTCGGGGTCGGGGTTGGTGGCCGCACCCGCCATGTAGCGAGGGTGCGAGAACAGGTTGGCGGTGCCCCACAGCAACCGCACACCGGAGGCCTCCTGCAGGCCGGCAGCCCGGTCGACCATCACGTCGAGGTTGTGCTTCGACTCGGCGAGCGTGGCTCCCTCGGGCGCCATGTCGACGTCGTGGAAGCAGTAGAAGGGCGTGCCCAACTTGGTGAAGAACTCGAACGCCGCATCCTGCTTGGCCATCGCCGCCTGCATCGGGTCGGCGCCCACGGCCAGCCACGGCCGGTCGAAGGTGCCGGCACCGAACACGTCGCTGCCGGGCCAGTTGAAGCTGTGCCAGTAGCACACGGCGATGCGCAGGTGCTCGGCCATCGTGCGGCCGGCCACCACCCGCTGCGGGTCGTACACCAGGTAGCGCAGGCCGTCGCCGGCCGGGGCGCTCGCGGGCGCGACGGGCTGGGGAACAGCGGTGAAGAACTCGGTCATGGATGCTCCTGTCTCAGGTGGTGCGCTTGCGGCTGATGGCGTCGACCGACGCCGCCAGCATCAGCGCCAGGCCGGCACAGATGAACTTCACGCCGGAACTGCCGAAGTCGATCTCGACCCCGAACGGCTCGCGCTTGCCCACCAGGGTAAGGCCGTTGGGGATGAGCGCCAGCACCAGGCCGCCGAGAATGGCGTTCACCATGCGGCCCTTGCCGCCGAACAGCGACGTACCGCCGATGACCGCCGCACCGACGGCCAGCAGCAGCGTGTCGTTTCCACCCGTGTTGGGGTCGACCGAGTTGACGCGTGACGCGAGGAACGCACCGCCCACGCCAGCGAGCAGACCGCAGAACACGAAGGCCGACAGGCGGATACGGGCGACGTTGATGCCGGCACGACGAGCCGCCTCGGCGTTGCCGCCCACGGCCATCAGGTGGCGGCCGTAGCGGGTGCGGTTGAGCACGAAGGTGAGCACGAGCACGATGAACAACACCAGCGGGATGACGTAGGGCATGCCGCGCTGTTCTTCGATGGCGTTCGCGAACGCCCGGTTGCGGTTCAAGATGGCGACGGTGGCGAGCACCAGCACGGCGGCGAAACCCACCTTCACCGCGGTGACGGCCATCGAGCCGTTGGCACGCAGTGTGCGTCGTACCTGGACGGCCCCGAACACGAGCACCCCGACGATGCCGATCACCCACGACAGTCCGGGGCTGATGCTCGCACCGACGATCCCCTTGATGACCGGGTTGGTGATGCGGATGCTGCCGCCCTCTTTCACCAGCACCAGGAGGATGCCCTGGAAGACCAAGAAGTTGGCCAGCGTCACCACGAACGACGGAATGCCCAGCTTCGCCACCAGCGCGCCGGTCCACAGGCCCAGCAGAACGGCCACCAGGGCCGATACGGCAATGGCCGCAAGGAGCGGCCAGTCGGCCTGCAGTCGCAGCGCCAACATCGCGGCCGCCACGCCGGCGGTGTAGCCGGCCGCGAGGTCGATCTCGCCGAGCAACAGCACGAAGGTGACCGCCATGGCGATGACGATGACCGACGACGCCTGGTCGAGGAAGTTGGCGAAGTTCAGCGCCGTAAGGAACGTCTCAGAGGCCAGGCCGAACACCGTGACCAACACGACGATGGCCAGCACTGCGGGCAGCGAACCGAGGTCGCCGCTGCGCCAGCGAGCCTTGGCATCGCTGAGCGCCGACCGGAACGTCTGCGGAGCGCTGTCGAGGGCGAAGTCGCTGAGCGCCTCGCCGGAGTGAACGGGAGTGTCGCTCATGTCAGTGCACCTCACTCGCGGCGATGCCGACGTCGCCCGAGCGACCGGCGGTGATGAGTTCGACCAGGAACTCCCTGCGGGTGTCGCTGGTGACGGGTACATCGGCGGCGATGCGACCGAGATACATCGCGCACACCCGGTCGGACACCTGGAGTACGTCGTTCATGTTGTGGCTGATCAGCACCACGCCCAGGCCCTGGTCGGCCAGACGGCGCACCAGGTCGAGCACCTGCTTGGTCTGCGCCACACCCAGTGCCGCCGTCGGCTCGTCGAGCAACACCACCTTCGAGTTCCACAGCACCGCCTTGGCGATGGCCACGGTCTGGCGCTGGCCGCCCGACAGCGACGACACCTTCTGGCGCACGCTCTTCACGGTGCGCACCGACAGGCTGGCCAGCGTGTCGCGCGTCGCCTGCTCCATTGCTCCTTCGTCGAGCAGGCCACGCTTCAACCGCTCGCGGCCGAGGAACAGGTTCTGGACGATGTCGAGGTTCTCGCACAGCGCCAGGTCCTGGTACACCACCTCGATGCCCAGTTCGGCCACGTCCTTCGGGCCCGAGATGCTGACCGGCTGCCCCTCGAACCGGAACTCGCCCGTATCGGCCGGATAGATGCCCGTGATGCACTTGATGAGCGTGGTCTTGCCCGCGCCGTTGTCGCCGATGAGTGCGGTGACGGTGCCCGGGTACACCCGGAAGTCGACATCGTGCAGCACATGAACCGGACCGAAGCTCTTGTTCACCCCAAGCGCTTCGAGTATCGGTGAATCAGACACTCCGTATCTCCCCTCCTGAGAACCGCCGCCGACCCTAGTACGAGTCGGTATCGGGCTGTTCGACTCGTGCGCCGCGGAATCCTCGGCTCTGGTGGGTGCCACGGCCCACGACTACCGTGCCCACCATGTCCGATACCACGCACGATGCTCCGAGTCCCGAAGTGCTCTACGAGGTGGCCGACCATGTCGCCACCATCACCCTCAACGCACCGCAGCGGATGAACACCATCTCGGGCGCGATGCTCGACGAGTTGTCGGAGCGTCTCCTCGAGGCCGACCGCTCGCGCGAGGTGCGGGTGATCATCCTCACCGGCACGGGCCGCGCCTTTTGCGCCGGACTCGACCTCGCCGCGCAGATGGCCGGCCCGAAGGGCTCGCTCGGCAACATGGGCAGCCTCGACTCGAACCCGGGCGAGTTCGACATCCGCAACGCCCCGCCCATCGTGTTGCACAACATCGACACACCCACGATCTGCGCGCTCAACGGTGGCGCCGCCGGCTACGGCCTCGACCTGGCGCTCGGCTGCGACATCCGCATCGCCGCCGAGTCGGCCAAACTGAACCCGGGCTTCGCCAAGCGCGGCATCCTGCCCGAGAGCGGCGGCACCTGGCTGCTGCCCCGCATGGTGGGCTATGCCAAGGCCGCCGAGATCGCCTTCACCGGGCGCACGCTCATGGCCCAGGAGGCGCTCGAACTCGGCATCGTCAACCACGTCGTCGCCGATGTCGACCTCATCACCCGCTCGCGTGAGTTGGCGTACCAGATCGTCGAGAACGCTCCGCTGGCCGTACGGGCCATCAAGCGGATGATGCGTGCCGCCGAGACCGAGACGTTCGAGCAGAACGTGCACCACGTGTTCTTGCAGTTGCTGCCGCTGATGCGCACCGACGACTTCCGCGAGGGCGTGGCTGCCTTCATGGAGAAGCGTTCGCCCGACTTCACCGGCCGCTGAGACACGGCCCGATGGCACCCGAACCGCCGCTCACCGAGTTGCTCGAGGGTCTGGCCACCACACGCGCCATCCGGCGCTACACCGACGAACCGATCCCCGACGACGACCTGAACACCATCATCTGGCACGCCAGTCGGGCACCGAGCGGCTCGAACCGCCAGCCGTTCCGGTTCCTCGTACTCCGCGACGGCGAACGCGCCCGCGCCGCCAAGGCGCTGCTGGGGCGATCGTTTCGCGCGGGATGGGCCGCCAAACAGGTGGCCGACGGCTATGCCGCGGGCAGCGGTGCCGATTCCGACTCGCCCAAAGCCCGCCAGGCTGCCACGATGCAGCACTACGTCGACCACCTCGAACAGGTCCCCGTCGTGGTGCTGGTGTGCCTGGTCCGCTACCGCGACCCGTCGCCCTACGAGGGCGCGTCGGTGTACCCCGCCTGCCAGAACCTGCTGCTGGCCGCCCGAGCCCTCGGCTACGGCGGTGCCCTGACGATGTGGCACCTCGCCGTCGAGGCCGACCTGCGCGCCCTGCTCGACATCCCCTCAGAGGTGGCCCTGTCGGCCTGCATCACCCTCGGCAGGCCCGCCGGCCACCACGGCCCGGTCCGCCGCAAACCGCTCGGCCGACTCGCCTTCGACGACCGCTGGGGAGCAGAACCCGCCTGGGCCCACGACCCGACCGGCACGGAGTTCACGAATTGGCGTCCGCAGGTGTACTAAGTCCCTGCCCACGTTGACTTTTGGACGTATCGCCAGGCAGACTTGCCAGAATGTCCGGTCGGAGGGTCTTGTCGTGCGGTAATGCCGCTTCGCTTGCGTCCCCGATCGTGCATCCCGGGTCGGCCACGGTGGTCGGTCCGCTTCACGAGGGGGATACCGAATGAGAAACAGGTTGAAGAGTGGCGTCGTGCTGCTCGGCGCTCTGTCGCTCATTGCCGCAGCATGCGGCGATGACGATGCGAGCACCGACACCACGGCAGCAGCTGAAACCACAGCCGCCGGCGGCGGCGACACCGGTGGCGGCAAGGTCGGGTTCATTCTTCCCGACTCGGCCTCGTCGGCTCGCTGGGAGTCGTTCGACCGTCCGCTGATCGAGGCGCAGTGCGCCGAGGCGGGCCTCGAGTGCGTCATCCAGAACGCCGAAGGCGACGCGGCCAACATGGCCACCATCGCTGACCAGCTGATCGCCGACGGCGTGAAGGTGCTGGCCATCGTGAACCTCGACTCCGACTCGGGCGCTGCCATCCAGGAGAAGGCAGCAGCCGCCGGTGTCAAGAACATCGACTACGACCGCCTCACGCTGGGCGGCAAGGCCGACGTGTACGTCAGCTTCGACAACGTCGCCGTGGGCACCGCCCAGGGCGAGGGCATCATCGAGTGCATGGGCGGCGCTGGCGCCGTCGAGGGCAAGAAGATCATCCAGCTCCACGGCTCGCCCACCGACAACAACGCCACGCTGTTCAAGCAGGGCTACCAGGCTGCCATCGAGGGCTCGGGTATCGAGACCGTCGGTGAAGAGGCCGTTCCGGATTGGGACAACGCCAAGGGTGGCGAAATCTTCGAGCAGCTGCTCACCGCCGCTGGCGGCGAGATCGACGGCGTGCTCGTGGCCAACGACGGCCTCTCGCTGGCCGCTCAGGCCGTGCTGGCCGACGCCGGCCTCACCGTGCCCACCACGGGCCAGGACGCCACTGTGGAAGGCCTCCGCGCCATCCTCGGCGGCACCCAGTGCATGACGGTCTACAAGCCGGTCATCGAAGAGGCCAAGGGTGCGGTTGCTGCCGCTGCCCAGCTCCTCGCCGGCGAGGCCGTCACGGCCAACGCCAAGATCGACAACGGCAATGGCGAGATCCCGTACGTGCAGGCCCAGGTCCAGCCGATCTACTTCGAGTCCGTTGCCACCCCGGTGGCCGACGGTTTCGTCTCGGCTGAAGACGTCTGCACCGGCCTCGAGGCCAAGTGCAACGAAGCCGGCATCCCCGGCTACGAAGACGCCGCTGCCGCTGGTGGCGACCTCGAAGGCTTCAAGGGCACCACGCCGCTCACCCCGCTGGGCGACGACTTCAAGACCCGCCTGCTCGAAGTCGACCCGGCGCTGACCGACTTCAACTACGCGGCCGAGGGCTACGACCTCACCACGATCATCGCCCTCGCTGTGGCGAAGGCCGGCGACGACGGCATCGCCTACGCCAGTGAGATCCAGGGCATCACGCGCGACGGTGAGAAGTGCACCGACTACGCAACCTGCCTGGCGATCATCGACGCCGGTGGCGACCCCGACTTCGACGGCTACTCGGGCCCCATCACGCTGAACGGCGTGGGCGACCCGCTCGAGGCCAGCTACGGCGTGCTCACCATGGGTGCGGACAACCGCATCGATGACGAGCAGACCGTCTACCTGCCGGCCAAGGGCGCCGACGATGCCGATGTCCCGGCCGTTCCGGTCGAGGGTGACCGCGTCGGTGACGGCGTGCTGAAGATCGGCACGCTCCTCCCCGTCACGGGCAGCCTTGCCTTCCTCGGGCCCCCGGAAATCGCCGGTGTCGACCTCGCCATCAACGACATCAACGCTGCTGGCGGCGTGCTCGGCAAGCCGGTCGAGATCAGCAAGGGTGACTCGGGCGACACGCCGGAGTTCGCGAACCAGACGGTCGACCGTCTGCTCAGCGAGAACGTCGACGCCGTCATCGGCGCCGCCGCCTCCGGCATCTCGCTGTCGGTGATCGACAAGATCACCGGTGCTGGCATCGTCCAGTTCAGCCCGGCGAACACGAGCGACAAGCTCACCACCTACGCCGACAAGGGCCTGTACTTCCGTGTCGCTCCCCCGGACCTGCTCCAGGGTGCGGCCATCGCCAAGCTCGTTGCCGACGATGGCGCCACCAACGTGGCCATCATCGCCCGTAACGATGCCTACGGCACCGGCCTGGCCGAAGTCGTCGAGAAGACCCTCACTGCTGCTGGCATCACCGTCAGCGTCGTGAAGATCTACGAGCCCGACGCCGGCACGTTCGACGCCGAAGTGGCCGAAATCGTGGGCGCTGCCCCCGATGCGGTCGTGGTGATCGGTTTCGAGGAGTCGTCGAAGATCCTTCGCACCATGGTCGAGAACGGCGCCGGTCCTCGTGACATCGCCGTCTACGGCTGCGATGGCAACATCGGCAACGGCCTCGGCGAAAGCTACGACGCCGGCAAGTGATCCCTCGGATCACTGATCGGTAGTCACCGTTTCAGCAAAGGGCCCCGGGCACACGCCCGGGGCCCTTTCGCGTGTCGGGGTGCGCCAGAATGGCAGCGTGCAGGTGACGGGCCCACGACGACTCCGCTTCCTCGTCGCGATCGTCGTGGCTGCTGGATCGACGCTCGGCCTCACCTCCTGCGACCCGGGCCACGCGTTCGTCGACATCCAGGTGAAGGTGTTCTCGGAGGGCGAGGGCACCGCGTCGGTGGAAGTCGCTGCGGTCGCCCCCGACGACCGTCCGTTCGACGAACAGGCCTTTGCCGAGGCAATGGTGACGGCGCTCGCCATCGGCAAACCGACCGGCCCCGCAACTACACCCGTCGACCCGTACGGCACTGCGCCTACGTTCCGGGTGGAGGGCGTCGATCGCGCCCAGGTCGTCATTCGCCTGCCAACCGTGCTCGCCGTAGCCGGGGAGGCAGGCTTCGCTGCCGACACATCCACGTTCGTGTCGCTGTGCACCTCCGTTCGCTCAGGACGCGCCAGCGGAACCGACGTGACGATCGTCCACCTCGACACCTGCGCCATCTGGGACAGCGCCGATGCGCTTTCGCTCGGCACCGACGATGCCGTCGCCCGGATCTCGTTCGAACCGCGCCAGACACCGGCACGTTCGTCGTCGATCTACGTTGCCATGGTGCTGATGGTGGGCATCGGCAGCGCGTTGACAGCGCTCCTCAGCCGTCGAGCACGTCGGCGAGCGGTAGCGGTGGGCGTGTGCATCGTGTCGATGGTGGTGTCGGTCGGTGTGGCCGCACTCGCGTTGGTCTGGGCAATGCGCCTGAACGATCCGTGGCCCGACACGGGCCAGGTGTTCGACCGCGACCTGGCACGCAGCAGCCTCGTGCTGGCAATCGTCACCGTGGTGGGCGGGGTACTGCTCCCCGCCGTACTGCTGCTGAGCCGGTGGCTCAGCCGCCGCCGGTCGCCCGCGTGAGCGTGCCCAGGTAGAGCCCGATCACGTTCGGGTCGGCCAGCAGGTCGCGGCCCGTACCGGTGTAGGCATTGGTGCCCTGGTCGAGCACGTAACCCCGGTCGACCACCTGCAGGCAGCGCCGGGCGTTCTGCTCGACCATCAAGATGGCCACCCCCGCCCGGTTGATGGTGCGGCAGTTGATGAACACCTCGTCCTGCAGCATCGGCGACAGGCCCGCCGATGGTTCGTCGAGCAGCAGCACCGTCGGCTCGAGCATCAGCGCCCGGCCCATGGCCACCATCTGGCGCTCACCGCCCGACAACGCACCCGCCCGCTGGGCTGCTCGGTCGGCCAACTTGGGGAACATCTCGGCGACATACGCGAACCGCGTGTCGAACAGCTTCGGCTTCAGGTAGCAGCCCATCTCGAGGTTCTCGCGCACGGTGAGGCTGGGGAACACGTTGCGGCTCTGCGGCACGAAGCCAACTCCCCGCTCGACCAACTCGTGCGCCTTGCGGCCGGTGATGTCCTCGCCGTTCAGCGCCACCGTGCCCGCCTGGATGCGCAACTGGCCGAGGATGGCCTTCAGCAGGGTGCTCTTGCCGGCGCCATTGGGGCCGATGATGCCGACGAACTCGCCGGGGCCCACCACCAGATTGCAGCCGTCGAGGATGTTCACGTCGGGCGTGTAGCCACCGACGATGCCGACCACGTCGATGACGTTGGGTGCAGATGTTGCCGCGTCGCTCATGAGTCGATCCCGATGTCGGTGTTCTGGTGTGCGCCGAGGTAGGCGTCGATCACGGCCTGGTTGGCACCGATGACCGCAGGCGGCCCCTCGGCGATGATGCGGCCCTCGGCCATGACGATGACCCAGTCGCTGATCTCGTGCACCATGTCCATGTCGTGCTCGACGAACAGCACCGTGCGGCCCTCGTCTTTCAGGCTGCGGATGTGCTCGAGCAGGCTCTGCTTCAACGCCGGGTTCACGCCCGCCATCGGCTCGTCGAGCATGATCAGCGTGGGCTCGACCATCAGCGCCCGAGCCATCTCGAGCAACTTGCGCTGACCGCCCGACAGCGAACCGGCGTACTCGTTGCGCATGTGGTCGAGCTTGAAGCGCTTCAGCAACCCTTCAGCGCGCTCGGTGTTCGCCGCCTCTTCGCCCTTCCAGAGCCACTTGAACGGGGCCGCCCAGAGGCGCTCGCCCTTCTGGCTGTGGGCACCGAGCCGCATGTTCTCGATGACGTGCATACGCGTGAGACTCTTGGTGAGCTGGAACGTGCGCACCATGCCCATGCGCGCCGCCTTGTGGGGTGCCACACCGCGCATCGGGGTGCCATTGAAGGTCCACTGGCCCGCGTCGGCCTCGTCGAAGCCGGTGAGCAGGTTGAAGAACGTGGTCTTGCCGGCGCCGTTGGGGCCGATCAGCGCGGTGATCGTGTTGCGCTGGATCTCGACGTGGTCGACGTCGACGGCGACCAGGCCGCCGAAGCGTCGCTGCACACCATCGGCCACCAAGATGGGGTCGGGCTTACGCGCGCCGGGTTCGAACGCGATCGGCTCCGGTTCGGTGACCGGCGTGTCGGAGGTTGCATCACTTGACATCGAACGCCTGCTCCTCTCGGTTGCCGAAGATGCCCTGTGGGCGGAAGATCACCAGCAGCACCAGGCCGAGGCCGATCAGCAACCAGCGGGTGAAGCTGTAGTTGTTGGCGCTGATGAACCACTCGGGCAGCTTCCAGCCCTTGTCGTCGGTGAGCTGGCTGAGCAGGTTGTCGGTGAACGAGATGATGAACCAGAAGATGACCGAGCCGACGACCGGTCCGAGCACCTTGCCCACACCACCCAGCACCAAGATGGCGTAGGCGAAGAATGTTGCCTGGGTCTGGAACGTGGTGGGGTTGGCATTCTGGTTGCCGATCGCCAGCACCACACCACCGAAGGCGCCGAGGATGCCACCGAGCACGAGGCTGATCATCTTGTAGGCGAAGACGTTCTTGCCGAGGCTGCGCGCTGCATCTTCGTCTTCGCGGATGCTGCGCAGCACCCGGCCCCACGGGCTGCGGATGAGCGCCCACACCACCAGCGCCACGACGGCGATGAGGGCCCAGCCGCAGATGATGGCCCACAGGTCGTAGTCCGACATCTTCGCCTTCCAGAGGAAGAACTGGGCCTTCTCGAACGGGATGGTGCTGCGGAAGTCGTCGGTGAACTTGGTGATGCCGTCGGTTCCACCGAGCTGACCCGTCCACTTCGGCGTCGACACGATGAGACGCAGGATCTCGGCTGCGGCGATGGTGACGATGGCCAGATAGTCGGAGCGCAGCCGCAACGTGGGTACACCCAGCATGAGCGCGAAGATGGCGGCCACCACTGGCACCAGGGGCAGCGCCGCCCACAGGCTCCAGTCGTGGATGCCGACCGGAATGGCCACCGCATAGGCACCGAGCAGGCAGAACCCCGCCTGACCGAAGTTGAGCAGACCGGTGTAGCCGAAGTGGATGTTCAGACCCATCGCTGCCAGGGCATAGCCGATCGCGTTCACACCGATGGCGGCGTAGAGCGCGTTGGAGATGATCGCCGACCAGCTCATCCGATTCTCTCCTTCTTCCCGAGAATGCCCTGTGGTCGAACCAAGAGGATGACGATCAGCGCACCGAGCGCACCGATGTACTTCAGGTCGGTGAAGTCGCCGAACAGCCAGGCCCAGAGCTGCACGAACATGCCCACTACCAGCGAGCCCACCAGAGCACCGAACGGACGACCGAGGCCACCGAGGGTGATGGCGGCGAACATCAGCAGCAGCAGGCGGCTGCCCATGTTCCACTGCACCTGTTCGTCGAGGCCGAACAGCACACCGCCGAGCCCGGCGAGCGCACCACCCAGCACCCAGACAAACAGGATGATCCGGTCGGTGTTGATGCCGGTGGCCGACGACAGGTCGGGGTTGTCGCTGACCGCACGGATGGCCTTGCCCGTGCGGGTGCGCATCAGCATGTAGGCCACACCGCCGAGGCAGACGAGCGAGATGATGGCTGCCGCCAGATCTCGCGGCGTGATGCCGAACGGCCCGAACTCGAGGTTGCGTTGGCTGGAGAACTCGGCGTAGGCCTTGGGCTGGGCACCGAAGCGCAACTGGATGGCGAACCGAAGGAAGATGGCGATACCGATCGACACGATCATCATCGAGGTGAGGCCGATGCGCCGGCGTCGCATCGGCCGCCACACGCGTGTCTCGAGCAATCCGGAGAAGCCGGCAGCACATGCCATACCGAACAGTGTGGCGAGGCCCAGTTGCAGCACGGCCTGGAACCCGGAGGTGGCGTCGAAGATGCGGAAGGTGTTGTCGAACCACATCGCCGACACCGCACCGAGGGTGACGGTCTCGGCATGGGCGAAGTTCGACAGGCCCGTGGTGGCGTAGATCAGCGACAGGCCCACGCTCATGATGGCGATGACCAGGCCGAAGCGGATGCCGTTCAGCAGCGTCTGGGGCAGCAGTTCGAGCTTCGACTTCTTCTCAGGGCCGCCGGCTCCGAGGTTGAACGTCGCATTGCCGCCCAGGCCGCCGGTGGCTTCGACCACGCGTTCGCCGGTGTCGCCCTCGGGAAGGGCGAGCCCATCAGGCAACGTCGATGCGTCGAGCTTGATGGTGTAGCTGACACCGGGCGGCACGGTGAGGTCGGCGATGCCCTTGGCGTTGGTGACGCCCTTGGCCACCTCCGCGCCCGCCGGGTCGAGGGCGATCACCGAGACCCCTTCGACCGGTTGCTTCTTGGTACCCGGCTCGGAGGGCACGTTCTGAACGCGGACCTTGATGTCGACATCGTCGGCGTGCGCGGGCGACCACAGGGCGCCGATGAACGCGAAGCAGGCAACGACGACCGCCAGGGCGTGCCGGATGCGAATTCTCAGCAAACTCTCTCTCCCCCACCCGTCACTTCGGAGTACCGCATTTGATCGCACCGGCGCACGTACCGTCAACACTGCACGCCGACTTCATCGTGCGGCAACAATGACACACCCTCGACCGGACCGCACCCTCGACCCTGCCACACCCTCGACCCTGCCACACCACGACTGGCGGGCCAGTACGGTCGCAGCCATGAACCCCAGCCTCGACAGCACGCAGGCCGTGCCGCAGCCGACGATGCGCAGCCAACTCGACCCCGGTGGCTGCGAGGTCCTGCTCATCCGCCACGGTCGCTCGGCCGATGTGGTGCCCGGTACCGCCGAGTCGGCCGATCCGCCGCTGCACGACCAGGGTGTGCGCCAGGCCGCAGCCCTCGATGCCCGCCTCGTCCCGGTCACCCTGCACGGGGTGTACAGCTCGCACCTCGCCAGGGCCGTGCAGACGGCCCAGCCCCTCGCTCAGCGGCGCAGCCTGACCGTCGAGACCCATGTCGACCTCGAGGAGATCCGCCTCGGCGACTGGTCGAACGGCGAGTTCCGCCGCCGCGCCGCGATCGCCGACCCCGAATGGGTGGCCTGGAGCCTCACCGGACGGTGGGACGGCATCCCTGGCGCCGAGAGCGACGATGCCCTGCGGCAGCGGTTCGCCGTCGTCGTCGAGTCGCTGGCGGCACGTCACCGTGGCGAACGCATTGCCGTGGTCGCCCACGGTGGCGCCATTGCGGCCTATGTCTCGCACCTGCTCGGCGTGCACCGCACGATGTGGTTCCCGGTCGAGAACACCAGCGTCACCCTGGTGCGCCTCGACGCCCAAGGCACGCCCACGGTGGTGGCCGTGAACGACTGCCACCACCTCTACGACCCGCTCGTCGGCCCGACCGCCTGACTACGGTCGCACCATGAGCGAGCAGCCTCCCGCCCCGGTCCATACCCGCGTCAGCGAGATGCTGGGCATCGACTACCCCATCGTCCAGGCCCCGATGGGGTGGATCGCCCGGTCGCAGCTCGCCTCGGCCGTATGCGCCGCCGGTGCCCTCGGCATCATCGAGACCTCGTCGGGCGAGCTCGACAACGTGCGCCGCGAGATCGAGGCCATGCGTGGGCTCACCGACCGACCCTTCGGTGTGAACATCGCCCAGGCGTTCGTCCGCGACCCGAACATCGTCGACTTCGTGGTCGACCAGGGTGTCCGCTTCGTCACCACCTCGGCGGGCGACCCCACCAAGTACACCGCGCAACTGAAGGCCGCCGGCCTGACGGTGTTCCACGTCGTGCCCACACTGGCGGCTGCGTTGAAGGCGGTCGACGCAGGCGTCGACGGCCTGGTGGTGGAAGGCGGCGAGGGCGGCGGCTTCAAGAACCCCCGCGACGTGGCGTCGATGGTGCTGCTGCCTCTGGTGTGCTCGAAGGTCGACATACCCGTCATCGCCGCCGGGGGCATCACCGACGGGCGGTCGATGGCGGCTGCCTTCGCCCTCGGCGCCGAAGGGGTGCAGATGGGTACACGGATGGTCAGCGCCGCAGAGTCGCCGGTGCACGACAACTGGAAGCAGGCCATCGTCGGCGCCGCCGAGACCGACACCGTGTTCCTGAACCGCTTCTCACGCCCGGGCCTACGCGCCCTGCGCACCGCCCGCACCGAACGCCTCGAGCACGACGACGCCGTGTCGATGGCCGAGTTCGGCACCGCGATGGACCTCTACTTCGGTGGCGACATGGAGGCCTCGATCGCGCTCACCGGCCAAGTGGCCGGACGCATCGAGTCGGTGGCGCCGGTACGCGACATCATCCACACCACCATCACCGAATTCCGCAGTTGCATCGGCCACCTCCAGCGGTTCGCCTGACACCGCGAAGATCGGTCGATTTCGCGCGCAGCGTGTTGATTCCTGACGAAACCTTGCACTATCCTCCTCGCCGGGCGGAGATCTCCCCGTTGCTCGGCGTACCCCCGCAGCAGTCGGGTCGCTTCGGAGGTCGTGCCATGAACACGTTGAACCTGGACATCGTGAAGAAACTGGGCGTCACCATCGTGGCGCTGTTCCTGGTGATCTCGTTCTGGAGCGATCCGTCAGGCAGTGCTGCCGCGTTCGGCACGTTCCTCGACGAGGTGGGCAGCTTCTTCTCCACCATCATCGACAAGTCGGTCGCCTTCATCCGCGGCATCGGCTGACGCCGCATCCGGCTGCACCGCGGTCCACTGGACTTCGCGGCACCACACCGTCACGCCCCACAGCGCCGTTGCACCGGCGACGTGCACGCCCACCAAGATCGCCGGTACCCCGCTGAAGTACTGGATGTAGCCCACCGCTCCCTGCAGCACGGCCACCGCCACCCACGCAGTGAGCGGCCCGTCGAGTACCTCGCGGTCGCGTGGCAGGCGGCGCAACCGCCACAGCAGTGCCGCCACCGCGGCCACCGCCACCCACACCGCCACGCTGTGTACGCGAGCCGCCGTGGTGATGGCGACGCCGAACCGGCGGGCCACCTCGTCGCCGGCGTGCGGACCCGACCCGGTGACCACCGTGCCGGCCACCAGCGCCAGGGCCGTGAGCACCGTCACCGCACGGACATGACGGCGGATGGGCGCTGTCACCACCGGGGTGCGATGCACGTCGGGAAGGCCTGAGCGGTAGACCAGCACCACCGCATTCGCCACGAGCACCATCGAGAGCAGGAAGTGACTCTGCACCGCGGCCGGATGCAGGTCGACGAGCACGGTGATGCCACCCAGCACGATCTGCCCGAGCACCCCCGCCACCAGGCCGAGCGACCACCAGGTGAGATCGCGTCGGCGTGGCACACGTACCAGCGACCCCAGCACCGCGACGATGACGCCGAGGGCGACCAGACCGGTGAACAACCGGTTGATCTGCTCGATCGCGGCGTGCTTCGACGACACATCGATGAGCTTTTCGTTGTTGCAGTTCGGCCAGTCGTCGCACCCGAGGCCCGAACCGGTGAGGCGAACGGCCGCCCCGCTGACCACGATGATGCACAGCAACGCGAGAGCGACGATGCAGACCTGCCGGTAGCGCTGCGGCGACATCCGCCAGCGTGGAACGGGGGCGGGAGCGGAAGCGTCCATTGCCCAGCGAGCGTACGGGCAGTCGCCCCGCTCTCCCACTCCGCCGGCGACCTCGCCGGGTGGCTACGGTCACGTCTGTGCTGACGAGTTACGACGACTTCCCGGTCCACCAGACGACGGCGCCGATGGCCCACAGCGGCGACGGCGACCTGAACTTCTACGACCGCTACTTCTTCAACGGCTACTCGGCCGACGGCGCCATCTACTTCGGCCTGGCCATGGGGCTGTACCCCAACCGCCACATCACCGATGCGGCGTTCAGTGTGGTCCGCAACGGCGAGCAGGTATCGGTGTTCTCGTCGCAGCGCGCCCCGCTCGACCGACGCGCCGCCACGACGGTGGGCCCCATCCGGGTGGAGGTGATCGAGCCGCTGCACACGCTGCGACTGGTGGTCGATGCCCCCGAACACGGCCTGCGCGCCGACCTGCGCTTCGACCGCCGCTCGCCTGTGATCGAAGAGCCGCACTTCCTGTACCGGGTGGGCGTGCGCACTCTGTTCGACTACACCCGCCTCACCCAGTTCGGCACCTGGACCGGATGGCTCGAGGTCGACGGTGAGCGCATCGAGGTGTCGCCCAGCGAGATCGTCGGCTCACGCGACCGCTCGTGGGGGCATCGTCCCATCGGCGAGGCCGCCCCCAGCGGCGCCCCGGTGGGCTGGCCGTTCCAGTTCTTCTGGCTGTGGGCACCCACCAACTTCCCCAGCATGTCGACGCACTTCGACGTGAACGAGTACGCCGACGGCCGGCGCTGGCACGAGGTGGGTGCCATCGCCCCGGTAGGCGACGGTGAGGCCGAGGCGATGCGCACTGTCGACTGGCGCATCACCTGGCGGCCCGGCACACGCTGGGCCGAGCGGTTCGAGTACGACCTCGTCGACTGGCAGGGCGGTGTCAGCACCGTCACACTCGAGCCGATGTACGAGTTCCACATGCGCGGCATCGGGTACGGCAACCCCAAGCACGGTCACGGCTACTGGCAGGGCGAGTCGGTGGTGGCCGGCGAGCGCCTCAGCCTGCCCGTCGACACGCCGTGCGCCCGCGAGCACGTGCACATCCAGGCCTTGTGCAAGGCCACGTTCCGCGGCGCCGACGGCCGTGTCGAGCACGGCACCGGCATCCTCGAACAACTCGCCTTCGGCGACCACGTCACCGGCCTCACCGGCATCCTCGACCCGTATCAACCCTGAGCCAGGGCAGCCTGCCGGGGCACCGTTCAGGTGTGGCGCACCGTCATTCCGCCGTCGACCGGCACCACCGCCCCGTTCAGGAAGCTCGCCGACGGCAGGCACATGCTGAGTGTGATGTGGGCCACTTCCTCGGGCAGGCCGTAGCGACGCAGCGGCACGCGCCGCTTGGCGTACGTCTGCTTGGCCTCGTCGGGGATGGGGGCCGTCATCCCGGTGAGGATGGGGCCGGGGCAGATGCAGTTCACGGTCACACCGTGGCGGCCGAGTTCGACGGCGAGGCTGCGGGTGAGCCCTGCCACCCCGGCCTTGCTGGCGGCGTAGGCCGTCATGCCGGCCGTGGCGACGATGGCCTCGGTGGACGCGATGTTCACGATGCGCCCGCCGCCTTCGGCCTCACGCAGATACGGCAGGCACAGGCGCACCAGGCGCGAGTGCGACGTGAGGTTGATGTCGAGCGTGCGGGCCCAGTTGGACTCGTACGAGTCGTCGTCCTGGAACGCCGAGTTGGGCAGCGACACCCCGGCGTTGTTGACGAGCACGTCGATGCCGCCCCACTGCTGCACGATGCCGCCCACCAGCTTGCGTAGCGCGGCGTGGTCGGACACGTCGCAGCCATAGCCCACCGCGGTATCGGGGCCGTGCACCTCGGTGATCTCGTCGACCACGGCGAAGAGCCGCTCGGTATCGAGGTCGCACAGCGCCACCCGCGCCCCCTCGTCGGCGAACAGGTGGGCGGTGGCCCGACCCATGCCCGAGGCCGCGCCGGTGACCAGCACCCGCTTACCGGCCACACTGCGCGACAGGGCCGTGAGCCGACCGGTCATGCGGCCCGCCAGGTGAGGCGGCCCTTGATGCCGTACATCCGCATGATGACGGCCTTGGTGGGGCGCAGCACGGCGAACACATGGGTGTCGGCCTCGGGCCCACCGGGCTCGAACATCGCCAGGTCGTAGCCCATCTGGCCCCACAGGGCCTGGCGTCCCTCGGTGGTGTCGACCACCTGGGCGTCGCCCCACAGGATGCAGCTGTCCCAGTCGGTGGTCTCGCTGACGGCGAAGTGCACGCACAGCTTCGGATTGGCGCGCAGGTTGGCGACCTTGGCCTCGTTGGTTGCCAGGAAGGCAACGAGGTCGTCGCCCACCCACGCCACGGCCACGGGCGAGACGTACGGAGTACCGCTGGCCGACGAGGTGGCCAGGTAGGCGATGCGCCCGTACCGCTCGGCATCGGCACGCACCTCGGCGAAGGTGATGTCGCCGCTCACGATGCGGTCCATCGGGTGGTGCCACCCATGCCGTAGGCCTTCATGTACATCGCCCGGCCGGGCTGCACGGCGATGAAGGCCGTGTCGGGCGAGGCGTCGGGGCCGCCCGGCGCGAACAGGTTCAGGTCGTAGTCGAACACGCCGTTCCACAGTCGACGCTTGGTGTCGAGGTCGGCGTGCACGGTGGCGGTTCCCCACACCTCGAGGCCGTCGCCCACCTCGGTGACCTGCCAGTGCAGGGCCACGTGCGGGTTGTGGGCGATGTTGCGCACCTTCACCGAGTCGAGGCCGCACATGATCCACACCACATCGCCCTCCCAGCACGGGTGCACGGGCACGACGTCGGGCTGCTGGTCGGCGCCGATGGTGGCGAGGTGCGCCCAGGGTGACAGCGCGGTGCCGTACGCCTTCACGGCGTCGAGGGAGAGTTGGTCGGTCATCGCGGATCAGGCCTCCGGCATCGGGTAGTGGATTCCGGGGATGCCCATCTTCCACTGGTCGAACGTGTTCGGCACCAGACCTGCGTACGGCGTGCCTGCCTGCGGCTGGTCCTTGTTCCACGAGAAGTGGCTGGGGGCGATCTGCCAGGCGCCGCGGCTGGCGTCGAACGCACCGTCGACCATGAGACTGTGGCCGCTCACGTAGCTCGACGCATCGCTGGCGAGGAACAGCAGCGGGCCGCGCAGGTCGCGCTCGGGGTCGCCCAGGCGACGCATCGGGGTGCGGCTCTCGATCCACGGCGCCATGCCCAGCATCTCGAACAGCGGCTTGGTCATCTCGGTGACGAAGTAGCCCGGGGCGATGGCGTTCACGCGCACGTTGCGATCGGCCCACTCGACGGCGAGCAGCTTGGTGAGCTGCAGTACCGCACCCTTGGCCGCGTAGTACCACGGGTTCACGAACTCGCTGCCACCGCTGCCGAGGATGGAGGCGATGTTGACGATCGAGCCACTGCCCCGCTCGAGCATGTGCGGGGCCACCTCGCGGGTGAAGCACCACACGCCGAACAGGTCGACGTCGACGACCCGGCGGAAGGTCTCGTGGTCGGACCACTCGCTGGGCAACCCACGCAGATCGCTGATACCCGCGTTGTTCACCAGGATGTCGATGCGGCCGTGTTGTTCGAGCGTCTCGGCGATGACGCGCTGCACGTCGTCGACCGAGGTGACGTCGCCCGGATGACAGGTGACCTTCCGGCCGTGCCGCTCGCGCAGGCCGGCAGCGTTCTGCTCGAGCAGCTCGGCGCTGCGCGCGGTGATGGCCAGATCGGCACCTGCCTCGGCCAGCACGTCGCAGAACGTGAGCCCGAGGCCCATCGAGCCACCGGTGACCAGCGCAACCTTGCCCGACAGATCGAACATCGACAGCGTCGACATCATCACACCCCCATGAATCAGTCCGACCTCCCCTGCAGGCCGGAACACGTACGTCCACGCGAACGTAGCGTGAACGCTAGACAGCGGCGGACGGCCATGTCCCACCGGAGCCGACCGCGAGCGGTAGCGTGCGCAGCGGTGAAGAAACAGTCCGTCGAAGCGCGTCGCAACGAGATCCTCGAGACCACCTGTCAGGTCGTCATCGAGCGAGGGTTCGCCGGTACCCGCATCAGCGATGTGGCCAAGCGCCTCGAGGTGTCGAGCAGCCTCATCCACTATCACTTCGACTCGAAAGAGCAGCTGCTCGCCGAGGCGTTCGCCCACTACGCGCGCAACGACGTAGCCGAGATGGAGGCCGAGATCGCCGGTGCACCCAGCGCGCTGGCGCAACTCGACCGCATCATCCAGAACTATGTGCCCGAGGGCAGCGACGACGTCGAGTGGATGCTCTGGATCGACGCGTGGGGCGAGGCCTTGCGTAACCCGATGATGAAGCGCATCAGCCAGGAACTCGACGAGCAGACCGACGCACTGTTGCTGCGAGTGCTCGAGGCCGGTGTCGCTACAGGCGAGTTCGTGTGCCCGTCGCCGCGTGCCACCACCACCCGTCTCACCGCCCTCGTCGACGGCTTGGCCGTGCAGTTCGCCGCCCACGAGGGGATGATGGACCGCGCCCAACTCATCGACCACGTGCGCACCGTGGCCGCCGCCGAGGTGGGGCTCAGCCTGGCGCACTTCGTCGGCAGCGAGAGCAGCCTCGAGGTGGCCCGTCTGGTGGCCCCCGGTCCCGCCACACACACCTCGCTCACCCAGCTCATCGCCCGCTACTGCGACGGCGTCATCCGCAACGATGCCGACACCTGGGGCTCCACATGGACCGACGACGCCGAGTGGGAACTCCGCCCCGGCGCAACCGTCACCGGCCGCGACGCCATCCTGGCCACCTGGCTGAAGGCGATGAAGATGTTCTCGTGGGTGGTGCAGTCGCCTGGCGCGTGCGTGTTCGAGGTCGACGAAGACGGCGGCACCGGAATCGGCCGGGTCACCATCTACGAACGCCTCCAGCCGGCGAAGGGCGACGCCGTGTCGCGCATCGCCGTGTACCACGACACCTACCGGCGCACCGGCGGGCAGTGGTTGTTCGCCTCGCGGCGCCTGCAGATGGTCGAGTGACCCCGCTCCACCCGACCTGGCTCGCCTGTGGCGCCGGTCAGGGCCTGACGTCGTAGAACGCGTTCACCGAGTGCTCGACCGGCAGGCGCCGGAACCGGGTGAAGCCTGCCGTCTCGGCCATCTCGCGGGCCCGGTTCTCGCTGAGCCCGAGCGTGCCGAGGCCGGCGCCGTCGGCCTCGCTGAGTGCCGACGACATGCAGCTGAGCACGCTGATGCCGTACATCAACGCCGCCATCGGGTTCTTCTTCGCGTTCTGCTCGAAGCTGTCCTGGGCCTTGATGTCGACGAGCAGCCAGATGCCGTCGGGCTTCAGCGACGCACGGATGGCCGCCATCATCTCCTGCGGATGGGTCATGTCGTGGATGCAGTCGAACGTCGTGACCATGTCGAGCGAGCCGTTGCTGGGCAGGCTCTGCTGGCGCGGGTCGTGGAACGAGGCGTTGGTGAGACCCGACTCGTCGAGGCGCTGCTGGGCGCGGCCGAGCGCGTAGTGCGAGATGTCGTAGCCGGCGAACGTGCTGGCGGGGAACTCCTTGGCCATCATCAGCACCGCCCCACCGGCACCGCAACCCACGTCGGCCACCGACACTCCTGCCTGCAGGCGCTCGACCGCACCCTCCAGCGCCGGCAGCACGACCGGGATGAGGAACGCCCGGTTCCACGGCTCGAAGCTGCGCTCGATGCCCACGGCGCCCTGCGGGCCGTGACTGTCGTAGTCGTGCCCGAGGCCGGAGCGGAAGCTCTCGGGCATCTCCTCCACCGCGCGCATCGTCTGCGGCAGGCGGTGGAACATGCCCATGCCGTAGGCCGGGTGATCGGGGGCGGCCAGCACCACGGCGGCCTCGGGCGTGAGCGAGAAGCGCACCGTGCCATCAGCGTCGGTGGCACCCGTGATCATGCCGGCGGCCGCCTGGTTGTAGGCCCACTCGCGCACCCACCGCTCGGCCAGTTCCGTGGCCGTTGCCAACTCACCCGAGGTGAGCGGAACCGGCGCGTCGCGCAGCGCGGCGTACAGCCCCAGCTGGTCGCCGAGGTGGATCATGCCCGCCGTGACGGCCCCCTCGAGCTTGGTGAACAACTGGAACGAGAACAGCTTCAGCTTGTCGGGATCGATCTCGGTGGCGCTCATGACGGCACCCTACTGCGCGCCCGGGGGATGGTTCAGAAGGTGCGATCGGTGCGCGCGAGGTGTTCGTCTTCCGACAGCGAGGTGAGGCTGAAGCTGTAGCCGTCGCCGTGCTGCAGGGTGCGCAACCGGTTCACGGTGGCGTGGCCGATGACGAACCGGTCCCACTCCCACGGGGTGGGTGGCAGGCCGAGCAGGGTGCAGATGACCACCGAGTTGGTGCCGGCATGAGCGACGAACGCGATGCGCCGATCGGGCTCGGGAATGTGCCACACAGCGAGATCGCCCTCCACCCGGGTGATGCCGCGCTCGGCGAGGAACAGCTCGCACCCCAGCCGGATGCGCTCGACGAAGTCGCGTGGGTGCTCGCCGCCCGGGATGCCCTCCCACCGCTCGTGCGACACCTTCGCGTTCTGCTGGCGATAGGCCTCGTCGACCTTCTCCTGCGGGGTGCCGTGCCACATCGGGTTGCGGATCTCCTCCAGCCACGGATCGATCCGTTCGGGCATACCCAGCAACTCCAGCAACGGTGCCGCGGTTTGGCGAGCGCGCACCAGGGGCGACACCAACACCTCGTCGAACTGCTCGTCGCGCAGGGCGTCGGCCATGGCCGCTGCTTGGTGGTGGCCGCGTTGGGTGAGGGGTGGATTGCCGACGGCGAAACCGTCGCGAGACCATTCGGGCTCGCCGTGGCGGATGAGGACTACTTCCATGTTCTCGGCTCCATGACTCCAGCATCGTACGGTGCCCGTACGATTCGGGCCGGCACCGCGGACCGGATGGAGGGTGAACGATGACACAACTCTCGGAGAACTGGGCGACCTTGTGGGAGGCGCTCGCCGCGGCGCAACCCGATCATGTGGCCGTGGTGGTGGGCGACCGCCAGCTGCGCTGGCGCGACCTCGAGCAGCGAGCCGCACGTTTGGCCGGCGCGTTCGGCGCACACGGCGTGGGCGCCGACAGCAAGGTGGCGCAGTTGCTCTACAACTGCCCCGAGTACCTCGAGTCGGTGTTCGCTGCGTTCAAGGTGCGGGCCACCCCGGTGAACGTGAACTACCGCTACCTCGCCGACGAGGTGGCCTACAT